>DATFOS010000065.1:0-11927 GCA_035265325.1 Acidimicrobiales bacterium
GAGGGCAACGACCACCGCCGGGTCGGCGAGATGCGCCAGGCCCTGCGCGACCGGGTGGGCCGCAGCCGTCACCGCCGGGACGCCGCCACGGTCACGCTCGACGTCGCCCGCTGGCGCCGTGCGGTCGCCGCCCGGCGCGACGTCGACGCAGTCCGCCCGGGCCCGCCGCCGGCGCCGGCCGCCCCGACCGACGTCGCCGCAGTCGCTCCGGGCACCGCGAACCCGGGCACCGCCACTACCACCCCCGTCGGCCCCGATACGGGGACCGCCGGCAGGAACTCCGCCGCCGGCCCGGGCGTGGCCGGCACGGGTACGGCCGCGGGCAGGGGCTCTGTCGGCTCCCGCAGGGCCGGCACGGGTACCGCCGCGGGCACGGGCGCTGTCGGCCCCGGCGGGGCGGGCACGGGGACCGCCGCGGGCACGGGCGCTGTCGGCCCCGGCAGGACCGGCACAGCTGCCGGCGACATCGCCCCCGTCGACCTGGGCGTCGCGGCGCGGAACGGGGCTCGCAGCGGGATCGCTGCGGCCGGCCGGACGGCGGCGGCGAACGGCAATGGCAATGGCAATGGCGTCGGCAACGGCAATGGCAATGGCGTCGGGAACGGCGACGGCCACGCGCCCGCGGGTAGCGGTTACGGCGTCGGCGCCCGGGTCGCCAGGCTGCTCAACAGGGGAGACGACGCATGACCGACCGGCCCGTCCAGCTGACCACCTCCGGCCCGCCAGAGACGGTGCTCGACGACGAGCCCGCCGAGGCGGTCGCCGCGCTCGACGCCGCGCTGGCCCGTCCCGACGACGAGCGCCGGGCCGCCGTGGCCGAGGTCGTGGCCCGCTGGCCGCGCTTCCTCGACGCCTGGGCGCGCCTCGGCGACCTCGGGCGCGACGACGTCGAGGCCTACGCGGCCCACCGGGTCGGCTACCACCGCGGGCTCGACCGGCTGCGGGGGAGTGGCTGGCGGGGCTCCGGCTACGTCCGCTGGGCGAACCCGCCGAACCGCGGCTTCCTGCGGGCCCTCGACGGCCTGCGCCGCTCGGCGGAGGCGATCGGCGAGGACGACGAGGCCGAGCGCTGCGCCCTGTTCCTGCGCCAGCTCGACGCCGACTGGCCGCCCGCCGAACCCGGCTGAGCGGGCCCCGGCCCGGGCGCGGCCCGGCCCGGTGGTCCGGCCCCAGCGAGACCGGGAGACCAGCAAGACCGGCGACACCGTCGAGGGAGGCCACCAGGCGGGTGCGTCGACGAGGACCGAACCGCGCGCCCGGCCCGCACGGAGCGGTGCCGGGCGCGCGACTCGCCGATACTCAGCTGCGCTGGAGCGCCTCTGCGGCGATGCGTCGGACCCTGGCGTCACCGGTCATGTCGCGGATGCGCTCGAGCGCGTCCCGCATCTCGTCGACGGCGTGGCCGTGAGCGCAGTTCGCCTCGGCCCATTTGTCGTCTGTCGTGTCGCTGCTGCTCGAGGTCTGCATCACGGGGATCGTCATGTCTGCCCTCCGCTCCGCCGGGTGACCCCGGCAGGGCTCTCCACCGTCCACTTTGTTCCGGGTAGTGGTCAACACGCTACGCGACGTGACGGCGTCCATCGCGCTTCACCCGCAACCGGGCATCGACCGGCCCCCAGCCGGCCATCGACAACTCGGATCGCACGACTCTAGGCCCCGTCGGTGGGCCAGGCGTGGATCGGGCCCGTCTCGCCCCGGGCCCTCGCGGCGTCGACGCAGGTGGGGCACTTGTCGCCCTCGGCCTCGTGGAAGTCGACGTGGCCGAACCAGTACAGCCCCTCGGAGCGCCCGCAGAACGTCGTGTGCACCGGTGGGTGCGTGCTCGGCGCGGCGTGGATCGTGCCGGCCGGCCGGCGGTCGTCCCGTGGCCCGGTCGCCCCGGTGCTCATCACGTACGTCCTCGGAGGTGGCATGCGACAAGGGTACCGAACACGTGTTCGTACGGGTAGTGTCGTCGTATGGCTGTAACGGGGACGCCAACGACGGCGGGACCGACGACGGCGAGCCCGACCGGGGCGACGGCGCCCGAGGCGCCCGCCCGGGCCGAACTCGAGGCGGCGCTCGAGCGCCACCGCCGCGAGCTCACCGGCTACTGCTACCGCATGCTGGGCTCGCCGTTCGAGGCCGAGGACGCCGTGCAGGACACGATGGTCAGGGCCTGGCGGGCCGCCGACCGTTTCGAGGGTCGGTCGTCCGTGCGCACGTGGCTGTACCGCATCGCCACCAACGTGTGCCTCGACCACCTCGACGGCCGCAAGCGGCGCGCCCGCCCGATGGACGTGGCCGAGTCCCGCGTGGTCGAGGACGGCATCGGTTCGCCGCGGCCCGAGTCCGACTGGGTGCTGCCGGCCCCCGACGGCTGGGCGGCGCCCACCGGTGCCGACCCCGCCGACCGGGCCGTCGCCCACGAGAGCATCACGCTGGCGTTCGTGGCCGCCCTGGCGCACCTGCCACCCCGCCAGCGGGCCGTCCTCATCCTGCGCGAAGTGCTGCGCTGGCACGCCGACGAGGTGGCCGCCCTGCTCGACACCACCGTGGCGTCGGTCAACAGCGCCCTCCAGCGAGCGAGGGCGACGCTGGATGCCCGGGGGCTCGACGCCGAAGGCGCCCCGGCCGGCACGGGGCCCGCCGGCGCCGGTGCGATCGACGAGGCCGGGCGCGACCTGGTCGCCCGCTACGTCGACGCCTTCGAGCGCTACGACCTCGAGGCCCTCACGGCCCTCCTCCACGAGGACGCCACGCTCTCGATGCCGCCCTACGAGCTGTGGCTGCCCAACGCGGCCGAGGTGGTCCGCTGGCTCGACGGGCCCGGGCGGGGCTGCGCCGGCTCGCGGCTGGTCCCCGTGGCGGCGAGCGGGTCGCCGGCGTTCGGTCAGTATCGGCCGGCGGCGTCCGGCCCCGGGCACGAGCCCTTTTCGCTCCAGGTCATCGAGACGGCCGGCGACCGGGTGACCGCCATCAACGCCTTCCTCGACACCGACGCGCTGTTCCCGCTCTTCGGCCTGCCGCCCCGCCTCGACTGACGGCGGGGCGCCGGGCACCGGGGCGCGGGCCGGGCCTGGGGGCGGCCGCCCTGGGGCGGCGCCGTCTCACGGGGGCGCCGTAAGGTGCCCGGCCATGGCAGCCCCTGGAGGAACCGGTCCCGTCGGCCCCTTCCCGCCCGGCGTGGAGGGCCCCGAGGCCGAGGAGGAGTACGACAAGCTGCGGCGGCGCGTCCTGTGGACGCTCCCCTCCGGCCTCTACGTGGTCGGGAGCCGGGCCGGTGACCGCCGCAACCTGATGACGCTCAACTGGGCGTCGCAGGTGTCGTTCGACCCCAAGCTGCTCGGCGTCGGCATCGAGAAGACCGCGCTCACCCATCAGCTGATCGCGGACGGGGGCGTGTTCACGCTCAACACGATCGCCCGCGACGACCGGGCGATCGTCCGCAAGTTCACCAAGCCCGTCGAGTACGACCCCGCGGCCGGCACGCTCAACGGTTTCGCCTTCCACGACGCCCGGACCGGCGCGCCCGTGCTCGACCAGGCCGTGGCCTGGCTGGACTGCGAGGTCCGCAACCCCGTCGACTGCGGTGGGCACACATTTTTCATCGGGGAGGTCGTCGATACGGGTTTCCAACGGGACGAGTCCATCGACGTCCTCCGCATGGAGGACACACGAATGAGCTACGGCGGCTGAGCTCCGGGTCGACGCCGAATCCGGTGACATCAGCCTGGGCGGCACGGAGAGGAGCACGGGCATGGGCGTATCGACGGGCGGCGACACGGGCGCGAGGGATCACGGACGGTGACCGTCTGCGACTGGGTCGACTGGTGCGCACGCGAGGGCGAGGTCCAGGTGGAGCTGTCCAACCGGGCGGGCACCGAGCGGATGGTCGTGTGCCGCCTGCACCTGGCGGCCGCCAAGCTCTACGGCTACCGGGAGCTCCCGACGGACGGGGAGTGAGGCCGGGCCGACGGGTTAGCCGTGCCCGAACCCCTACGCTCCCGCGCATGGACGCCGCCGAGGCCCCCCTGACCTTCCCCGCTCACGGTCGGCCCGCCGACGAACTGGTGGCCAGCATGCGGTCGCAGCGGGACGACGACGCCGACTGGCGCCACGGCCGCACGTTCAGCCTCGTCTACAACGCCTCCGACCCGGGCCTCGAACGCCTCCACGAGGCCGTGGCGCAGGAGTACCTGCACGAGAACTACCTGAACCCCTTCGCCTTCCCCAGCCTGCTGGCGATGGAGCGCGCGGTGGTGGCCATGGGCGCCGACCTGCTCGGCGGCGAGCCCCGGGCCGGCAAGCTGACCAGCGGGGGGACCGAGAGCATCTTCCTGGCCGTCCAGGTCGCCCGCGACCACGCCCGCCGCGAGCGGGGGATCGACGAGCCCACGATCGTCGTCCCCGCCACGGCCCACCCCGCCTTCGCCAAGGCCTGCCACTACCTGGACGTGGCCGAGGTGCGGGTCCCCGTCGGGCCCGACGGGCGGGCCGACGCCGTGGCCACGGCCGAGGCCGTCGACGACCGCACCGCGCTGATCGTGGGATCGGCGCCCTGCTACCCGTACGGCGTCGTCGACCCGATCCCGGCGCTGGCGTCCGTGGCGGCCGAGGCCGGCGCCCTGTGCCACGTCGACGCCTGCCTGGGCGGCTGGCTGCTGCCCTTCCTCCAGCGCCTGGGGGACGACGTGCCCCCGTGGGACATGCGGGTCCCCGGCGTCACCTCGCTGTCGGCCGACGTCCACAAGTACGGCTGGGCGTTCAAGGGCGTGTCGCTGCTGCTGCACCGCACCGAGGACCTGCTCCGCCACCAGTACTTCCTGTTCGACGGCTGGCCGGGTGGGCTGTACGGCTCGGCCACGACCGCCGGCACCCGGCCCGCCGCTCCCATCGCCGCCGCCTGGGCGACGATCAACTTCCTGGGCGAGGAGGGCTACCTGCGCCTCGCCGGCGAGGTGCGCGAGGCGTCGGCCCGCCTGCGCAAGGGCGTCGAGGCGATCGAGGGCCTCCACCTCACCGGCGACCCGGTGCCGGGCATCCTCGAGATCGCGTCCGACGCGGTCGACCTGGCCGCCGTGGCCGACGTCCTCGACGACCGCGGCTGGCACCTCGACCGCCAGCAGGGCGGGCTCCACGCCATCCTGTCGCCGTCGCACGTCGGCGTGGCCGACGAGTTCCTGGCCGACCTGGCCGACGCCGTCGCGCACCACGGGGCCAGCCGGGGCGTCACGGCCCGCTACGGCGGCGGCCCGGCCTGACCGCCACCCGACCGCCGGCCGATGCGCCGGAGGTGCCGGCCTTCCGCGGGGCGGTCCTGTGCGGAGGTGCCAGCCGCCGCATGGGGCGGGACAAGGCGTTGCTGCCGGTCGGCGGCGTCCCCATGGCGCTGCGGGTGGCGGACGCCCTGCGCGCCGCCGGGGCGGACGAGGTCGTCGCCGTCGGCGGCGACGCCACTGCGCTCGCCGCCCTCGGCCTCACGGTCGTCCCCGACGACCACCCGGGCGCCGGCCCACTGGCCGCCATCGTGACCGCCCTCGCCGCCGGGGCCGCTCCGGGCAGCCCCGCGGCCGCTCCGGGCAGCCCCGGGGCCGCTCCGGACGCCGCTCCGGGCACCCCCGGGGCCGCTTCGGACGCCGCCGGCGCGGGCCGCGGCCGCGGCCGGAACGCCGGGGCGGGTGACGACCGCCCGGTGCTCGTCGTCGCCTGCGACCTCGTCGCGCCGTCCCCGGCGGCGATGCGGGCCACCGTCCGGGCGCTGGCGGACGCGCCCGGCGCCGACGTCGCCGTCCCGGAGGCGGGCGGGCGACCCCAGTGGGCGCACGCTGCCTGGCGGCCCGGGGCCGCGGCCGCGCTGCGGGGGCGCCTGGCGGCGGGGGAGCGGGCCGTCCACCGGGGCGTGGCCGCCGCCGGCCTCGTCGTCGTCGCCGTCCCGGACGTCGCGCCCGGGGCACTGGCCGACGCCGACACGCCCGCCGACCTGCCGGATGAGGCCGCTCGTCCGGAGTAGGTCGGCCGCGGGGGCGGGAGGGCTAGCCTGCCCGGCATGGAGGTCCCCGAGATCGACGTGACCGAGCTCGCCGAGAAACGCGCGGCTGGTGCACCGCTGATCGACGTGCGCGAACCGGACGAGTACGAGGACGCGCACGTGCCCGGCGCCCACCTGGTCCCGCTCGGCACCGTACCCGAGCGCCTGGACGAGGTCCCGACCGACACCACGGTGTACGTCATCTGCGCCAAGGGCAGCCGCAGCATGCGGGCCGCGGAGTTCTACCGGCAGCAGGGCATCGACGCGGTCAACGTCGCCGGCGGCACCACGGCGTGGGTCGACGCCGGCCATCCCGTCGACACGGGATCGGAGTCGTAACGACCATCACCGCCTCACCGCCCCGCTTCCGCTGGGTCACGGAGCAGTCCACCTTCGCCGAGGTGGTCGAGCAGGCGTCGGGTGCCGCCACGTACTGCCTGGACACCGAGTTCCACCGCGAGCGCACGTACTACGCCCGCCTGGCCCTGCTGCAGCTGGGCTGGGACGACGAGGTCGTCCTGATCGACCCGCTCTCCGTCGACGTGGCGCCCCTCCACCGGCTGCTCGCCGGCGAGGGCACGTGCCTCATGCACGCCGCCAGTCAGGACCTCGAGATCCTCGAACGGGCCTGCGGCACCCTGCCGACCACGCTGATCGACACCCAGGTCGCCGCCGGCTTCGTCGGGCTCGGCTCGCCGGGCCTCGGCGTGCTCATCCAGCGGCGCCTCGGGCTGCAACTGCCCAAGGCCGACCGGCTCACCGACTGGCTGCGCCGCCCGCTGTCCGACACGGCGGCCAGCTACGCCGCCGCCGACGTCGCCTACCTCGACGAGCTGTGGCTGTCGCTGAGCACCGACCTCGAGGCACGCGGCCGCCTGCGCTGGGCGCTCGACGAGTGCGACGAGCTGCGCCGTCGCCACAGCGAGCCGGCGCCGCCCGAGCTGGCCTGGTGGCGGATCAAGGAGGCCCGCCGCCTCCGCGGCAAGGCCCGCGGGGTCGCCCAGTGCGTGGCCGCCTGGCGCGAGAACCGGGCCCGGCAGCTCGACCGGCCGGTCCGCCACATCCTGCCCGACCTCGCCGTGGTGGCCATCGCCGAGCGCCCGCCCCGCAGCCGGGCCGACCTCGACAAGGTGCGCTCGCTGGATCCCCGCCACCTGCGCGGCGGGGCCGCCGAGGGCCTCCTCGAGGCCGTCGAGCAGGGCGCGAGCCTGCCGGACGAGCTCGTCCACGAGCCGCCGCGCGACGGGGTCGACTCGACGTTCCGCCCGGCGGTCACCCTGGCCTCCGCCTGGGTGAGTCAGCTGTCACGCGACGCCGACCTCGACGCCGCGCTGGTCGCCACGCGAGCCGACATCGAACTGCTCGTGCGGGGCGACGCCTCGTCCCGCCTGGCCTCGGGGTGGCGGGAGCGGGTGGCCGGCGGCCCGGTCCGGCGGCTGCTGGCCGGCGAGGCGGCGCTCGCCTTCGACGGAGACGGCCAGCTGGTCATCGAGGCCCGCTCGCACGTCCCCGTCGCGTCCGACTGAGCGGGTCCCGACCGGCCGGCCTCGCCTAGGCCTCCAGCAGGACGGCGTGGTCGCCGGCCAGCGTGCCGCCGAAGGGCCCGCCCTCGCCGGCGCCGTCGCTGGCGACCACCACCGTGCCGGTCAGGTCGAGCGCGACCGGCTCGGCGCCCATGTTGACGGCCACCACGCGGCGCTCGCCGTCGCGCACCCGCTCCCACACGAGGACGTCGTCCGGCGCCCCTGCCGGCGGCACCCAGGCGAAGTCGCCCAGCTGCAGGGCCGGCGACGCCTTCCGGGCGGCCAGGAGGCGCCGGTAGAGGTGGAGGATGGAGCCGGGGTCGTCGGTCTGCGCCTCGACGTTGCGGGTGTCGGCCTCGGGTGGCCACGGCAGCCAGGGGTCGGTGACGCCCCAGCCGTGGTCGGGCGCCCCGGTCCACGGGATCGGCGCCCGGCACCCGTCCCGCCCGCCGGGGTCGACGACCCGCTCGGGCGGGATCCTGGCGTCCTCCAGGCCGATCTCCTCGCCGTGGTAGAGCACCGGCGACCCCCGCAGGCCGAGGAGGAGGAACAGTGCCGCCCGGGCCCGGTCCTCCGAGCCGCCGTAGCGGGTGCGGTGCCGCATGTTGTCGTGGTTCGACAGGACCCAGGTGGTCCAGTAGCCGCGGTCGTCGATGAGGTCGATGGACCGGTCGACCTGCCGACGCCACTTGGGCCCGTCCCATGGCGTGTAGAGCGGCGGGAAGTTGAAGGCCAGGTGCAACTCGTCGCCGTCGCCGTAGTAGGTGGCGACCTTGGCGGTGTCGAGCAGGTACACCTCGCCCAGCAGCAGGCGGTCGCCCGGGTAGCTGTCGGCCACCTTGCGCAGGCCCCGGATGATCTCGTGGTTGCGGGGCGTGTCGTTCAGCGCGGCGTGGGGCGTGCCGACGGCCTCGGGTGGGTCGTCGGGCAGGCCGGGGGCCTTGCCGACGCCGTGGATGACGTCGAGCCGGAACCCGTCGACACCCCGGTCGAGCCACCAGCGCATGACGCCGTGCATGGCATCGACGACCGCGGGGTTCTCCCAGTTCAGGTCGGGTTGCTGGGGCAGGAACAGGTGGAGGTACCACTGGCCTGTGGCCTCGTCCCACGTCCACGCCGGGCCGCCGGTGAACGCCGCCTGCCAGTTGTTGGGCGGCGTGTCGGGGTCGCCGTCGCGCCAGACGTACCAGTCGCGCTTGGCGTTGTCGCGGCTCGACCGGGCGGCCCGGAACCACGGGTGCTGGTCGGAGGTGTGGTTCGGGACGAGGTCGGCCAGCAGCTTGATGTCGCGGGCATGGCAGCCGGCGAGCAGCCGGTCGAAGTCACTCAGCGTGCCGAAGAGGGGATCGACGTTGCAGAAGTCGGCGATGTCGTAGCCGAAGTCGGCCATGGGGGAGGGGTAGAACGGGGAGAGCCAGAGGGCGTCGACGCCCAGCCAGGCCAGGTGGTCGAGGTGGGCGTCGATTCCGCCGAGGTCACCCGTGGGCTCGTGTCGGCTCGACGCGAAGGAACGCGGGTAGATTTGGTAGAAGACGGCTGATTGCCACCAGGGAACGTCCATCGCTGGGGAGCGTAGGTCCGATTGAACCGCTGTGACGTTTCACTACGTGCTATCAAAGGGGCTGGCGCTCCATCGATGGCAGCCGCCGAACGCCATGGTCGGACACGACCGGCGATACACTTCCCCGCCGAACGCAAGCATGTGGGAGCTGGCCCGTGAAAAAGGGTCGACATCGCCGATTCGAGGAAGCACGCGCTCTCAAGCGCAACAGCGACCTCGACATCACAGCCATCTTCGAGCCGGGCGAGGCCGAGCCGTGCCCCGAGTGCGGCGCGGAGCCAGGTGACGAGCATGCCTCCTGGTGCATGCACGACGCCGCCGAGGACGAGGAGCCGGTCAACTAGGCGTCGCCCACCCTCCGCTTCCTGAGCTGGGGGTGGGCGAGGAAACGCCACTCGCCGCGCGCCTCGACGTGCTCCGCGAATCGCTGGTACGGCCACTCGCCGACCAACGCCACGATCTCGTCGCGCAGCGCCCGGTACACCGGTCGGTGCCCGACGAACGCGTCCGGGCTGTCGGTGCACCACCAGGCGAAGTCGGCCCCGCCCTCGCCCCAGTCGCGGCGCTTCCACTCCCGCAGGGTCGACACGACCTGCCCCGAGTCGTCGGTGCTGTCGACCAGGCGCAGTGGCAGCTGCCAACACACGTCGGGCTTCCAGTCAAGGGGGCGCTCGTCGGCCTCGAGGGCGCCGCGGTGCAGGGCGCAGCCGGCCCCGCCCCGGAACCCGGGCCGGTTGAGGAAGATGCAGGCCCCGTCGACGAGGCGGGTCATCGCCGTGCCCTCGCGGGTGGTCTTCACCGGCCCGCCCTTGCGGGCCGCCAGCCGCCGGAACTGCCACTGGTCGTCGGTGAGCCGCTCGGCCGCCGCCAGGACGTCCTTCTCGTCGCCACCGTCGGTGAAGTGGGCGCCGTAGCTGCAGCATCCCTGCTCGCGCTCGGGCGTCGGGCCGGTCAGCACGCCCTCGCAGCCCCGGCCGAAGATGCACGTCCACGGGCTGAGGAGGAACGTGGCGTCGAACACCCAGGTGCGGCGCTCGCGCAGGTCGTCGAACGCCACCATCTCGTGCAGGTCGTCCGGCACCGCCGAGCAGCCTACGGCCTCCGGCCGCCATCGCCGTCCGGCCGGCGAACGTCTGTCATCCTGGGAGGATGGCCGGCGAGTTCGACGACATCCGGGCGCGGCTGGAGGCGATCTCCGAGGAGCTGGCCGACCTGGCGATCGCCCGCCTGCGCGACTCCATCGACAACGGCGGCGACGAGCTGCCGGTCGACGAGCGCCGCCTCACCCGGGCGCGCCGGGCCGTCGAGAAGGCGGCGAACCTCCTGCGCGAGCCCGACGACGAGCCCGCCGACATCTAGGCGTTGCGGCCCGGGGGGTCGGGCGGGGGCGGGGTGTCCGGCAGCGGAGGGGCGCTGGGCAGCGTGTTGAGCACGCGGATCATGTCCCGGAAGCGGGCGCCCCTGCGCACGTTGAAGCGCAGCACGAGCCGGGGCAGGTCCAGCTTGTCGTTGTCCGACACCTCGGCCCGCAGCGGCTCGGTCCGCTCGATGCGGCCCTCGTGCAGGAGGTCGCCGAATTCGTCGTTCAGCTGCTCGATCTCGTCGTCGCTCGGCGCCGCCCGCAGCCGGACGACGAGCCGCGGGCCCACCCAGCGGATCGAGTCGTAGTTCTGCCAGAAGCCACGGATCTCGGCGACCGCCTCGTCGACGTCGTCGGTGATCGTGAACAGGTTGGTGTCGTGCGGCGACACCAGGCCGCGGCCCACCAGCTCGTCCTCCACGAACTTCTGCCACGACACCCAGTACGACTGGCCGGGCACGTCGAGCAGCACCAGCGGCGCCGGGGCGGACTTGCCGGTCTGCACGAGCGTGAGCAGCTCGAGGGTCTCGTCCTGCGTGCCGAAGCCGCCGGGCAGCGAGACGAACCCGCTGGACTCCTTGATGAGCATCAGCTTGCGGGTGAAGAAGTACTTCATCGCCACGACGCGGTCGGAGCCCTCGAGCAGCTCGTTGGGCTCCTCCTCGAACGGGAGGCGGATCGCCGCGCCCAGGCTGCGGCCCTCGCCGGCGCCCTCCGTGGCGGCGGCCATGATGCCCGGCCCGCCGCCGGTCACGACCATCCACCCGAAGGCGGACAGGCTCCCCGCCAGCCGGCGGGCCTGGTCGTAGAGCGGGTCGCTCGGGTGCGTGCGGGCCGAGCCGAACACCGTCACCTTGGGGACGGCGGCGAACGGGGCGAACATCGCGAACGCGACGCTCAGCTCCTTGAGGGCGTCGCGCGTGATCTTGAGGTCCAGGCGGTCGGCGTCCTGGCCCGCCAGGTCGTAGGCGTTCCGGAGGATGTCGGCAAGGACGTCGCGGTTGCGGGTGGCGCCTGCCTCGTCGAGCAGCTGCCTGGTGAGCTCTCGGTCCATGAAGGTGACCAGCCTTGCACGCCCGGGCGGCCACCCGGCGCACGCCCGTGGGCGCACGCCCGAGCGACGCTCGGCCGAGCCTCAGCCGACCGCCGAGAGCATGCAGGACATGCTGGCGTCGTTCAGAGCCTGGACGGCGGCGCTGTTCGGGTCGGCGTCGACCAGGACCCACTGGTGGTTGAACTCGGCGAAGCCCACGTCGCCGGCCGCCACCTCGTCGTAGACGCATCCGCAGGTGCCGGACGGGTCGGGGATCATTCCCGCCGCCGGTCGTGGCCAGCTCGTCGGCGCAAGCGTCCACGAACGCGGTCCGGGCCTCGGGGTTCCAGTCGGTGCCCGGCAGCGGTCGTTGGGCTCGGCGTCGCCGCCGCCCGAGCCGCCACCGCCGCCCGAGCCGCCGGTCGTCTCGTTCACGACCC
>DATFOS010000066.1:0-5402 GCA_035265325.1 Acidimicrobiales bacterium
GCCCCGCTCACCGGCAGGCGACGGCCGTATGCCCGACGTCACGCCCCGGCCGTGTCACATGCCGAAGAGCCGCACGTCGTCCTCGTGGACGATGTCCCCGGCGTCGGACCGGCCGACGCGAGGTTATACGAGGAGACACGATGATGGCCCGGATGTCCCCGTCTACCACGAGCCCAGTGCAAGGGGCAGGCAACCGGGGTGCAAGCGGGACCCCGCAGGCTCCGGCCATGGACAGGCCATCCCCCTCCCCCCGCCCCGGTCTGGTCGACCTCGCCCACCCCGACGCCACCGATCCCTCGCTCGCGGGCGCGAAGGCCGCCAACCTCGCCATCGCCCGGCATGCTGGGCTGCCGGTCCTGCCCGGCATGGTCCTCACCACCGCGTGGGACCACACCGGCTGGTCGCACCCGTCGCGCTTCGGCGAGCACAGCCCGGCCCGCACGGCGTGGCGCTCGATGTCCGACGACGGCGCCCGGCCGGTCGTCGTCCGCTCGTCGTCGACCAACGAGGACGGCGGCACGTCGTCGATGGCGGGGGTCTTCACCTCGGTGCTCGACGTCGCAGACCCCGGATCGTTCGTCGGCGCGGTCGACGAGGTCCTGGCCTCGGCGCGCCATGCGCTCATCGCCGACGCCCCCATGGCCGTGCTCGTGCAGCCGCAGCTCGACGCTCAGTGGGGCGGCGTGCTGTTCGGCGCCGATCCGATCACCGGGCGTACCGACCGCCTGCTGGTGTCCGCCGTCGAGGGCGGCCCCGACCGGCTGGTCAGCGGCCTCGACGACGGCTGGACTGCCGTGCTGTCGACCCGCGGCCGGGTGGTCGAGACCCGCAACGGCAGCGACGGGGCGCCGCCCGTGCCGGCGGCCGCCCTGCGATCCCTCGCCAAGCTCGCCCGGCGAGCCGGCATGACCTTCGGCGGCCCGCAGGACATCGAGTGGGCGATCGACGGCGACGGCTCCGTGTGGCTGCTGCAGAGCCGGCCGATCACCACGCCCACCGGGAAGCCCGCCGGACCGGTGCTCGGCGCCGGACCGTTGGCCGAGACGTTCCCCGACGCCCTCAGCCCCCTCGAGGTCGACCTCTGGCTCACCCCTCTGCGTGCGGGTCTCGAGCACGCGCTGACGATCACCGGCACCGTGTCGGCGCGGTCGCTGCAACGCACACCCGTCGCCCGGGATCTCGACGGATGGGCCGTCGCCGACCTGGAGACGCTCGGCACAGTGCCCCCGCGCCATCGCATCCTGCGCAAGATCGACCCGCGGCCCGGCGCCCGGCGGCTACGGGCTGCGTGGCGGGTCGGCCGGCTCGGACGGGCGCTGCCGCTGATCGCCCGTGACGTGATCGGGCAGGTCGACGCCGACCTGCTCGACGTGCCGCCGCTCGACCAGCTCAGCAACGCCGCGCTGCTGGCCGTGCTCGACAACGGTCGCACCACGCTGCAGGCGCTCCACGGCTACGAGGCGCTCGCCGGCATGCTCATGCCCGAGGTAGAGCACGGCGTGACGGCGGCGTCGATCGCCATGTCCGCCCTGGCCGAAGCGCGGGCCGAGGACGTCGACCTCGACGACCTGACCCGCGACAACCCCGTGGTCCTGGCGCTGACGCCGCCGCGGGTGGGGCCGGACGCATCGCTCGCCAGCCTCGCCGGGCACAGCGCCGCCGCCCCCGGCGCCCTCTCCCCGGGCACCGGTGCGGCGGCGCCCGTCTCCCCGGACGCCTCCGACGACGCCGTGGTCCGCGAGGCCCTGCGCCTGCGCGCCCGGTGGGTCCAGGAGCTCACGGCGCGTTCCGCGTGGGAGCTCGGCTGCCGGCTCGTCTCCGTCGGCGTGCTGCCCGCGGAGGCGGCCGTCCGGCTGCTGACCCTCACCAAGCTGCGCACCGCCGCCATCCGGCGGGTCGTGCCCTGCGACCTGGCGGGCTGCTCCGATCCCAGCACGACGAGCCGGCCACTGCCGGCCCGGTTCCGGCTCACCCCGGACGGGCAGCCCATCGCGGTCGTGTCGTCCGCGGCGCCGCACGGCGGTGTCGGGGCCGGCGGCGGCGTCGGCAGCGGCCCCGCCCATCTGGGCACGGGGCCGCCGAGCGGCTCGGTGCTGGTGGTCACCCACCTCGACCCGCGCCTCGCCACGGTCATCCCCCGGCTCGCCGGGTTGGTCGCCGAGTCCGGCAGCCCGCTCAGCCACCTGGCGATCCTCGCTCGTGAGCACCAGGTGCCGACCGTGGTCGGCCACGTCGGCGCCACGGCGACCTACAGCGAGGGTGAGCGCCTCGAGGTCGACGGGTCCGCCGGGACGGTGCGAATCGTCGACCACAGCCTCGCCCCCGCCGGCCCCAACGGGCACGTGCCGGCAACCGTCGACCTGTCCGACCCCACGACCATCGACGTGGCGGCCACCTCGACCGCTGCCGCCCCGGCGGTCACCACCATTGCCTCAACACCCTGCGAGATCGGAGCCTCGAGATGAACGCCCGCGTGATCCGCGCCCTGGTCGGCGGCCTGACGCTGGCCGCGTCCGGCAGCTACACATTCATCTACCTCTACCGGTGGGAGTGGAACCGGGCCCTGATGGCGGCCGCGATCTTCATCGCCGCCGAGGTCGCCGTGATGGGCTCCCTGCTGGCCGAACGCCTCAAGCTCATCGGCAAGCGCCTCGACGCCCAGGCAGCCGAGGCCAGGCCGCCAGGCCGGGCCGTGGCCGGAGCGGCCCGCAGCGAAGCTGCGGGAGCGGGAGACACCAAGGAGCGCCAGCGCCTCGACCGCATCCGCGAGACGGCGCCGCCGGCGAAGGTCAGCTTCGAGTGGCTGGCCCGACCGCAGCAGATGAACGTGTTCGTCCCCGTGCTGATGGGTGCCGGCGTGTTGATGTCGGGGCTGGCCTGGGTGGTCGAGCGGCTGGCCAAGGCCACCGTGCGTCCCGTGGCCGAGAAGGGCCTGGCGGTCCAGCTCGACGGCCTGGCGCTCCCTGCCGCCGGTTTCCTCCGTGGCTACGACGAGCCCGTCGACCTCCTGCGTGGACCCGTCGGGAGGACCCGATGAAGGCGATCGCCGTGGTGGCCGTCTCGGTCCTGGGAGTCCTGGGCATCGTCGGCCTGGCCGAGGTCACGCAGAACCGCCCCGACGTGGTCGAAGCGGGCACCACCACCGTGGTCAACTTCGATGTCGGCACCCGCGACTATCAGCGGGGCGACGACGCCGCCGCCCAGGCGCTGTGGGCCGTGTGCTCGTCGACCGTGGGTGGAGAGGTGACCACCCCGGTCGCCGCCGACGACGGCGAGGGCGGCGACGCCTACAACGTGACCATCTCCCCGGCAATCGGCGAGCACGGCCGCAAGCGCCTCGCGGGCTGCCTCGAGGACGCCACGCTCGACCGGGTCGTGGGCCACGTGCGGTCGATCTCGACAGCCGCCTGACGCTCGGTCAGCCGCTGGCGACCCGGTCGAACCGGGACACGAGCTCGACGTGCGGCGTATGGGGAAAGAGGTCGATCAGCGTCGCGTCGACGAGGCGGTAGCCGGCCTGGGCCAGCAGCCGCACGTCGCGCCCCAGGGCACCGGCGTCGCAGCTCACGAGGGCCAGGCGGTGGGCTCGGGTGGCGGCCACGGCACGCGTCCCGCCCCGCCCGAGCCCCGCCCGCGGCGGATCGGCGACCACCACATCCATCCGGCGGGCTCGCCACCGGGCGACGTCGGACCGCACGACACGCACTCGCCGGCCGAGCTGGGACACGTTGATCCGGGCGTCGGCCGCCGACGACGCCGACGCCTCCACCACCTCGACCCGACCGTTGTCGTCGCCGCCGCAGGCCTGGGGACCATCCGGGCCGCCGCCGTCCGCCGAGGCGACCCCGTGGGCTGCCGCACCGACGTCATGGGCTAGCGCCACGGCGAACAACCCGACCCCGCCGTAGAGGTCGGCGAGGCGGGTTCCGGCCCCGAGCGCGCCGTCGAGCGCCGTGCGCACGGCGTCGACCAGCGCCTCCGCGCCGTCCGGGCGGGCCTGGAAGAACGACCGCGCCGACACCCGGAGTCGGTGGCCGGCGACGACCTCATGGATCCAGGCACGCCGGCCGGCCGCCAGCTCCGCACCCGTGACGACTCGGACGTCCTGCGGGACGGTCACGGCGCCGACGTCGGCGGCGTCGGCCGGGTCCTCCAGCCCGTCGACGACGACCATCCGTTCGCCGGTGCGCGCCCCGACCCGCACGGTGATCTCGGCGCCGGGTGGAAACCGTCCCTCGGCGAGCACCTCGGCGACTAGCGGGTGCGCCACGAGGCACGCCGGGACAGCGACCAGGTCGTCGCTGTGGCGCCGCCTCAGAGTGAACTGTCCGCGGTCGTCGGCGGCGCCACGGAGCGTCGTGCGGTAGGCGGTGGCCCGGAGCGCAGGGCCTGCGGAGACCCGCGGGTCGGCGACGCCACCCTGGCGCCGCAGCGCATCGGTCACCACGTCGACCTTCAGCTGCCGCTGGGCGGCCGGTGCCACGTGCTGCCAGCCGCAGCCACCGCAGCCGGCGGCCACGAAGGGGCACGGCAGGTCGGCCCGGCCGGGAGCGGCCTCTCGCACGGCGACCACCTCGGCCCGGGCGTGGTCGCGGCGCTGGTCCACGATCTCGGCATCGACCAGCTCACCGGGAAGGGCGCCCGCCACCAGCACGACACGGCCGGACGGCTCCCGCGCCACCCCGTCACCACCCGCGGCGACGGCCGTGACACGCAGCGTTTCGACCGGACCTGGCACCCGGTCACCCTAGGATGTCGCCGTGGCTGCGCCTCTGGCCCACACCGATCGTGCGATCGAGATCGCTCCTTCGGTGTTGCCGGCCGACTTCTCCCGGCTCGGCGACGACGTCGTCGCGCTCGAGAAGGCCGGCGTCGACCGGATCCAGTGGGACGTCATGGACGGGCGGTTCGTGCCCAACCTCACCCTCGGCCCCGACGTCATCGCCGCGTGCCGGTCCCACGCCGAGGTGCGGTTCGAGGCCCACCTCATGGTCGAGGAGCCGGATGCGCTGCTGCCCCGCTACGTCGAGGCCGGGTGCTCGCTGCTCATCGTCCACGCCGAGGCCACCCGCCACCTGCACCGCACCCTGGGTCGCATCCGCGAGCTGGGGGTCGACGCCGGCGTCGCCCTCAACCCGGCGACCCCGCCCGAGGCGGTGGCCCACGTGCTCGACCTGTGCTCGCTGGTGCTGGTCATGACCGTCAACCCCGGGTTCGGTGGGCAGGACTACATCGCCACGATGGAGCCCAAGATCACGGCAGTGCGACGGCTGATCGTCGAGGGTGGCTGGGATTGTGACCTAGAGGTCGACGGGGGTATCGCCCCGTCGACCGTGCAGGGTGCGGTGCGAGCCGGGGCCAATGTCCTGGTCGCAGGATCGGCTCTGTTCCGTGATCCCTTG
>DATFOS010000067.1:0-2897 GCA_035265325.1 Acidimicrobiales bacterium
AAGGAGGCACGGTGTCGTGACCGACGTCCAGGCCCGCCCCCGACGACGTGGGCAGGGCTCCCCGACCGGCGGCATCGGCGAGAGCCCGTCGCGGCCCGACGGCCCGCCGAAGGTCCAGGGCCGCTTCGCGTTCTCCTCCGATCTCGAGGCCGAGGGGATGCTGTGGGGGCGCACGCTGCGCTCGCCGCACCCTTACGCCCGCATCGTCCGCATCGACATCGCCCCGGCGCTGGCAATCCCGGGCGTGGCCTGCGTGGTCACGGCCGACGACGTGCGCGGCGCCGCGACCTACGGGCTGATCTCGGCGGACCAGCCGGTGTTCGCCCGCGACGTCGTCCGCTTCGTCGGCGAGCCGGTGGCCGCCGTGGCCGCCGACCACCCCGACACGGCCCAGCGGGCGCTCGACGCCATCGTCGTCGACTACGTGCCCATGCCGGCGCTCGTGGATCCCCTGGGCGCCCCGGCGGCCGCGCCGATCCACCCGGACGGCAACGTGATCCGCACGGTGCGCATCCGCCACGGCGACCCCGACGCAGCCGCTGACGTGGTCGTCGAGGGGTCCTACGACGTCGGCATGCAGGACCAGGCCTTCCTCGGCCCCGAGTCCGGCCTGGCCGTCCCCGACGGCGAGGGCGGCGTCGACCTGTGGGTCGCGACGCAGTGGGTCCACCACGACCGCGACCAGGTGGCCGCCTGCCTGGGGCTGCCGGCCGGGGCCGTGCGCGTGCACCTGGGCGGCGTCGGGGGGGCCTTCGGGGGGCGCGAGGACGTGAGCATCCACGTCCACGCCTGCCTGCTCGCCCTGCACAGCGGTGCGCCGGTGAAGATGAGCTACCTGCGGGACGAGTCGTTCCTCGGGCACATCCACCGGCACCCGGCGAAGATGCACTACCGCCACCACGCCACCTACGACGGGCGGCTGGTGAAGGTCGAGGCTCGGCTCGTGCTCGACGGCGGGGCCTACGCCTCCTCGTCCTCGGCCGTGGTGGCCAACGCCGCCCGCTTCGCCTGCGGCCCCTACCGGGTCCCCAACGCCGTGATCGAGGCGGTGGCGGTCCGCACCAACAACCCGCCGTGCGGCGCCATGCGGGGCTTCGGGGCGGTCCAGGTGTGCTTCGGCCACGAGTCCCAGATGGACAAGCTGGCCTCGCGCCTCGGCATCCCGCCGGTCGAGCTGCGGCTGCGCAACGCCATGCGCACCGGCGACGTCCTGCCCACCGGCCAGCAGATCACGGGGACCGCCCCGGTGGCCGAGTGCCTCCGGGCCGCCGTGTCCCACCCGCTGCCCGGGCCGGCCGGCGACGGCGTGCTCGAACGGCCCGGCGGTGCCGGGCGCACGGCCGACCCGCACCGGGTCCGCCGGGGCGTCGGCGTGGCGGTCGGGTTCAAGAACCTGATGTACTCCGAGGGCTTCGAGGACGACTCCGAGGCGCGGGTCCGCATGACGGACGGCGCCGCTTGGGTGCGCTGCGCCGTGGCCGAGGTCGGCCAGGGCTTCGTGACGATCGCCGGCCAGATCGTCCGAACGATGCTGGGCGTCGACACCGTGGTGCTCGAGCCGGCCGACACGGCCACGGCCGGGTCCGCCGGGTCCTCGTCGGCGTCCCGGCAGACGTGGATGTCCGGCGGCGCCGTCCACCGCGCCTGCCGGCTGGTGGCCGACCAGGTCCGCTCGGCGCTGGCCCGCGAGCTCGGCCTGCCGCCGGAGGAGCTCACGCTGACCGACGACGGCCGCCTCACCACCGCCGACGGCGAGGTCGACCTGACCGTGGCCCAGGCGGCGGGTGGGGCGTCCTTCGAGGCCACGGCGGTCCACAAGCACAAGCTCACCCAGGCGCTCGACGACGAGGGCCAGGGCGAGGCCGACGTCAGCTTCGCCTTCGCCGCCCACCGGGCCGTGGTCGACGTCGACATCGACCTCGGGCTGGTCCGGGTGGTGCAGGTCGCCACCGGCCAGGACGTCGGCAAGGTGCTCAACCCGCTCCAGGTCGTCGGCCAGATCGAGGGCGGCATCGCCCAGGGCGTGGGCCTGGCGGTCATGGAGGAGATCGTCGTCACCGACGGCCTCGTCCGGAACCCGAGCTTCACCGACTACCTCATCCCCACGTTCGCCGACGCCCCCGAGGTGCTGGCCACGTGCATCGAGCAACCGGAACCCGGCGCCCCGTTCGGCGCCAAGGGCGTGGGCGAGCCGCCCACGATCTCCTCCACCCCGGCCGTGGTGTCGGCCATCCGGGCGGCGACGGGGGTCGACGTGACCCGCGTCCCCGTCCACCCGTGGGACCTCGTGTAGAGCGTGTCCCGGCTGGCAAGGTGACGGGGTGACCGTCGAGGACAACGGGTCCGTCAACACCGAGGACGACCTCTCCGGGACCGTCGCCCGCGAGGTGCTGACCTGGGAGGTGTTCGGCGGGGCGTGCCGCGAGCTCGCCCAGGTCATCGCCGACGACGGATGGACGCCCGACGTGGTGGTCGCCATCGCCCGCGGGGGGCTGACCGTGGCCGGCGCCCTCGCCTACGCCCTCGGCGTGAAGAACTGCGGCGCCATGAACGTCGCGTTCTACACGGGCGTCGACAGCCGGCTCGACGTCCCGGTCGTGCTGCCGCCGACCCTCGACCTCGTCGACGTGCGGGGGCTGCGGGTCCTGGTCGTCGACGACGTGGCCGACACCGGCCACACCCTGCGCCTGGTGCGCGAGGTGCTGGCCCAGCACGTGGCCGAGGCCCGCACGGCCGTGCTGTACCACAAGCCCCGATCCGTGGTCGTCCCGCACTACTCGTGGCGGGAGACCGACGCCTGGGTCGTCTTCCCCTGGTCCGCCCAGCCCCCGGTCACGCCGGCCCGCTGACCCCCAGTTCCCTCGGCCAAATTGCGCACTTGAGCCCGCAATATGCGG
>DATFOS010000068.1:0-7000 GCA_035265325.1 Acidimicrobiales bacterium
GGGCCCGCGTGCCCTTGCAGGACGCCGCCCGCCACTGGCTGCGGGATGCCCTGGCGGTCGCCGGGCCGCGCGGCCGGGTGGCCGTGTTCGACTACGCCGCCGCTACGCCCGAGATGGCGTCCCGCCCCGCCGACGAGTGGCTGCGGACCTACCGGGGCCACGCCCGCGGCGGCCCCTGGCTCGAGGGCCTCGGCACGCAGGACATCACCTGCGAGGTCGCCGTCGACCAGCTGGCCCTCGTCCGCCCGCCGGCATCCGACCGCACCCAGGCCGACTGGCTCCACGACCGCGGCATCGGCGAGCTGGTGGAGGCGGGACGCGCCCTGTGGCGGGAGAAGGCGTCCGCCCCCGACGTGGCCGCCCTCACGGCCCGCAGCCGGGTCACCGAGGCGGCGGCCCTCACCGACCCGGCCGGCCTCGGGTCCTTCCGCGTCCTGGAGTGGCGGGGTATCTAGGCCACGCCCCCGACGGACGCCGGCTCGGTCGCCCTCGGTCAGTCGCCCCCGGCGTGTTCGTCCACCGGCAGCAGGCTGGCGATGCCGGCGATCAGCACGTCGAGGCCGAAGGCGAACTCGCGGTCGCGGTCGGTGACGCCCTCCCGGACCAGGGCGGTCACGTTGGGGAACCGGGCGGCGTCGGTGCCCTCCGGCTCGACGGTGACGTAGCCGGCGGCAGTGCGGGACTCCTCGCCCACCTGCTCGGACACGTGCCCGATCACGAACGAGGCGATGAGCCCGAGCACGAGGTCTGCGGTCACGAGGTCGAGCCCGTAGCGCTGCAGCTCGAGTAGCGCCGACTCGACGTACGCCCGGGTGCGGTCCGTGACGATGGGTCGCCCGGCCACCAGCGTGATCGTGTTCGGGTGGGCCAGGAGCACCCGGCGGAACGTGCCGGCCTGCTCCCGCAGCCGGTCGCGCCATTGCCCCTCGCCCTCGACGATCAGGGGCATCTCGCGGAAGACCTGCTCGACGACGCCCTCGATCAGGTCCTGCTTGCTCTCGACGTAGCTGTAGAGCGACATGGCCTCGACGCCCAGCTCGCGCCCGAGGCGGCGCATGCTGAGCGCGTCGATGCCGTCGCGGTCCACGATCTCGAGCGCAGTGCCTAGGACGCGGTCGCGCGTCAGGCCGGCGCGGGGCCGGGGTGGCATTGCCTCACCATGACACGTCGGCTCACCGCGACGCCCGCTCGAACGAGCGCCGCGGGTGGCCCGAGGGGCGACCAGTAGGCTCGCTGCGACCGAGCACCGAGCACGGGGACACCGGGCCCGGAACCGCCAGGGAGGGGACGCCATGGCCGACGAGCAGGCGACAGCCGCCGCCATCGAGGACTACCTCAGCGAGGACCGCACGTTCCCGCCGCCTCCGTCGTTCGTGAAGCACGCCCTGGTTACAGGGGTCGAGGTCTACGACGACGGCAACACGGACGTCGAGGGCTTCTGGGCCCGCCAGGCCGCCGAGCTCGTCGACTGGTACGAGGACTGGCACACGATCCTCGAGTGGGACCTGCCCTTCGCCAAGTGGTTCGTCGGCGGCAAGCTCAACGTCTCGTACAACTGCATCGACCGCCACGTCGAGGCCGGGCGCGGAGACAAGGTCGCGTTCCACTGGGAGGGCGAGCCGGGCGACACCCGGACGATCACCTATGCCGACCTCCTCGACGAGGTCTCGCGCTTCGCCGACGCCCTCAAGCGCCTCGGCGTGGCCAAGGGCGACCGGGTGGCGATCTACATGCCGATGATCCCGGAGCTCCCGGTCGCCATGCTGGCCTGCGCCCGCATCGGCGCCGCCCACTCCGTCGTGTTCGGCGGGTTCTCCGCCGACTCCCTGTCCGACCGCATCAACGACGCCGAGTGCAAGGTGCTGATCACCGCCGACGGCGGCTTCCGCCGCGGCGAGCCTCACCTTCTCAAGCCGATCGTCGACGTGGCGCTGGCCGACACGCCCACGATCGAGCACGTCGTGGTGGTCGGCCGGGTGACCGGGCACCCCGACGCCGGCGACGTCGCGGTCGACATGACCGAGGGACGCGACGTGTGGTTCGACCGGCTGATGCAGGACGCCACGGCCGACTGCCCGCCGGAGCCGATGGACAGCGAGGACCTGCTGTACCTGCTCTACACCTCGGGCACGACGGCCAAGCCCAAGGGCATCATGCACACGACCGGCGGCTACCTCACGCAGGTCACGTACACCCACCGGTACGTGTTCGACCTGCACCCCGAGACCGACGTCTACTGGTGCGCCGCCGACGTCGGGTGGGTCACCGGGCACAGCTACATCGTCTACGGGCCCCTCAGCAACGGCGCCACGAGCGTGATGTACGAGGGGACGCCCGACACGCCGGCCCGCGACCGCCTGTGGTCGATCGCCGAGAAGTACGGCGTCACGATCCTCTACACCGCCCCCACTGCCATCCGGACGTTCATGAAGTGGGGCACCGCCGAGCCCGACTCGCACGACCTCTCCTCCCTGCGGCTGCTCGGCTCGGTGGGCGAGCCGATCAACCCCGAGGCCTGGGTCTGGTACCACAAGGTCATCGGCGGCGAGCGCTGCCCGATCGTCGACACCTGGTGGCAGACCGAGACCGGCGCCATCATGATCAGTCCGCTGCCGGGGGCCACGACCCTCAAGCCGGGCTCGGCGACGTTCCCGCTGCCGGGCATCTCGGCGGAGGTGGTCGACGACGAGGGCAACCGGGTCGCGCGGGGCGGCGGCTACCTCACCCTCACCCGGCCCTGGCCGTCCATGCTGCGCGGCATCTGGGGCGACCCCGAGCGCTACCGGGAGACGTACTGGGCCCGCTTCGCCGACCGGTACTTCGCCGGCGACGGCTGCAAGCTCGACGACGACGGCTACCTGTGGTTGCTCGGCCGCGTCGACGACGTGATGAACGTGTCGGGGCACCGCATCTCGACCACCGAGGTCGAGTCCGCCCTCGTGGACCACCCCGCGGTGGCCGAGTCCGCCGTCTGCGGGGCTACCGACCCGGTGACCGGCCAGGCGATCATCGGGTACGTGATCCTGCGGGGCGGCTACGACGCCAGTCCCGAGCTGGGCGAGGAGCTGCGCCGCCACGTGGCGACGAAGATCGGTCCCACGGCGCGTCCCAAGACGATCATCCTCACGGACGAGTTGCCCAAGACCCGCTCCGGCAAGATCATGCGGCGACTGCTGCGCGACGTGGCCGAGGGCCGCGCGCTGGGCGACACGACGACCCTGGCCGACCCGGGCGTCGTCGACGAGATCCGGGCCCGCGCCCAGGCCCAACCGCAGGAGGACTGACCATCGATGGCGAGCGACACGTGGTCCGGGTGGACGTGACCGTCCGGCCCGCCGAGCCCGCCGACACGCAAGCCATGGGCTCGGTGTGGCTGCGCGCCGCGCTCGTGGGCTACGAGGGGATCTTCCCGCCGGAGGCGCCGATGCCGACGGTCGAGGCCGTGGCGGAGGACTGGCGGCTCGCCATCGAACGGCCCTGGGGCCGCGCCGCCTACTTCGTGGCGCTCGACAGCGGGCCCGACCGCCGGGTCGTGGGGACGGTGGCGGCCGTCCCCGACCCGGACGAGAGCGTGCGGGGCCACCTCCAGGCCCTCTACGTCGACCCCGGCCACTGGGGCCGCGGCATCGGCCGCGCCCTGCACGACGTCGCCCTCGACCACCTCCGGGCCTCCGGCTTCCGGGTGGCCGTGCTGTGGGTCCTCGAGGCGAACGTCCGGGCCCGGGCGATGTACGAGCGGTGGGGGTGGCGGGCGGCGCCGGCGCGCCAGTCCGACTTCCCGGGCATCGACGAGATCTGCTACCTGCGTTCGCTGTGATCGACGTTCCCGACCACTGGCTGTGGCGCAACGGACCGGTGGAGCCCGGCCCGGCCGTCGTCTTCGACATGGACGGCGTCCTGTCCGACGCCACCCGCCGGCAGTACCTGGTCGAGCGCCCCCGCCGCGACTGGGACGCCTTCTTCGAGGCCTCCGGCGAGGACGCCCTCATCGACGACGTGGCGCGCCTGCTCGACGTCATCGCCGACGACCAGCGCATCGTGCTGCTCACCGGCCGCCCCGTGCGGGTGCGGCCCCAGACGCTGCGCTGGCTCGAGCGCCACGACCTGCGCTGGGACCTGCTGATCATGCGCAACTGGGGCGACTACGAGGCCGCCCGCGACTTCAAGCACGCCACGGTCGGCGCACTCCGCTCGGTCGGCCTCGAGCCCCGCCTCGCCTTCGACGACGACCGGCGCAACGTCGCCATGTTCCACGCTGCCGGGGTGCCCTGCATCTACATCCATTCGGGCTACTACGACTGACGGCGTTACGACTGGGCGACGGTCGCGGAGAGTACGGCGCCTGCCAGCAAGTTCTCAGGAACCGGCGTTACCCTCCGGCTCGTGAAGAACACGTTCAAGACGTTCGTCCTCCTCGCCGGGCTCGGCGGCCTGCTGGTCCTCATCGGCCAGCTGCTGGGCGGGCTGACGGGCGCATTCATCGGCCTCGCCATCGGCCTGGCCATCGTCGGCTTCTCCTACTGGAAGAGCGACACGCTCGCGATCCGGGCGGCCCGGGCGGTCCCGGTCTCCGAGGCCGAGATGCCCGAGTACTACGCCATCGTGCGCGAGCTGACGCAGAAGGCGAACATGCCGATGCCGAAGCTGTACGTCACGCCCGATCAGCAGCCCAACGCCTTCGCCACCGGCCGCAATCCCGACCACGCCGCCGTGGCCGTGACCCGGGGCATCCTCCGCATCCTCAGCTGGGACGAGCTCCGCGGCGTCCTCGCCCACGAGATCAGCCACGTGGGCAACCGCGACATCCTCATCGGGTCCGTGGCGGCCGCCATCGCCACGGGCATCACCCTGATCGCCAACATCCTGCAGTTCTCCGCCTTCTTCGGCGGGCGCGACGACGACGACGCCAACCCCATCGCCCTGCTGGCGCTGGCGATCCTCGCCCCGCTCGCCGCAGGCCTCCTCCAGATGGCCCTCAGCCGCAGCCGCGAGTTCGAGGCCGACCGCACCGGCGCCCGGCTCATCGACGACGGCGAGCCGCTGGCCCGCGCACTCCTCAAGCTCGAGAACGGCGCCCGCCAGATCCCGATGGACATCGACCCGGCCCATGCCTCGGCGTTCATCGTGAACCCGCTGGCCGGCCGGCGCGTGAGCTTCGGCAGCCTGTGGCGCACGCATCCCCAGACGGAGGACCGGGTGGCCCGGCTCCGCAAGGGCGAGTGGCGCCAGGCCTGGTAGCCAATCCAGCGGGGGGCTTCGCCCCCCGCTGACCCCCCATCGAGGCTGCGCCTCGCCCTGGCGGGGCCCTCACGGGTCGGGTGTTCCGGGCGGGGCGCCGTCGCGTACCGGGGCGTGCTGGTCGAGGATGCCAGACCCGGGCGGTGGCACGCTGGCGGCGGGGGCGGCCCCTCGGGGTTCGGCCCGGGGCGCCGGCTGCGCCGGCGCTCAGTCGCGGAAGTTGCTGAACTGCAGCGGGATGCCGAAGTCCTCGTCGCGCATCGCCTGTATCGCCGCCTGCAGGTCGTCGCGCTTCTTGCCGTTGACCCGCAGCTGGTCGCCCTGGACCTGGCTCTGCACGCCCTTGAGGCCGAGCGCCTTGACGAACTTGTTGATGGCCTTGGCCTTCTCGGTCGAGATGCCGGCGACGAGGGCGGCCGTCTGGCGGGCGGTGCCGCCGGAGGCCTCCTCGACCTTCCCGTAGTCGAGCGACTTGAGCGAGACCTTGCGCTTGACGAGCTTCTCCTCGAGGACCTGGCGCAGGGCGGCGAGCCGGTCCTCGGACACCGAGCGCAGCGTGATCTCGCTCTCGCTCAGGTCGATGGTGCTGTCGGTGCCCTTGAAGTCGTAGCGGTTGGACACCTCGCGCATTGCCTGGTCGACGGCGTTGCGCACCTCTTGCATGTCGATCTCGGACACGACGTCGAAGCTGGGCATGGCCGACGAGGGTACCGGTGTGCGGGCCCCGGTCGCGAGGCGACTAGAGTGCGACAGCCCCAGGGTCGGTGCCCGAGTGGCCAAAGGGAGCAGACTGTAAATCTGCCGGCTCAGCCTTCGGAGGTTCGAATCCTCCCCGGCCCACTGGAGCCTTCGACGCCACGCCCTCCTCCGGGCGTGGCGTCTGCGCGTCCGGCCCCCCGCCGACCCGCACCGCTCGCTACGCAGCGTATGGCCAGCTCAGCGCGGGGGTAAGCCCGCGCGAGCTGACGGAGGAGGCTTGTCATGGTGTGGATCCTGATCGCCCTGGCCGTTCTCGTCGTCCTGGCGCTGGTGGCCTTTGGCGTGACCAAGGGCCGATCGGCCCGCCTGCGGCAGCAATTCGGTCCGGAGTACGACCGTGCCGTCGAGGCGCACGGTGATCGTCGCCAGGCCGAGGCCGGGTTGCGGCAGCTGGCCCGGAAGCGTGACGCGCTGGACATCCGGCCGCTGTCGGTGGCGTCGCGTGACGGCTACGTCGCCCGCTGGCGGGCGGCCCAGGCCCGCTTCGTCGACGCCCCCGGCCGGGCCGTCGCCGAGGCGGACGCCCTCGTGGGCCAGGTCCTGCGCGAGCGCGGCTACCCGACCGGCGACTTCGACGAGCAGGCCGCCATGGTCGCCGTCGACCACGGCGAGCGGGCCGAGTCCTACCGCCGGGCGTACGCCGTCCATCGCGGCGAGGCCGGCGAGGCCGTCACGACCGACGACCTGCGCGACGCGTTCCTGGGCTACCGGGACGTGTTCCAAGCCCTGGTCGACGACGGCGACCCGTCCGACGCCGTCGACGCCCACGCCAGGCCGGCGCCGGTCGACGCCGACGGCCGCCACGCCGACCTCGACCTCGACGGTGTCGACGAGCGGGACGAGGAGCGTCGCCTGGCCGGGGCCGACCTGGACCGTGACGGTGTCGACGACCGGGACGAGGAGCGCCGCCTGGCCGGGGCCGACCTGGACCGTGACGGTGTCGACGAGCGGGACGAGGAGCGCCGCCTGGCCGGGGCCGACCTGGACGGTGAAGTCGTCGACG
>DATFOS010000069.1:0-21387 GCA_035265325.1 Acidimicrobiales bacterium
TGAAGTGCACGGCACCACCACCCGCGCGGCAAAGCTCCTGGGCATCGGCACGTCGAACATTCTGGTGCTGCCGAGCGACTCGGCAGCGCAGCTCGCGCCCGATGTCCTGCGCGACGCCCTGGATCGTGAGCCCGGGCGGCCCACGATCGTGGTGCTCCAGGCGGGCGACGTCAACTGCGGCGCCTTCGATCCTTTTTCCGAGCTCATTCCCCTCGCGCACGACGCCGGCGCGTGGGTCCACATCGATGGCGCCATGGGCCTCTGGTGCAACGCGGTGCCGGAGCTTCGCCACCTGCTCCTAGGCGCCGAGCTGGCGGACTCCTGGGCGACCGACGGCCACAAGTGGCTCAACGCCGGCTACGACTCCGGCATCGCCGTCTGCGCGCGGGGCGAGGACCTGACCCGGGCGTTCGCCACCGACGCCGCTTACCTGCCGTCCGAGGACGACAGGGCGCCGATGCACCTGTCGGTCCAGATGTCGCAGCGGGCCCGCGGGGTCGAGGTGTGGGCCGTCTACGCCTCCCGCGGCCGCCGGGGGATCGCCGACCTGGTCGAGGGGTGCTGCCGCCACGCCGCCCGGCTGGCCGCGCGCCTGGCGGACGGCGGCGCCGAGGTCCTCGCCCCCGTTGTGCTCAACCAGGCGCTCGTCGCCTTCGGGGACGACGCCACCACCGACGCGGTCATCGCCGCCCTCCAGGTGGAGGGCACGACGTGGGCCGGTCCGACGACCTGGCACGGCCACCGGGCACTGCGCCTGTCGGTGTCCGATGCCGCCACCACGGACGACGACGTGGACCGGGTGGCCGCCGCCGTCCTCCGCTGCCACCGGCGCGCCGGCTGACGCCGGGCGGCGGCAGACTGCCGGCATGCGCTACCGCTCGCTCGGCACCACCGGTGTGAAGGTCAGCCCGCTCTGCCTGGGGGCCATGATGTTCGGGGCGTGGGGCAACCCCGACCACGAGGAGTCGGTCCGGATCATCCACCGGGCGCTCGACGCCGGCATCAACTTCGTGGACACGGCCGACGTGTACTCGGACGGCGAGTCCGAGCAGATCGTGGGCAAGGCCCTCGCCGACCGGCGGGACGACGTGGTCCTCGCCACAAAGTTCCACGCCCCCATGGGCGACGACCCCAACCGGCGCGGCAACTCGCGCCGCTGGGTCGTCCGGGCCGTGGAGGACAGCCTCCGCCGCCTCGGGACCGACCACATCGACCTCTACCAGGTCCACCGGCCCGAGCCCGACACCGATATCGACGACACGCTGTCGGCGCTGACCGACCTGGTCCGGGCGGGGAAGATCCTGTACCTCGGCTCGTCGACGTTCCCCGCCGACGCCATCGTCGAGGCCCAGTGGGTGGCCGAGCGGCGGGGCCACGAGCGGTTCCGGGTCGAGCAGCCGCCGTACTCGATCTTCGTCCGCGGGATCGAGGCCACCGTGCTGCCGGCCTGCCAGCGCTACGGCATGACCGTGATCCCCTGGAGCCCGCTCAACGGCGGCATGCTCACCGGCCGCTACCGGCCGGGAGACGTGCCGACCGGCGGACGGGCCGCCCGCATGCCGGCCCGTTTCGACCCCGACCGCCCGGGCGTCGCCACCAAGCTCGAGCTGATCCCCCAACTGGAGGCGGTCGCCGCCGAGGCGGGGCTCCCGCTCACGCACCTGGCGCTCGGCTTCACGCTGGCGCACCCGGCCGTCAGCGCGGCGATCATCGGCCCCCGCACGATGGAGCAGCTGGAGGGCCTGCTCGACGCCGGCGACGTCCGCCTCGACGACGACGTGCTCGACCGGATCGACGAGCTGGTCCCGCCGGGCGCCAACGTCAACGACGGCGACGCCGGCTGGGTCTCCCCGGCGGTCGCCCAGGCCTGGCGCCGCCGCCGCCCGGCCGCCGCCCGCTGACCTCACGCCCGCGTGGGGAGGATCGCCAGGTCTTCGTAGCGGGGGCCGGTGGAGGTGAGGTGGCTGCGGACGAGGTGGGCCGCGGTGACCGGGAAGCGGCGCCCGAACGCGGGCACCCGGCCGGGGAGGCCGGCCGGCAAGCGGGCGCGGCGGGGCGCCCGGGCCAGCGTGAGGTGGCCGCGGAACGGGAGGGCGTCCGGCGCCGCCCCCAGGCCGTCGGTGGCGGTGGCCACGGCGGCGGCGAGGCCGTCCAGCCCGGCGACCGGGAGGACCAGCACGTTGCGCCCGAGGGCGGTGGCCCGGGGCCCGACGACCGCCTCGGCCGCCGGCAGCGGAGCCGCGGCCAGCGCGTCCGCCACGGGGCCCGCGTCGGCCACGTCGCCGAGGAACCGCAGCGTGACGTGCCACTGCTCGCGCCCCACCCATCGGGCCCCGGGGGCCGCCGTCCGGGCCCTCGCCACGACGTCGCCGAGGCCGGCGAGCACCTCCTCCGGCGGCCACACCGCCACGAACAGCCGCACGCCCCCAGTCTCCCCGACACCGCCCGGGGCCGCGGCCACCCCGGGCATCGCCTGCCCCGGGCCTCGCCCGCTCAGCGCGGCAGGTAGGCGGCACGAGCACCGCCCGGCGCCTTCCACCGGCGTCCCGGTTAGGTTCTCGGCGGCACACGACCAGGGGGTCACGGGTGGACAGGCGTCAGTTCCTGCAGCGGGCCGTCGCGGCCGGGGTCGGCGGCGCGGTCGTACCGCACCTGGCGATGGCCGCCGGGGCGAGCACCGGCCAGGCCGGGGCCGCGCCGGGGGAGGGGCCCTACGGCCCGCTCGCCACGACGCCGGACGAGAACGGCCTGCTCCTTCCCGAGGGCTTCACCTCGCGGGTCGTGGCCACGGCCGGCGAGCCGGTGGCCGGGACGGACTACGTGTGGCACCTGTTCCCCGACGGGGCGGCGACGTTCCCGACTGACGACGGCGGGTGGGCCCACACGGTCAACAGCGAGGTGTTCTCCTTCATGGCCCCGACCCCGTCCGGCGGCGTGAGCGCCATCCGCTACGACGCCGACGGTGAGGTCGTCGACGCCTACCGCATCCTCGAGGGCAGCCACTCCAACTGCGCCGGTGGCCCGACCCCGTGGGGCACGTGGCTGTCGTGCGAGGAGGACGTCGGGGAGCAGGGGCTCGTCTACGAGTGCGACCCGCTCGGCGAGCGCCCGGCGGTGGCCCACGAGGCGCTCGGCCGCTGGGCGCACGAGGCGGTGGCCGTCGACCCCGACGGCGAGGCGCTCTACCTCACCCAGGACGAGCCCACCGGGCTCTTCTACCGCTTCACCCCGGACGCCTACCCGAGCCTCGATGCCGGCCGGCTGGAGGCGTGCGTGGTGGCCGACGACGGGTCCGTGACGTGGCGCGAGGTGCCGGACCCGTCCGGCCGGACCGCCCCGACCCGCGAGCAGGTGCCGGGCGCCACCGTGTTCCCGGGCGGCGAGGGGGTCTGGTACCACGACGGGTCGGTCCTGTTCACGACCAAGCTGGATCACACCGTCCACGCCATCGACCTGCGGGACCAGCGCCACAGCGTGTTGTGGCGCGGCGACCCGGAGGGCCTCGGCGTCGAGGGGGCGATCCTGTCGGGCGTCGACAACGTGACCGTGGACGCCGGGTCCGGCGACATCTTCGTGGCCGAGGACGGCGGGAACATGGAGGTCGTGATGATCTCGCCGGACGGCGTGATCGCGCCGTTCGTCCGCATCGCCGCCCCGGGCCACGAGGGCTCCGAGGTCACGGGCCCCTGCTTCAGCCCCCGCCGCGACCGCCTGTACTTCTCCAGCCAGCGCGGGCCGTCCCCGCGGCCGGTGAGCGAGATCCTGCCGGGCGTCACGGTGCCGGGGTCCAACGGCGGCGTCACCTACGAGGTCACCGGCCCGTTCCGCGCCATCGAGCCGGTGGCGGCACCCTCGTCGGGCTCGCCCGCGAGCTCGTCCTCCGACGACGGCGGCCTCGCGGCCCCCCTGGCCATCGGCGGTGCGGCCGCCGGAGCCGTCGCCCTCGCCGGCAGCGCCCTCGCCCTCCGCCGCCGCCGCTCCTCACACCCGGCACCCCCGCCCTCACCCGATTGACCCCGCCGGTGGCGGGGTTACGGCTGCTCCGAGATGCGGTGGGCCCACGCCGGCCGATACCGCTACCCGGCGGCGACGTCCGCCGCCAGGAGCTCCTGCAGCTCGGTGATGGCCCGGCGCAGCTCGTCGGCGAAGGCGACCATCTCGGGCGCCACCGCCTCCGGCGTGCTCAGGTACACGTTGAGCCCGTCGGGGAGGAGCACGTACGCGACGCCGATGCACTTCGTGCTCGTGGCGCCGAAGCCGAAGTACTGGATGTGCACCGACGGCGCCGAGCTGGTGCTCAGGTAGTCGTCCCGCATGACGCGCCAGCCGGGCGAGTCGTACAGCGCGAGCGGCTCGGTCGCCCCGGGCCCGAGCGACGCGCCCTGCCGACGCTGGATGAGCTGGAGCTCCCACAGGTGCTGTTCGGGGGCCTCCCCGAGCTGGCACTCCCTGGCCCGCCGGACGTGGGCGTCGGCGGCGGCCCGGAAGGCGGCGACCCGGTCGGTCGCGCTGACCGCCGGGTCCTCCATGGCCGCCACGAACGCCAGGACCTCGGGCGTGACGACGCGCATGGCCTCGGTCCGCCCGTTCTGGTACTGGCGGGTGGCGATCGACTCGTAGGTGGCGCCGGTGAGGCCCTTCGTCCGCCTGTGGGCCAGCTGGTAGGCCATCTGGACGAAGGCGTCCGGCGACATCCGCAGCTCCTTGGCCCGGGTGCTGCCGAAGTCGGTGAACGAGACCGTGCGGGTGGCGGTGGCGTGCGCACAGGCGCTGAAGGCGTCGGCGGCGGCCTGGACGTCGGCGCGCAGGGCGTCGTCGAGCACGAACTCGATCGGGTCGACGGCGGGAAGGCCCTGGGATACGGCGCCGGCCCGTTCGGCGTGGGCCTCGGGCGTGTCGGTGAGCATGGCGTCGACCAGGTAGAGGATCGTCGTGCCGTCGAGGCCGCAGTGCTCGACGTTGATGCCGGCGGTCCCGTCGGCGAACACGATCAGCGACACGGCCTTGTCGAACCAGCGGTTGCCGCTGTCGCCGTGGAGCAGCTGGTCGCAGGCCTCCAGGTCGCCGGCCGGGACGAGGTCCTCCAGGCACACGCAGAACAGCGCGGTCTCGATCGTCTCCAGCCCCTCGGCGTTGTCGGGGTCGAGGGCCAGCAACCGCTGCCGGCTCGCCGCCCACTCGGCCCGCGCCTTTGTCGTGAGCCGCCCGACCGACGTGTCGGTGGCGGCCCGGCTGGCACCCGCCTTGAGCACGGCGTCGAGCCCGGCGGCCAGGTCGGCGAGCGAGTAGGGGCGGCCCCCGGGGCCCAGCACGTCCATGCGGAAGGCGTTGCCCTTGTGGAACACCACGACGTGGCGGAACGGCGACGGCCCCGGCCACTTGTCGGAGTACGGCGCCCGCACGGTGTCCTGCACCTCTTCGGGGATGCGCGTGGTCGAGAACAGGAACTGGTTCTGGATCATCGACATCGGCACGCCCCGCTGCACCACCGGCGGGATCCGCTCGCCGTCGAGCTGGCGCTTGTAGCCCAGGGCGGCGGCGATCAGCCCGGCGGCCCGGGGCACCTGGGGCAGGCCCGACGCCTCGAACAGGAAGAAGAAGTTGGCGTTCAGGGCGATGCGGTCGCGCCGGCCCAGGTAGCGGGCGGGCCAGAACGCATCGAGCCAGCTCCGGACGCCGGGGGTGGCGTCGTAGCGCTCGAGGGCGGCGTGGAGCGCGTGGGCGGGGCTGCCGGACGCCAGGTAGGCGGCCACCGCGGCCTCGGTGGCGGCGCGCTCGTCCGCGGTCAGCAGCGGCGCCGACCACTCGAGGAAGCGCCGGCAGCTGTCCTCCAGTGTGGGCAACGGGGCCCGCGGGAGGCGGTCCTCGTTGCCGAACGTCCGGGACGACAACTCGTCGCTGTTCACCGTCATCCTGTGCCCTCGCGGTCCTTCGTGTCGGTCGGCAGGGAGATGTGGAGCTGCGCGTAGAGCCACCCGTCGGACTCCAACCCGTCGGGGTCGAGGCCCACACTCGACAGGCTGTCCAGCACCAGCGCCTGCTCCTCCGCCGAGGCGAAGCGCCGCTGCCTGAACACCCCCTCGACGTGGACCGTCTCGTACCCCAGCTCGTGGAGGCTCTCGGCCGCAGGCGCATAGGGAAACATCCGCAGCACGAAGTGCGCCATCCAGGGAAGCCTGTCGGTGGCGGCCTCGGCGACCCGGCGGATCGTCCGCTCGGTCACGTACCCGAGGCACCCGGTGGAGACGACCAGGTCGGCCCGGCCTAGGACGGCGCGCTCGGCCGCCGTCGGGTCGTCGTGCTCGAGGTCGGCGTGGACGGCGTCGTGGAGCAGCCCGGCCTCGCAGGCGTAGGCGAGGGCCGGCGCCGAGGCGTCGAGGCCCACGAAGCGCGGGGCGTCGAGCGGGCTGCGGGAGCGGACGAAGGCCCGGTCCCGCGCCAGCAGCGCGTCGCGGGTCAGCCCGGCCGCGTCGGCGTCGCCGTAGCGCTCGTACAGCTCGTCGATCGATGCGTCGCAGCCGAGCAGGGCGGCGTTGACGCCGTAGGAGCAGCCGACGTCGAGGACCGTGGGCCGCTCGCCCTCACCGAGGTGCCGGGCCTCCCGGTGGTCCTGGACCAGCTTGGCGAAGTAGGGCTTGGCCAACTGCGGGATGCAGTAGTCGAGCTCCCGCAGCGCCCCGAAATAGGCCCGGGGGTCGTCCTGGACGTAGAGGTGGTCGAGCGAAACTTTCCCGGTCGCGTCGAACGGCACGAGGCATGCTCCTGATGGTGAGATCTGTTCCGGCAGAGTCGGCACTGACCCCTAATCGAGCAGCCGGTCGCCGCGCACGGCGCGTCGCTCGGCTGCCAGGTGTTCGGGCAAGACGCGCCCGAACAGTTGCTTCGTACGGGCGACGCTACCGACGACGCCCGGCCGCTCGCTGTAGGCGAAGATCGCCGAGTGGCGGGCGGGCCCGCCGCGCACGGTCGTGACCCGGTGCAGCGAGAAACGCCCGAGGAACACCTGCAGGTCGCCCGGACGCAGCGTCAGGCGGCGGACCAGGTCCTCCCGACGCCCCGTCAGGACCCCGCGGACGTCGTCGAGGTTCTCGGCCCCAGCCGACCGGATGTCCGGGCAGTACTCGAAGGCGCCGCCCGCGTCGGCGTCCCGGGTGAGCAGGCTGACCGAGAACTCGTTCGTGTCGAAATGCCACGGGTGTTCCCGCCCCGGCGCCACGACGTTGAGGCACAGCCCGGCCAGCGGGTCGGCGAGCGGGTGGACCGCCGGCAGGCCGACGCAGGCGGCCACGAAACGCTGCAGCAGCGGGCTCGTGTACAACCGGTGGACCAGGCAACCCTCCGGGATCAGGTCACGCGCCACGAAGGCGTTGCCCCGCTCCATCGGGATGGCGCCGGGGTGGTCGTCCGGCAGCGGCGTGTCCGGGGCGATGTTGTAGGCGTTGACGACCTCGACGTCGTCGTAGGCCAGCCCGGCGACGGCCTCGCCGTCGGCGCGCACCGTGTCGGTCAGGGAGGGGCGGATGAAGTCGGGGAGCACGCTGCAGCCCACCGTGCCCAGCTCGCTGCGGACATCGGCGACGACCGCATTCGAGGCCGCGCCGCCGGGCTCGGTCAGCGGATAGCGGGCCGTGTCGACCACCTGGCCGATCAGCTGGGCGTCCGTTGCGGTCAAGGGATACCTCCCGGCGTAGGAGACCCACACGCCAGGCGGTGACCTCCCCCGGCCGGCCCACCGACTCCCGACGTCCCCGTCCCTTACGTGAGCCCCGACCGGTCTAGCACAGCTCTCCGCGCAACCTCATTTCGCCCATTCACTGTGACATGGGACACCGCTATTGCCCGATGTCGGACCCGCGTCCGAGCGCACGTCCAGTTCGCGCACCGCCTACGCGGGCGTGAGGTGGCGGAGCGCCGAGCCCATGAGGTCGGCGAAGTTGTCGCCGTAGAACCGCGCCCGGGCGTGCGGGTCGATGTCGGAGGCGTCGAGGGAGGCCTCGAACCGTTCGATGGGGCGCCGGCCGCCCTCCACGTGCGGGTAGTCCGACGAGAACAGGCAGACCTCGGGGCCGGACTGGGCGATGATCCAGCCCACGTCCTCGGTGGGGTAGGGCGTGAAACGCACCTGCCGGCGCACGTACTCGCTCGGCCGCAGCGACAGCTCGCGCAGCCGGTCCTCGTGCCGGGCGAAGGCGTCGAACGCCGACTCCATCTGCCGGGTCCACGACGGCACCCACACGGCGCCCTGCTCGATCACGCCGACCCGCAGGTCCGGGAACCGCTCCAGCACGCCGTCGAAGATCATCGTGGCCAGCGTCTGGGCCGGCGGCCCGGGGATGCCCATGTAGTCGACCGAGCGGAAGTTCTCTTCGCCGCCGTGGAAGTCCGGCGGGATCGGCAGCCCGTTCACGAAGTAGTTCTGGTCGATCAGGTCGCCGGTGCCGCCGACGTGGAACACGACCGGCAGCCCCGCCTCCTCGGCCTGGCGCCACACCGGGTCGAGGCGGCGGTGGCTGGGGGAGTGGCCGGGAGGGCACCCGGACGCCACCAGGAGGGCGGCGGCGCCGCCGGCGATGGCCTCGCCGGCCAGCTGCCCGGCCCGGTCGAGGTCGGCCAGCGGGACGTAGCAGGTGGGGAGGAGGCGCGGGTCGACCGAGCAGAACTCGACCAAGCCCCGGTTGTGGGCCCGGGCGGCGCCGATGGCCAGGTCGATGTCGGCGTGCTCCCAGTCGTGGAGCCGCCGGTTGTGGAACGTGTTGAACACCAGCTGGCTGGCGAAGCCGAGCATGTCGAGGGCCCGGGGCCGGTCCTCGGCGACGAAGCTGCCGGTGGCCGCGAAGTTCTTCCGCGCCATGATCTCGGCGTCCTCGGCCGCCCGGTACTCGTCGCTGGCGTGCTTGGCGGCGAGGCGGGCGAAGGCGGCCTCGAGGTCGCGTAGCTGCTCGTTCGGGTCGCCGGTCTGGCGCAGCTCGTTGCCGGAGGAGTAGCGCAGCGGCTCGATGCGGTCGCGCACGTCGGGGTCGGCGTACTGCCGCAACCACCCCGGCGTCTCCATGATGTGGGCGTCGGCGTCGTGCACCACGAGCCCGGTCTGGTTGTACGGCACGGCGCATCCCCCTCGTGCGAGCCCGGCTGGGGGTCGTTGTACCACCGTCTCGTGCCGGAAACCCGGGCGGAGGGGCGGGTGTCGGCTGCCGAGCGGAGCGCGTCCCCGGCCGAGGTGGGTGCTTCCCGGCCAGCGTCGCCGACCCGGACTGACCGGTGCCCGACGTGGCGGCCGGTCGCCCCACGAGGTGTCATGAGGGCATGAGCCTCGTCGTCGTCCATTCCGGGGAGTCCGCCACGTCGCGCACGCGAGCACTGGCCGTGGCCGCGCTCGAGGCCGGGGGCGGAGGCCAGCTGATCGAGCTGTCGGCGCTGTCCGCCGACGGCCTGCTCGGCCGGCATCCGGACTCGGCCGTGGACGCCGCCGTGGCGGCCGCGTCGGGCGCCACCCGGCTCGTACTGGCCAGCCCGATCTACCGGGCGACGGTGAGCGGGCCGATGAAGGCGTTCCTCGACCGGTTCCCCAGCGGGGCGTTGGCGGGCACGGCGGTGGTCCTGGCCGCCACGGCGGGCGCCCCGCAGCACTACCTGGCGCTCGACACCAGCGGGCGGGCGCTCGTCGCCAGCCTCGAGGGGTGGACCATGCCCACCGTCGTCTACGCCCTGTCGGCCGACATCGTCGACGGCACCGTCTCCGACGACGTACGGGACCGCCTGGGCCGGGCGCTCGACGAGGCGGCCCGGGTCGCCGGCCCGTAGCGGGCCGACGGGCCTCGCCGCGATGAAGTCCCGCGGTGGCGGCGACGACGCCCACCGGGGGACGGAGGCGGAGGGCAACGCGGAGCCGCACGCCGCCGTACTCTGGTACCGCGTGATGCGGTGATCCTGGCACGAGGGGTGTCGCCGGGCGTCACCCTGTGGCGAAGGCCGGCGATGACGTACCCGTGATCCTGAGGGGCGGGCAGGGAGAGCGCGATGGGGGTGGGTCCGATCGTCGACGTGCGCGTCGTCGAGGAGGACGAGGGCTACGTCGTCGAGGCGAGCGGTGAGCTCGACCTCGGCGCCGTCGAGGCCATGACCCGGGCGGTGATGGCCGTGCGGGCGGCCCGGCTGTGGGCGGACCAGCCCCTCGTGATCGACCTGGCCGATGTCGGCTTCATGGACTCGGAGGGGCTCCGCGCGCTGCTGGTGGCCCGGCAGCTGGGGGGCGGGTCGCCGCGATCCGTGGTGCTCCGAGACCCGAGCGAGCGGGTGCTCGCCACCCTGGCGCTCGCCGGGCTCGGCGACGCCTTCGTCCTCGACCTGCCCGGACGAGCACCGGCGTCGTAGCGGCATGCAGGGACACCTGACGGCGACTCCGGGAGGGCGGATGAGCGACCGACACGTGTGGGGGATGATCGACGCGCAGCCGATCGTCTTCCCGGCCCGGGTGCACGAGTCCAGCGTGGCGATGCTGCGCTACCGGGTCCCGGGCGAGGCGCTGCGGGCCGTCGTCCCGGAGGAGGTCTTCCCGTTCGCCGCCGACGACGACGGGTTCGTCCGGGTGACCCTGCTGCTCGCCGACTACCGGAGCGGTGACTGGGGCCCGAGCGCCTACGCCGGCCTCACCGTCCCGGTCGTCCCGGGCATCGCGGGCGTCCCGCGTGTCCCGGGGGGTGACGTGCCGTCCGCCGCGGCCATCCAGCTGTGCCGGGGCGTGACCAACGCCGCCTTCACCGACGAGGTCATGTACTGGGCGCTGGGGCTCTCGGGCGCCCTCGGCGAGCTGGATGTGACCTACCGGCCGGACCACGTGGCCGTGCGGGTGGGGTCGGGCGGTGACGACGAGCTCTTCGTCCGCCTGCCGCGCCCGCCCGCCGCCGACGCCGGGCCGGTCATCCAGGCCGACGTCTACACCTCTGCCGGGAAGGCGCCCCGCCGGGTCCGCTACGAGCTGGAGGCGCCGGTCGTGCCGCTCGCTCCGGAGTCGATCGTCATCGAAACCGGGACGGGGCCGCTGGCCGATACCGTCCGAGCGCTCGGGCTCACGCGTTCGCCCGACACCTGCAACTGGGGCGAGCGCCTCGGCATGTCGATCCACCGCCCCCACCAACTCGACCTGTCCCCACCCGGCGCCGCCGCTCCCGCCGACGCCCGGCCGACCATGCCCCTCCCGGCGCGACAAGACCAACGAGCGACGAGCTACGGTCCGTGGCCTTGACGTGGCTGGGACGCGCGTCGGCCGGCTGGGTGCCCGTGACGGTGACCGCCGTGGCCTCCGCCCTACCAGCGATGACGGCGGGCAGCGACGCCGTCACGGCGGACGAACCCCGGTGGATGACGCGGTCGGAGGAGTTCCGGGGGCGGTGGTGACCGGCGACTTCGCCAGAGCGACGGCGGCGTCCGACGACGTCACGCGCCTGGGCCCGGGCTGACGCCGGCGGCCCGCCCGGGGTGGTTCAGCGGGGAATCAGTGGCGTGTCAGGGGGCTGGCCGAGGGTGCGGTGGCGGCGGGGAGGTGCCCCGACCCGCATCCGAGTGGCCAGGAGGCCGTCGTGTCCGTCACCCATCAGCCGTCCCTCGTCCGCACCGTCGCCGGGACCGAGGTCCCCCTGGCCGGGGACTGGGAGGTCGACCCCGGCCACGCGGAGGTCGCGTTCGTCGGGCGCCACTTCATGATGACGAAGGTCCGGGGCCGCTTCACGGACGTCGCCGGCGTCGTCCGCCTCGCCGACGATCCCGCCGACTCGGCGGTCGAGGTCACGATCGGCATGGCCAGCGTCAGCTCCGGCTCCGCCGACCGGGACGACCACCTGCGCTCGCCCGACTTCTTCGACGTGGACCGGCACCCGACGGCCACGTTCCGGTCCACGCGGGTGGCGTGGGCGGGGACGCGGGCCACGGTGGACGGCGACCTCACGATCGTGGGCGTCACCCGGCCGGTCGTCCTGGAGGTCGAGTACCTCGGCGCCGTCGGCGACCCGTGGGGTGGCCGCCGGGCCGTGTTCTCCGCATGGACCGAGGTGAACCGCGAGGACTGGGGCCTGACCTGGAACATGGCCCTCGAGGCGGGCGGCGTGATGGTGAGCAAGAAGATCCGGATCGAGATCGAGGTCGAGACCGTCCTCGCCGCCGACGGCGGCACCCCCGTCCCGGAGGCCTAGGCCCCGGACGGCGCCGGCGCCTAGGCCGGGTCGGCGAGGGCCTCGAGCGCCCAGGCGGGCGGCCGGGCGCGGCCGGACCGCTCGCAGGCGGCGATGCGGCCCGGGCCGAGGCGGGCGCGGGAGCGGGCGACCGCCACCTCCCGCCGGCGCGCCGTCCCCGGGGCGAGCGTCACGCGGTGCTCGTCCCGGACGGCGGCGGCGCAGCCCCGGAGCTCGGCGGCCAGCTCGGGGCGGTCGCCGTCGCAGTCATCCGCCAGGGCGTCGAGGGCCTCGGCGGTACCGCCGGGGTTGGTCATGCCGATCGCCTGGGCGAGGGCCGACCGGTGGGCCCGGACGGCGCCCACCGGGTCGCCGGCGGCCCGCCGGGCCCGGCCCAGCGTGAGAACGGCGGCCAGCTCGCCGACGTGGGAGCCGACCGTCCGGGCCAGCGCGACCGCCCCGCCTGCCCGCTCCACGGCCTCGTCGGCCCGGCGGGCCATCAGCAGGCCGCCGGCCAGGTGCTCGAGAGCCGCGGCGTGCATCCACTCGCCCTCGACCGCCGCCAGCAGGCGCTCGCCCGCCTCCAGCGTGGCGAGGGCGGTCTCCTCGCCGACGGTCGCCAGCGTCCGTCCCAGGCGCGAGAGGGCGAACCCCCGCCCCCTGTCGTCGCCAACCCTCGCGAACAGGTCGGCCGCCTCGGTGAGGTGGAGCCGGGCGCGGTCGTACTCGCCGAGCCCCCACTCCGCCGTGCCGAGGGCCAGCAACGTCGAGCCGACCAGCCGGTCGTCGCCGGTGCGGCGGGCGGCCCCGACGGCGTGGTCGCACGCCATCCTCGCCTCCGGGTAGCGACTGCGGTAGAGGTCGAGCATGCCGACGCCCCGGTACACGGAGGCGGTCGTGGCGTCGTCGGCGTCCACGGCGCGGGCCCGCGTGAGCCAGTGGTCCGCCTGCACCAGGCGGCCCTCCAGGACGAGGAACCCGGCGACCGCGCCGGCCAGGCGCGCCCCGTCGGCGGGCCGCCCGACGGCGAAGGACCACTCCAGGGCGGCGAGGACGTTCACCCACTCCTGCCGCAGCACCGTCGACCGCCCCGGGAGCGGCCCGTGCGAGACGGGGTCGGCGGCCAGGGCGATCGCGGCGTACCACGCGGCGTGCTGATCCCGGACGGCGGCCGCCTCACCCGGCTCACCGGCGAGCAGGTCGGCGGCGAAGGCCCGGAGCGTGTCGAGGAGGACGAAGCGGTCGTCCCGGGCCACGACCAGCGACCGGTCCACCAGGTCGCCCAGCCCCTCGAAGACGTCGTCGCCCGCGTCACCCGCCACGGCGGCGGCCGCGGCGAGGTCGAAGGAGGCGGGGAAGGCGCCGAGGCGGCGGAACAGGCGCCGCTCGTCCTGCCCGAGCAGGTCGTAGCTCCACTCGACCGCGGCCCGCAGCGACCGCTGGCGCCGCTCGGCGTCCCGCCCGCCGCGGGACAGCAGGGCGAACCGGTCGTCCAGCCGGGCCAGGATGCCGGCGGGGGAGAGGAGGTTCGTCCGGGAAGCCGCCAGCGAGATGGCGAGCGGGAGCCCGTCGAGCGTCCGGCAGATGGCGGCGACGTCGGCGGCGTTGTCGTCCGTCAGGGCGAAGTCGGACCGGACGGCCCGCGCCCGGTCCACGAACAGCCGCACCGCCCCGGACGGCTCGACGTCGACCAGCGTGACGGCGCCCTCGTCGGCCAGCTCCAGCGGCGGGACGCGCCACGCCACCTCGCCCTCGATGTCGAGCGGCTGCCGGCTCGTGGCGAGGACCCGCAGGCCGGGTGCCCGGCGCAACAGGAACGACGCCGCCCGGGCCACGGCGTCCACCACGTGCTCGCACGTGTCGAGGACCAGCAGGGCAGGCTGGGCGGCGAGGCGGGCGGCGACCGCCTCCAGCGGGTCCCGCCCGGGGACGGCGGGCACGCCCACCTCGGCGGCCAGCAGGGCGGGCAGGGCGCCGGCGTCCTCCAGCGCGCTGAGCTCGACGACGAGGACGCTGTGGTCGCGGCCGGCGGCCCGGGCGGCCTCGACGGCCAGGCGGGTCTTGCCCACGCCCGCCGGCCCGACCAGCGTCACGAGTCGCCGCTCGGCCAGCGCGGCCCGGACCTCCCCGACCTCGAACGCCCGCCCCACCAGCGGCGCCACGGGCTCCGGTACCCGGGACGGCAGGGGCCCGAGCCCGCCGTCGTCGCCGACCGCCGCGGTGGCCGCGTCGCCGTGACCGGGCCCGGCGGGTGCCGGGCCCGGTGGGGACCAGTCGAGCGCCGGATCGTGGTCCAGGACCCGCTTCTCGAGGGACTGCAGTTCGGCACCCGGCTCGATCCCGAGCTCCTCGACGAGGTGCTCCCGGACGGTCCCGTAGGCGCGCAGGGCGTCGCCCTGGCGGCCCGAGCGGTACAGCGCCACCATCAACAGCGCCCACGCCCCCTCCCGCAGCGGGTTCTCGCCGACGTGCTGCCGGAGGACGATGGCGGCGGCGTCCGCCCGGCCCAGCGCCAGCAGCAGGGCGGCCCGCCGCTCCTCGGCTTGCGCCCGCAGTTCGTCCAGGCGCACCACCTCGCCCCGGGCGAAGCCGGTGTCGGCGATGTCGGCGTACGGCGTCCCGCGCCAGAGGGCCAGCGCCCGCTCCACCTCGGCCCAGGCGGCGGTGAGGTCGGCCGCCGAGGCCCCGGCCGGTCCCGTCCCGGCGGGCCCGTCGCGGCCCTGGCCGGGGAGGGATGCGGCCCGCACACCGGCCTCGAACCGCACGGCGTCGACGACCGACGGGTCGGACGCCACGAGGCGGTACCCGCCGGCGCCCCAGTCGACGGCGAGCCGCCCGGCGAGCGGGTCGAGCTGCTTGCGCAAGCTGGACACGAGGACCTGCAGCGCGTTGCGGGCGTCCTTCGGCGGCCGCTCGGGCCACAGCAGCTCGACGAGGGCGTCCGCCTCAACGGGGCTGCCCAGGCGGATGGCCAGCGCCGCCAGCAGCCGGGTCGGTCGGCCGGGCCGCACGGGCACCGGCCCCTCCGCCCCGCCCACCTCCAGCGGGCCGAGCACGCGGAGCAGCGGCGGTGCGTCCTCCGACGACCCCTGCGCCGACACGGCGGCATCGTACCGACGCCTCCCGCAACCGGGCCGGGCGCCGGCGGGGTGGCCGGTACGGTGACGCGGGTGGCGAAGGCTCCGGCGACCGAGGTGGAGGTGGGCGGGCGCACGGTGCGGGTGTCCAACCCCGACCGCGTGTACTTCCCGGCCACGGGGGCGACGAAGCTCGACCTGGTCGAGTACTACATCGCCGTCGGGCCCGGCATCGTGAACGCCCTCCGGGAGCGGCCGTGCATGATGCACCGCTTCCCCAAGGGCGTCGCCGAGGAGAAGGTGCACCAGAAGCGGGTGCCCGGCGGGGCGCCGCCGTGGCTGGAGACCGTGCGCGTCCACTTCCCCCGCTACGGGCTGCACGCCGACGAGCTGTGCGTGACCGAGCTGGCGCAGGTGATCTGGGCGGTGCAGATGTCCACGGTCGAGTTCCACCCGTGGAACTCCCGGCGAGCCGACGTCGAGGCCCCCGACGAGTGGCGCATCGACCTCGACCCCATGCCGGAGTGCCCGCCGGAACGCGTCCGCCGGGTCGCGCACGTGGTGCACGAGGTGCTGGACGAGCTGGGCGCGGTGGGCTGGCCGAAGACCTCGGGCGGGAAGGGCATGCACGTCTATGTGCGCATCGCTCCGGACCACGGCTTCACGGACCTCCGCCGGGCCGCCCTGGCCTTCGCCCGGGAGGTCGAGCGGCGGGCGCCGGACGACGTCACGACCACGTGGTGGCGCAAGGACCGGGACCCGAAGGCCCTGTTCGTGGACTACAACCAGAACGCCCGGGACCACACGATGGCGGCGGCGTACTCGGTGCGGGGCGTGCCCCAGGCCACGGTCTCGACGCCCATCACGTGGGACGAGGTCGACGACGTCGAGGCGAACGACTGCACGATCGCCACGGTCCCCTCCCGCGTCGCCGAGCGGGGCGACCTCCACGCCGGCATCGACGAGTCCGTCTTCGCCATCGACGAGCTCCTGGCGTGGGCCGAGCGCGACGAGCGGGCCGGCGCCGTGGACGCCGGCCTCCCCGACGACGAGGACGCCCCCGGCCCCCCATGAAGGTCAGAAGCGCCAGCGCCCCGTCCGGCTGAAGCCGTCGCGGCCGGCCCAGCCGGCGGAGCGCCAGGCGAGCGCCCGGGCGGCGCGGATCGTCGTGAACGGGCCGTACTCGTCGACGTCGTAGGCGTAGTCGTATTTCGCGTCGTACGCCGCGACCAGCTCGGGCGCCGTCGTGCGGTCGGTGACCGCGCCCTCGACCAGAACGACGTCCGTCCCGCTGTCGAGGTGGACGGTGACGGGGGCGCCCGTCACGAGGGCGCGGGCCAGCACCGGGCTCCCCACGCTGAGGTGCAGGTCCGGCGCGGCCCACACGCCCCAGACCGGCCGGGGGTGCGGGCGGCTGGTGGGCGTGGCCGTCGCGGGGACCACCCAGTAGGTGCCGGCCGCCGTCAGCTGGTCACCGACCCACGACCACTCCAGCGACTCGGCGGTGCTGGCGGCGCCGTACATGACCAAGGTCTCCGGGATCGGCTCCATCACCCCATCGTGCCGCGCCGGCCGCCCCCGCGACCGGGGGACGCCGTAGCGGCGATCGCACGCGCCGTCCCATTGTTCGTGACCCGGGGCGTTCCGTGGGGTTGACTGGGGGCGGGCGGCCGGACAGGCGGAGGGGGAGGGTGGAACGGACGACGACCTGGGGGATGATCGACGGGCGGTCGGTCGTCTTCCCGGCCCACACCAGCCAGCTCAACGTGCTCATGCTCGTCTTCGTGACGCCCGCCGAGGTGGTCCGCTCGTGGCTGCCCGGCGACGACTTCCAGCTCGCCGTGGCCCCCGACGGGACGGTCCACGTCGTGCTGGCCGTCCACGAGTGCCTCGGCGGGGACTGGGGCGCCTGCAACACGTGCGACCTCTCCGTGCCGGCGCGTCCCGTCGGGGCGTCGGCGTCCGACGAACGGGACGGCGTCTACCTGCGCGACCCGCTGGTGAACCGGCGGTTCCACGGCGAGATCGCCTACTGGTGCATGGGCATCCCGCGTCGCGTCGCGGCCGTCGACGTGGCCCACCGGCGCGACAGCGTGTCGTTCCTCGTGGCCGAGGGCGACGAGCCGGCCCTCGACGTGCGCGTCGCCGGGGCGACCCCGGCGGCCCGCTCCCGGCTGGTCCGCAACCGCTGCTACGCCTACTTGGACGGCGAGCCCGTCGTGGTGCCGTTCGACCTGGAGTTCCCGGAGCGGTTCCTCGACCGCGACAGCGTGACGATCGTCCTGGGGACCGGTCCGCTGGCGGACGACCTGGCAACCATCGGGCTCCCGCGGCGGCCCGACGCCGTGGCCTGGGGCACCGGGCTCGACTGCACATTCCACGCCCCGTACCCGTACACGCCCTGACCCCGACGAGCCCCGGGCGGAGCGGGGCCGGCCGGGCCGGCTCAGCGCTGCCAGACGCGGACCCAGTCCACCTGCATCTCCAGCGACTCGGGCCGGGGACCGCACCCGTCGCAGCGGCTCAGGTACTGCATGGTGAAGATCAGCTGCATGGGCTGGGCCGTGGAGTCGTAGGGCTCCATGCACTGGATCTGGACGCCGTCGAGGTACGTGCACATCTGGTCGGCGGTCCACGAGCCGGCCCACGTGTGCCAGTCGGCCACGTTGGTGTCGGGGAACTCGACCGAGGCAATGCGCTGCTCGTCCGGCGTGTCGCAGTAGCCGCCGTCGCTGTTGTCGGTCGTGTTCCGGTGCAGCGCCGTGAAGTACCAGCGGTTGGCGGGCCGGCCCCCGGTGCCGTTCTCGACGCCATTCTCCATCATGTCCCACTCGGCGTTGAGCCTCGAGCAGTCCTCACCCGGCCAGGCCTCGGTCTTCGTCTGGCTGAACAGCCAGAACGCCGGCCATGACCAGGAGTTGTCGCTGTAGCGGAGGCGGGCTTCGAAGTAGCCCTCCTGCCACGCCCGCGGGTTGCGGTAGCTCGGCTCGGCCTCGGTCCGCGGGCCGGTGGAGGCCACGTGGCCCCACATGTAGTCGTTGGCCGCGGTGCTGGTGATGGTCAGGTACCCGTCGCGGACCGTGGGCGGGAGCGCCCCGCCGAAAGGCGCCGTGTGCCACACCTCCGGGTCCGGGGCGGCGCCCGCGAACTCGTCGTGGTAGGCGAGCGCGTAGCCGGCCCCCTCGATCGGCCCGGGCGTGGGGACCGTCGGCGGGGCGGGGGCGCCCGGGGTCGCCGGGTCGCCCGGCGCGGGGGTCGGCGCCGCGCCGGGATCGGGCGGGAGGGTGGTCAGCGGGGTCGGCGGGGCCGGCTCGGCCTCCGGCAGCTTCGGCCCGGTGACCGACGGCGTCGTGGTGGTCGTCACCCGGACGGACCGGTCGGGGAGGGGGACCCGCGCGTGCTCGTCGCCCTCACCGCCGAACGGGGACACGGGCGAGAGCGGGGAGACCGCCAGTGCGGCCAGGATCAGCACCAGGGCGACGACCAGCACCCGCCGCCGGCGCCGGCCCGGGACGGGCGGGGTGGTTCCGTCGCCGGGGGCCCCGCCGTCGCCGTCCGCGGCGGGGGCCGCCCTGGGCGGGACCGCGACGGCCGGCCGCTCGGCCGTGTCGACGTCGGTGCCGGTGTCGGTGTCGGACGTGCCGGGGAGGGGCGCGCCCCCGGTGTCCTCCGGCGCAGGGTCGACGGCCGGCGTCGTGTCGTCGGCCGGCATCGGACCGGGGGCGCGCCGGGGCGCGGGCAGCGCATGGTGCCGTTCCCCGGTCGTCGATCGCACGGACTCCCAGCCTCCGCCGTCCTGCCGACCCGCCGGCGGACACGCTAGAGGCTCCGCGCCGCACTCGCACCGCCTCACGTCTGCCGGTCGCACCCCCGGGGCAGCATGGGGGCGATGGCGACCGTGCGCGACCCGAGCCTCCCGAGCCCGACCGACGCCCTGGCGGTGGTGGCGGAGGCCACCGGCGCCGAGCCCGCCGACCTGGCCGCCCTCACCGCGGAGGGCGCCGAGCAGGTCTTCCCGCCCGGCGCCTGGCTGTTCCACGAGTCCACGCCGCGCCGGTGGCTGGGGTTCGTCACGGCCGGCACGGTCGAGCTGGTGCGGGGGCTGCACGGCGAGGAACGGGTGATGGCCGCCGTCGGTCCCGGCGAGGTGGTGGGCGCCGGGCTGCTTTTCGACGACGGCGCCCACCTCGACAGCGCCCGCACCCGTACCGGGGCCACGGTCCTGGCCGTGCCGCGGTCGGCCGTCGAGGCGCTGCGCGGCGAGCGGCCCGACGCCTACTACCGCGTCGTCGCCCGGGTGGCCCGGGCCCTCGGCGAGCGGCTGCGGCTCCTCGACGACCGCCTCGTCGGCGCCGGCGTGGCGGGTGAGCGCCGCGGCGTGCGCCGCGAGCACGACATGCTGGGGGAGCGGGAGGTCCCGGCGGGCGCCTACTGGGGCGTCCAGACGCTGCGGGCGACCGAGAACTTCGCCATCTCGGGCGTCCCCCTGCGCCAGTTCTGGCACCTGGTGCAGGCGTTCGCCATGGTCAAGAAGGCGGCGGCGCTGGCCAACGGCGAGGTGGGCGACCTGCCGGCCGACCGGCGCGACGCCATCGTCGCCGCCTGCGACGAGATCGCCGCGGGCGGCCTGCGGGAGCACTTCGTCGTCGACATGATCCAGGGTGGCGCCGGCACCTCGACGAACATGAACGTCAACGAGGTCATCGCCAACCGCGGCCTCGAGATCCTCGGCCACGAGCGAGGCGACTACGCCCGCCTGCACCCGAACGACGACGTCAACCGGTCGCAGTCCACCAACGACGCCTACCCGACCGCGGTCAAGCTCGGGCTGGTCCTGGCGTCGCGCGACACGGTCGCCGCCCTGGGCGAGCTGCGCGACGCCCTCGCTGCCAAGGGGCGCGAGTTCGCCGACGTCGTGAAGATGGGCCGCACCCAGATGCAGGACGCCGTGCCCATGACCCTGGGGCAGGAGTTCGCGGCGTGGGCGACCATGGTGGGCGAGGCGATGGGGGCGCTGGAGGGGGCCGTGGCCGGCTTGCTCCACGTCAACCTCGGCGCCACCGCCATCGGCACCGGCATCAACGCCCCGCCGGGCTACGCCGAGTCCGCCACGGCGCACCTGGCCGCGGACAGCGGGGTGCCGGTCCGCTTGGCCGCCGACCTCGTCGAGGCCACGCAGGACGCCGGCGAGTTCCTCGGCCTGTCCGGCGCCCTGAAGCGGGCGGCCGTCCAGGTGTCGAAGGTGTGCAACGACCTGCGGCTGCTGTCGAGCGGGCCGCGCGCCGGGCTGGCCGAGATCCGCCTGCCGGCCGTGCAGCCGGGGTCGTCGATCATGCCGGGCAAGGTCAACCCGGTGATGCCAGAGGTCGTGAGCCAGGTGTGCTTCCAGCTCGTCGGCTACGACGCCACGATCACGATGGCGGCCGAGTCGGGCCAGCTCGAGCTCAACATGGCCGAGCCGATCATCGCCTACGACCTGATGCACGGGCTGATGATCCTGAAGAACGCCTGCATCACCCTCACGGCCCGCTGCATCGTCGGCATCGAGGCCGACCGCGAGGTCTGCCGGAGCTACGTCGAGCGCTCGATCGGCGTGGTCACCGCCCTCAACCCGGTGCTCGGCTACGAGCGCTCGGTCGCCATCGCCACGGAGGCCCTGGCGACGGGGCGGGCCGTCACCGACCTCGTGCTCGAGCGCGGCTGGCTCGACCACGCCCAGCTCGACGATCTCCTCGCCCCCGAGGCCATGGCGGACCCTCGCACGCCGCGGCGCCGCGCCCGCTGAGTGTGCGCACGTTCCGAGCGATGGGGACGACGGCCTGTCGTGACCGGCTGCGACGCGGCATGCTGGACGCGCGGTTGAGACCACAGCCGACCCCCACCCGACCGGTGGGTCGATCGTGCTCGCGGTCGACGCCCCGCCCGAGGCCGACATGCAGAAGAGGACCGTCTGGGGGCTGATCGACGCTCGTCCGATCACCTTCCCCGCCGAGGTGCAGGACGCCGCCGTGGCGCTCGTCGCGTACGACGCGCCTCCCGACGTCGCCGAGGCCCTGGCCGTGGGCGACCGGTTCACGGTCGAACCTGGGTGCGACGGCACCGTCCCGATGACGCTGATGCTGGCCGACTACCGGCGCGCCGCCTGG
>DATFOS010000070.1:0-39726 GCA_035265325.1 Acidimicrobiales bacterium
GTCGTAGTCGCTGTCGCGGACGGGCCGCTCCTCCGGGAGGAGCGGCGGGGGATCGGGGCGAAGGTCGCCGGCGAGCCGGCCGAGCGCGACCGGGTCGATGGTGACGTGGCGGGCGCGGGAGGCGACGCCGGCGCATCCCGCCCGGATGCGCTCGAGGAGCCCGTCGGCGACGAGGGGCTCCGGGACGGCCCCGGCCGGGGTGGGTGTGGCGAGGTCGTCGGTCACGGTGCTGTCGGCGGCCGGGCCGCCGACGTCGTCAGCGGCCGGCGTTCGGCTTGCGGCCGTGGTTGGCCTTCTTGCGGCGGGCCTTGAGCTTCCTCTTGACGGTGCGCTTCGACATGGAGGACGAGGCTACTCGGCGTGGGCCGCGGCCCATCCCAGCAACTCGTCGGCCGGCCGGGTGTTGACGATGCGCTCGGCCGGGATGCCCGCCAACGCCGCCTTGTCGCACCCGTATGGCTGCCATTCCAGCTGGCCGGGGGCGTGGGCGTCGGTGTCGATGCTGAACTCCAGGCCCCACTCGATGGCCATGGCCAGCAGGTCCTCCGGCGGGTCCTGGCGCTCGGGCCGGCAGTTGATCTCCAGCGCGGTCCCGAACTGGGCGCAGGCGGCGAACACCAGCTCGGCGTCGAACTCGGCCTGGGCGCGGCCGCCGCCCGGGGCCGGGCGCGACCAGTCCTTGCCCTTGCCGTTCGGGCCGACCCGCCGGGGCCGGGCCGGGGCGGCGTCGCGCTCGGACGCGGGGACCGGGGCCGCGCTGCGCCGCCCGGACGCCTTGCCGCCGGCGAAGCGCTCCCAGGAGGCGACCTTGCGCCCCGTGCAGTGGCCGAGGATGTCGACGTGCGGGTTGGCCACGGCCGTGACCATGCGGCGGGTCATGTCCGTCCGCTCCATGCCCAGCTTGGAGTGGACGCTGGCGACCACCACGTCGAGCCGGGCCAGCATCTCCTCGGACTGGTCGAGGGAGCCGTCGGGGTTGATGTCGACCTCGATGCCCGTGAGGACCCGGAACGGCGCCAGCCGCTCGTTGACGGCCTCGACCTCGTCGAGCTGGCGGGCGAGGCGCTCAGCGGTCAGGCCCCGGGCGACGGTCAGCCGGGGGGAGTGGTCGGTGAGGACCATGTACTCGTGGCCGAGCCCGATGGCGGCCCGGGCCATCTCCTCGATCGTGGCCCCGCCGTCGGACCAGGTGGAGTGCGTGTGGCAGTCGCCCCGCAGCGCAGCCCGCAACCCGGCGCCGGGGCCGGGCTCGATGCGGGTGTCCTCCTCCAGCTCGCCGATGTACGACGGGACCTCGCCGGCCAGGGCCTGCTCGATGATCGCCGCGGTCTTGGGGCCGATGCCGGCCAGGTCGGTGAGGCGCCCGGCGGCGTGGAGCCGGGCGATCTCGTCGTCACCCTGCTCCCGCACGACGTCGCGCGCCCGGATGTAGGCCTTGACGCGCTGCGACGGCTCCAGCGCCCGGTCGAGCAGGTAGGCGATGCGGTCGAGGGCCTCGGCGGGGTGCACGAGGTCGCAAAGTAGCGTTGTCCGGATGGAACGGTTCGGGTTCGTCGGCCTCCCCAACGCCGGCAAGTCGTCGCTGTACAACGCGCTCGCCGGGGGCGGGGCGCTGGCGGCGCCGTACGCGTTCGCCACGCGGGACCCCAACGTCGGCGTGGCGAAGGTGCCCGACCACCGGCTCGAGGCCCTCGCCGCATTGTCGAGCAGCCGCAACGTGGTGCCGGCCGCCGTCCAGTTCGTGGACATCGGCGGCCTGGTCGAGGGCGCCAGCAAGGGCGAGGGCCTGGGCAACCGCTTCCTCGCCAACATCCGCGAGTCCGATGCCGTCGTGTACGTGCTGCGGGCGTTCGAGGACGAGGACGTCCCGGGCCCGTCCGACCCGCTGGAGCACCTGAGCGTGCTCGAGCTCGAGCTGACGCTGGCCGACATCGAGTCGGTGGAGTCCCAGCTCGAGAAGCGCCGCAAGGCGGCCCGGGCCGACAAGTCGCTGATGCCGGAGGTCGAGGCGCTCGACGCCGCTCTGGCCATCCTCGGCGAGGGCACGCCGCTGTACCGCAGCGACCTCGACGAGGAGGCCCGCACGCTGCTACGGCCGTGGTTCCTCCTCACCAACCGGCCGGTCCTGGCGGTGGTCAACGTGGCCGAGGACCGGCTCGGCGAGCTCGACGCCGCCGTGGCACCGGTCGAGGCCGAGCTGGGCGGCAAGGCCGAGGTCATCGGCATGTGCGTCCAGCTGGAGGCCGAGGCGGCCCAGCTCACCGGCGACGACCGCACCGAGATGCTCGAGGCGCTCGGCCTCGGCGACGGTGCCCTGCCCCGCTTCCTGCGCACCGCCTACCACCTGCTCGGCCTGCGCACGTTCCTCACGACGGGCGAGAAGGAGAGCCGGGCCTGGACCTTCCGGGCCGGGTGGAAGGCGCCCCAGGCGGCCGGCGTGATCCACACCGACTTCGAGCGGGGGTTCATCCGCGCCGAGGTCATCGACTGGGCCGAGCTGATCGAGATCGGCTCGTGGTCCAAGGCACGCGAGGTCGGCAAGATGCGCGTCGAGGGCAAGGATTACGTGGTCGCCGACGGCGACGTAATGGAGTTCCGGTTCAACGTGTAACCGGGCATACGGCCGGTCACCCATAAACCGAGCAGTCACGAAACCCAGGGCGCTTCGGACACGGGCGCCTCGTAGGCCCGGGGTCTACGACTTGGGGTGGGCGGCGAAGAAGTCCCAGATCAGGTCGGTGGCCACGACCTCGGTGGTGGGGACGTCACCCCCGGCCCACCCCGGCTCGCCCCCGGGCCAGGCGTGGCCGCCGCCGTCCACGGTGTAGAGCTCGACCCCGTAGCCCGCCATGCAGCCGGTCCGGACCTGGCGTACCACGCTGGCGCTGACCTGCTCGTCGGTGGCGCCGGTGCAGCCGCCGGTCGTAGCCCACACATCGACCGCGGTCGACACCGGGTCGTACTCCGAATCCATGCCCCCCGGCACGGTCTCGGCCGGCCCGCCCGCGTAGGGGACGATGAGGTCGGCCTTCCCATGGAACACGATCGCCGAGACCGGCCCGGCCGGTGCGCAGTCGACCTCCAGGGCGCCGGCTACAGGGGCGATGGCGGCCAGCACGTCGCTCATCTCGCAGCCGAGGCGGTGGACCATCATCGCCCCGTTCGACATGCCGGCGGCGTAGATCCGGCGGGCGTCCACCAGATAGTCGGCCGACACGTCGGCCACGACGTCCCGCATGAAGGAGACGTCGTCGATCATCCTCGCCCCGGCGATGCCGCAGCACTGGCCGGCGTTGAACGTCGCTGACCTCCCGGTTCCTTCCGGGTACACGGCCAGGAAGCCCGCGGCGTCGGACTTCGCGCTCATGCCGCTGATGCGGTCGGCGATCTCGGCACTGCCGCCGCTCCCGTGGAGCACGAGAACGAGCGGGACGGCTTGGCTGCCGTCGTAGCTGGCGGGCACGTGGACGACGTAGGTCCGGTCCACCCCGCCCGAGCGGAGCACGACGGGCACGTCGATCCCGGGCTCCGCCGGAGCAGGGGTGGTGGTCACCGTCGCACTGTCGTCGTCCGCTCGGGCGGTCAGCAGCGCCCCCACCCCGGCCGAGACGACGATGACGACCCCGACCATCACGGTCAGCGTCTTCACCCACCCCCGCGTAGCGATGCCCGTGTGTAGCCCATTGTGCGGTGCCCGCACCGCCGCCGTGCGCTCGGCGGGGCGGAGGGAGGGGTCCGCCGGGTCCCGGCGCTCGCGGTCAGCAGCGGATGCCTCGCCGGTCGCCGGCACGCGGCTGCCGTTGGCACCGGGCGACGCTCTGCCGGGTGTGACCTCGTCCCGCTTCGCCGGTGCCGCCTCGGCCGGCGGGACCCGGAGCCCGTTGGCCGACGAAGCTTCGGCCCCCGGTGCGCCCACGCGCCACAATGCCGCGATTCCCTCCCGGCGGTGTGGCCGCACGGCACCGGCCTCCCTGACCCGCCGTGGTAGGGACGGGCCGGCGGGCGCCCCGGCAGGCGGCGGGGCGTGGCCGGCCCCGTCTTGCGGCGTGATCGCGGCCGCTGAGCCCGGCAGGGGTCGACGCTCGCGCAGGGCCTGGTACGCCTGTACGACGGCGGCCCAACGCTCGGACATCTCTGGGGATTCGGCCGGCGCAGCCGGGCTGGACCGGTCCGGGATGGCAACCTCGTCCGGCTCGTCCTGAGAGTCGCCCGTTCGGCCCTGGTGTGGTCCCGCCATCGTGCCTCCCCGAAGCGCACAAACGGTACCCCAAGAACCGAACACGCAAGCCAGAGGACCCGATCCGTGCCACTCGCCACCCGTGGGTGACTCCGCCAGTGCTGCCGCCGGTTCCTTCGGCGGGGCGGCGCGGTGGAGCCGTATCTGAGGTCTCTCAGGTTCCTCTGTATACGTAAAGCCGTACCGAGGAAGCCACGTCATGTCGCTCCTGCACAAGGACCACGCCGATAGGTTCCGCGCCGAACCTGCGCCCGGCACGCAACCCGGTGCCGGCACGCCCGAGGGTGAGCCGATGGCCCGCACCATTGCTCACCCCACGCCGGCTCCCGCGCTGGGAGGGCCGGTGCGTGTTCCCTGGCGGGAAGGCACGCTCACACGGGCAACAGAACTGGAATCGCTGTGCGACTGGGTCCGGGGGAATGACGGATCGAAGCCATGCGACATCTTGGTCACCGGCGTGAGCAGCCACCTCGAAGCGGCCAGGCAGGCCGCCGTGGGACAGAGCCTGAGCCCGAAAAGGCTTTTCAAGTTCTTTCGCAACGCATCGCTTCTCGAACGCGCGATGAGCAACCTCGACGCAGCGGAGGCGCAACTCCTCAACTTCGCGCCACCCGACTACGTCCTCGGACAGATGGCGAGCCTGCTCCGCCACGTGAAGTCCCACTTGCACCCGACTGACCCGCGACGACAGGAGTTCGAGCGCATCTGCCGGAGGCTGGGCCTGAACGCTCCCGAGCTTGCGCCGCTCGGCGACACCGACCAGGCGGACCGGGCGAGGAAGCTCAGGATCGTCGGCGATGAACGCGGCAGCATCGTCACGGCGGTGCGCGGCGCAAGCTCGGCCGCGCTACGCGAGCAACTGCGCGTGCGCAGCTTCCGCAACGCCCTGGCCACCGCCTCGGTGCTCATGGCCGTGCTGGCCGTCGCGTTGGCGCTCGTGGGCCTCTTTCGCCCGACGATGATCCCATTGTGCTTCGCGCCCGAGGAGTCCGGAGAGGCCGTGGTCGTCTGTCCGACGGCACAGTCCGCCCCGTTCTCGACGTCACCCACGGACGGCGCCTCGCAGGCAGGCCTGGCGGCCGAAGACATCGACGACAGCATCGAGGAAGCCGCCAAGGCACAGGACATCATGGTCGTCGAGCTCGTCGGGCTGACTGCCGCGGCGGTGGCCGGGGCGGCGGCGATCCGTGGCATCCGTGGCTCGTCCGAACGGCTCGGTGTCCCCGTCGCCCTCGTCCTGCTGAAGTTGCCGACCGGCGCCATCACCGCCTTCCTCGGCCTGCTCCTCATGCGGGGTCAATTCGTGCCCGGCCTCAGCGCACTGGACACGTCCGCACAGATCCTCGCGTGGGCACTGGTGTTCGGGTACGCGCAGCAGCTGTTCACCCGGCTCGTCGATCGGCAGGGCCAGACCGTCCTCGACAGCGTCAAGGGCGCCGACAAGCCCCAGGCAAGCCCGAGCCCGCCCTGACGGCCCCGCGGCGGAGTGAACCGCCCTCGGTCTGTCGGGGGAACGGACGAGAATCCTCCGCATCGTGGCAACCGCGGCCGCCCGGGGTCTGGTTGGGCCGGCACGGAGGCATCATTGGAGCGTGGCTTGGCTTCTCCGAGAGGGCGAGGTGCTGGCGAGCCTGGAGGTCGCCGGCTCGCACCGGGCCCGGTCGCGGGGCTTGCTCGGGCGCGAGGGCGTCGACGGGGCGATCCTGCTCCGGCCGTGCCGTTCGGTGCACACGCTCGGCATGCGCTTCGGGCTCGACGTGGCCTACTGCGACGGCGACATGCGGGTCCTGCGGGTGGTGCACATGTCCCCCTGGCGGGTCGGCCTGCCGGTGCCCCGGGCGCGCTGCGCCATCGAGGCCGAGGCGGGTTGCTTCGCGCGGTGGAACCTGCAGCCGGGCGACCAGCTCGACATCAAGGGCGACGGCGACGTGCCCGACGCGCCCCGGCCCTGAAGGGCCGGCCGTGAGCGACGCCGCCGGCGCCGGCCGGCTGGTGTTGGTGGGCACGCCCATCGGCAACCTCGGCGACCTGAGCCCCCGGGCCGTCGATGCCCTCGCAGGGGCCGACCTCGTCTGCTGCGAGGACACGCGCCGCACCGGCAAGCTCTTCGCCCACGCCGGCATCCCGCGGCCGCCGCTGGTCGTCGTCAACGACCACACCGAGAACCGTGAGGTGGGCCGGGTGCTCGACCGGCTGGGGCGGGGCGAGACGGTGGCGGTCGTGTCCGACGCCGGCATGCCCGGCGTGTCCGACCCGGGCGAGCGGCTCGTGCGGGCGGCCGTGCGCTACGGGCACACGGTCGACGTCGTCCCCGGCCCGTCGGCGGCTCTGTCGGCCCTGGTCGTGAGCGCCCTGCCGGCCGGCCGGTTCGTGTTCGAGGGCTTCCTCCCCCGCAAGGGGTCGGTGCGGGCCGAGCGGCTGGCCGCCCTGGCCGGCGAGCGCCGCACGATCGTCGCCTACGAGGCGCCCCACCGGGTCGCCCGCACCCTGGCGGACCTGGCCGCGGCCTGCGGCGGGGGCCGGCGCGTGGCCGTGGCCCGGGAGCTGACCAAGCTCCACGAGGAGGTCTGGCGCGGGTCGCTGGCCCAGGCGGCGGCGTGGGCGGCCGACCGCGAGCCGCCGGGTGAGATCGTCCTGGTGGTCGAGGGCGCCCCGGAGGAGCCCCCGCCCGACGACGACGCCCTCACCGCGGCGCTGCGCGAGCGGCTGACGGGCGGGTCCTCGCCGCGGGACGCAGCCGCGGCGGTGGCGGCGACCTTCGACGTCCCCAAGCGCCGGGCCTACGACCTGGCGATCGCGCTCCGCCGCAGCCCGGCCACCGACGGGGACACGTCCTAGAGGATGCGCGGATGGGCACGGTTGCCTTCTCGGGCGCTGGCGCGCCCGAGAGGTCGAACGACGCGGCATCGCCGCTCTTGGCGCCTTCGGCGCCGGGCCGCTGGGCAAGAAGCTGCGCGTATCGGCGCAGCCTCTCAGGGGGCGGGCGTCCCGGCCGAGTCGTAGAGGCCGGCCGGGGCGGCGTTCTCGGGCGTGTCGACGAGGCGCCGGGCCGCGAGCTCGGGCGGGATGATGTTGATCGCCACGCCGGTGCCCTGCTCGAAGCCGGGGACGCTGGTCAGCCGGGGCACCAGGTGGACGTGCCAGTGGTACGGGCCGGCGTGCCGGTGCGGGGCGGTGTGGAAGACGATGTTGTACGAGACGTCGCCCAGCAGGCCTCGCATCCGCGCCAGGCAGCTGCGCAGCGCCCGGCCGATGGCGGTCACGTCCTGCGGCTCGGCGTCGCTCAGGTGCACGTGGTGATGGCGGGGGAGCACCAGCATCTCGTAGGGCGCCCCCGACCAGTACGGCGCCACGGCCAGCACCCGGTCGTCGTCGTAGACCGTCCGGTGGCCGGCGTCGCCCTCGGCCTCGATCGTCGTGCACAGCAGGCACGAGCCCTCGAAGCGGCGGAAGCCGGCCTCCTCCTCGGCGATCTCGCCGGGCACGAAGGGGAGGCCGACCAGCTGGGCGTGGGCGTGCTGCAGGCTCGCCCCGGCCTCGCGGCCCTGGTTGACGATGACCTGCGTGTAGCGGATGGCCCGGCGGTGCGCGTGGTCCTCGATGCGGTCGCGGATCGCTGCCATCGTGACCTCCACCTGGGCGTCGTCGAGGTCGGCCCACGTCCGGTCGTGGTCACGGGTGTAGACGAGGACCTCGTGGGCGCCGCTCGCCGCCGCCTGCGTGAACACCGGTCCCAGGTTGTAGACGTGCAGGTACGAGTCGCCCTCGAACGCCGGGTAGCGGTTGGGCACGACCCGAACGACCCACTCGCCGTTGCGGCCGTAGGTCCGGATCGGCGGACGGGTCTCGTCCTCGTTGCCGGGGCAGAAGGGGCAGGGCTCGATCTCGGGGATCGGCACTTGCGGCGAAACGAGCATCCCGGGCCGCGTGCCCCGGTTGGCGGCGATGACCACCCACCGCCCGGTGAGGGGGTTCAACCGCAGTTGGCTCATCGGGAGCGCCTCTCACGCATGCCAGCCACGGGGATCACCGTAGACGCACGGTGACCGGGCCCCGGTCAGAAACGCTCACAGTCCTGACGAAACATCACTCGGCGATACACCGCGTTCATCCACGATGAACTCGACCGGCGCCGTTTCACCGCCGGGCGTAGGTCGAGACGTGGGCCCCGCTCTCGGCCGTGAACGGCTCGCCCGCCCACCCCGCCGCCCGGTCCACAAGAGCGAGCCCGGCGTCCGCGGCGAGGGCGTCGAGCTGCTCGGGGCCGGCGTAGTGCAGCACCCACGGCCGCAGCCGGATCCCCGTCTCGCGCAGCGACACGTGCTGGCCGGTGACCGTGCGGGTGGCGGGGTCGAGCCGGCTCACGGTGAGCACCACCTCGTCCAGGCCGATGTGCCGGGGCTCGACGGCGCCGATGGCGGCGGCCTCCTCGTCACCGGGCGGTGGGACGAACGCCTCGAGGACGAGGCACCCCGCCGGCGCCAGGCGGGCAGCCACGTTGGCCAGGCAGCGACGCTGGGCCTCGGTGTCGGTGAGGTTGAAGAACGTGTTGAAGGCGCACAGCACGACGGCGAACGCCGGGGCGGGGTCGAGGTCGAGGGCCGCCATGTCGCCGACGACGGCGTGTACCCGCTCGGCGCCCGGCTTGGCCCGCAGCCGCTCGATCATCGCCGCCGAGGCGTCGACGGCCCACACGTCGAGGCCGGCCTGCGCCAGCGGGAGCGCCAGGCGGCCGCTCCCGGCGCCCAGTTCGAGCACCGCCCCGCCGCCGGCCCGGTCGACCAGGCCGGCGACGCGGGCGACGGTGGCCCCCGCGTCGGACACCTCGCCGTACCAGTCGTCGTACACGTCGGCGAAGCGATCGCCGTAGGTCTCCGGCCCGTACCCCTGCACGGCCCGATGCTGCCACCGCCGCCGCCCGGTGCGGCCCGGGCGGCCCGATGGGGGATGATGACGCGCATGGAGCAGGGTCCGCCCGCGGGCGGCTGGGTCGCACCGGGGTCGGTGGCCGAGCAGGACGCCCCCTCGCCCGTCCCTCCCGGCGCCGTCGGGGGTGGCGGCCGCCCGCGGTCCCGGGCGGTCACGGTGACACCGGGCGCCGTGCCGCAGGTGGCGTTCCGGCCCATGACGCTGGCCGACATCCTCGACGGCGGGTTCACGGTCCTGAAGGCCCGGCCCCGGCGCATCCTGACGCTGACGGCGGCGTTCGTCGTCCCCGTCCAGGTGCTGGCGGCGTACCTCGCACGCAACTACATCGACGACGGCTACGGAGCCGACTCCGTCATCTTCGGGGCCGACCCGGCCCTCGCCGGCGAGGGCGCGTCCGGGGGCGAGATCTGGGGCTTCCTGCTGCTGGCGCTCATCCCGTCGATCGCCCTCGTGTGCGTCGCCGCCGCGATCGCCCACCTGGTCAGCGGGTGGAGCGTCGGCCACGACGCCCCCGGGCGCGAGATGGTGGGGGTCATCCTGCGGCGCTGGTGGCCGCTGCTCGCCACGTTCGTGGTGGTGCACCTCGCCGAGGGGGTGGGCATCTTCGCCTGCTACGTCGGCATCGTCTTCGTGATGGCCCTGTTCTGCGTGGTGGCGCCGGTCATCGGCGCCGAGTCGGCGTCCGCCGGCGCCGCGCTGGGCCGCTCGGTCGCCCTCACACGCGAGCGCTACTGGCCCGTGCTGCTCACGATCGTTCTGATGGGTATCGTGGCGACCGCCCTCGACACCACGCTCTCGTCGCTCCCGCAGGCCGTCGCGGTGGTCGTCGGCGGCGAGGCGAGCTGGCTCCTGATCGCACTGGGCGGCATCGTCGCCCAGATGGTGACGACGCCGTTCGTGGCCGCCGCCACCGTGCTGCTCTACTTCGACCTGCGGGTCCGCAACGAGGGCATGGACCTCGAGCTGGCCGCCCGCCGGGCGCTCGACCGTGCGGGCTGAGCTGCTTCCCACCGAGCGCGACCCCGAGCAGGTCCGCCGGGTGGCCGACGAGGTCCTGTCCCGGCCGGAATACCGGTGGGACGACGACACCTCCGACAGCCCCCTGCAGGACCTCGTCGACTGGGTCAACGACCGCCTGGCCGACCTCGTGCCCTCCTTCGGGGGCGGCGGTGGGGCGCTGCCCACCTGGATCGGGTGGGTCGTGCTCGCCCTGCTCGTGGCGCTGCTCCTGCTCGTGCTGTGGCGGGCGCGGGCGGGGTTCCGGCTCGACCGTCGCCCGCCGCGGGAGCGGGCCGTCGTGGTGGCCGAGGCCGGCGACGAGTCCGTCGACTGGGCGGCCGAGGCGCGCCGCCACGAGGCGGAGGGACGCTGGCGCGACGGCCTGCGCTGCCGCTACCGGGCGCTGGTGGGCGAGCTGTCCGCCCGGGACGTGATCCCCGACCTGGTGGGCCGGACCGCGGGCGAGTTCGTGGCCGACGTCCGCCGCACGTGCCCGCCGGCCGCCCCGGCGTTCCGGGGCGCCACCGACGTGTTCGAGGCGGCCTGGTACGGCGGCGCCGCCGGCGGGCCGGACGAGCGCGACCGCTTTGCCCGGCTGGCAGACGAGGTGCTGGCCACGGCGACCGGCCCCGTGGACGGCGCCGGAGCGGCCGAGCTGGCGCTGGTGGCCCCCTCGTGAGCGCAGCCCCCGCCGGGGCGGGCACGGGGACGGCCGGGCGCCGGGCCCCGGGCTGGTTGCTGCCCGTCGGCCTGGTGGCGGTGGGGCTCGTGGCCCTGGCGCTGATCGGGCGGGACGAGGGCGGCGACGGGCCGCTCGACCCGCGGTCCGACGGGCGGTTGGGCACGAGCGCGCTGGTGGCCGTGCTGGACGAGCTGGGCGCCGAGGTCTCGGTCACCGACCGGCTGCCCGACGCAGACACCGACGTGTTCGTCCTCCTCGCCGACCTCCTCGACACCGGCCAGGCCAACGCGCTCAGCACCTGGGTCGACGAGGGCGGCACGCTCGTGGTCACGGACCCGGCGTCGTCGTTCGTGCCCGCGACCACCGGCAGCTTCGCCGCCGACGGCGACGGGCCCTCGGGCAGCGGCCTGGCCGGCGCCGTCGGCGGAACGCCGACCTGTGACGTCCCCCCGCTGCAGGACGGCATCGACCTCGACGGGATCCGGCCCCGGAACGGCGGCCTGCTCTACGCCGTGGAGGGCGACGCGCGGTCCTGCATCGGCGACGCGTACGAGGCCTACGTGCTCGCCACGCCGCAGGGCGCCGGCGACGTCGTCGCCATCGGCGGCAGCGGGTTGTTCGTCAACGACACGCTGGACGAGGGCGAGAACGCCCCCGTCGTGGCCGCCCTGGTCGCGCCGCGGCCGGGCATCCGGGTGGACGTGCTCGAGCCGATCGCCCCGGCCGGCGGCGGCGAGCGGACGCTCGTCGACCTGATCGCCCCGAACGTCCGGGCCTTCCTGGCCCAGCTGCTCGTGGCGTTCGCTCTTTTCGTGCTGTGGCGGTCGCGCCGCCTCGGGGCGCCCGTCTCCGAGCCGCAACCGGTCGCCGTGGCGGGGTCCGAGCTCGTGGCGGCCGTCGGCTCGCTGCTCGACCGCACCAGCTCGCCCCAGCACGCCGCCGACCTGCTGCGCGCCGACCTGCGGCGGTTCCTCGGCGACCGGCTGGGCATCCCGGCCGAGGCCCCGCCCGCCGCCGTCGTGACCGTCGCCCACGAGCGCACCGGCACCGACGAGGCGCGCCTGGCCTGGGCGCTCGGCCCCGGGCCGGTCGAGGACGACGCCCAGCTCGTCGTCCTCGCCCACACCATCGACCGCATCCGCGAGGAGGTCCTCGACCGATGAGCGACGCCCCCGGGGGCTGGCGCCCGCCCCCGCCGCCCGTCCCGCCCGCCCCCGCCTACGGCGCGCGACCGGGGCCCGCCGTCACCCCGCCCCCGGTCTCGCGGGCGGCGGCTGCCGCCGAGTTCGAGAACCCGGCCCGGGCCGCGATCCTCGCCGTGCGCGACGAGGTCGGGAAGGTCGTCGTCGGCCAGGACGGCGCCTTGTCCGGCATCATCGCCGCCATCCTGGCCCGGGGCCACGTGCTGCTCGAGGGCGTTCCCGGGGTCGCCAAGACGCTCATGGTCAAGACGCTGGCGGCCGCGTTCGACCTGGAGTTCAAGAGGGTCCAGTTCACGCCCGACCTCATGCCGTCCGACGTGACGGGCCAGCTCGTGCTCGACCCCGGCGACCACACCGGCGGCTTCCGCTTCCGGCTGGGGCCGGTGTTCACGAACGTGCTGCTCGCCGACGAGGTGAACCGAACGCCGCCCAAGACGCAGGCCTCGCTGCTCGAGTCCATGGAGGAGCGCCAGGTCACCGTCGAGGGCGAGGCGCACGCGTTGCCCGAGCCGTTCGTCGTGATCGCCACGCAGAACCCGATCGAGTACGAGGGCACGTACCCGCTACCGGAGGCCCAGCTCGACCGGTTCCTGTTCAAGCTCGCGGTCGCCTACCCGACGGCAGAGCAGGAGCAGGAGGTCCTGGCCCGCCACGACCGCGGCCTCGACCCCCACGACACCGCCGCCGCCGGGGTGAAGCCGGTGGCCACCGCCGCCGATATCCGTGACGCCCGCGGGCAGATCCAGGCCATCCGGGTCGACCCGGCGGTGATCGCGTACATCGTCGCCCTTGCCCGGGCGACCCGGGTGGCGCCGTCCGTGACGCTGGGCGTGTCGCCGCGCGGCGCCGCCATGGTCCTGCACGCCGCCAAGGCGTGGGCCTGGCTGTCCGGGCGGTCGTTCGTGACGCCCGACGAGGTCAAGGCCGTGGTCAAGCCGTGCCTGCGGCACCGCATCCAGATCCGGCCCGAGCTGGAGCTGGAGGGCACCACCGTCGACGGCGTGCTCGACGGCGTGCTGGCCTCGGTCCCCGTCCCCCGCTGAGCCGCGGCCGCCGCGCCCCCCACGACCCGTGCCCCTCGTCCCCACGCCCCGGCTGGCGCTCGGCGCCCTGGTGTCGTCGCTGGTCGTGCTGCTCGTGCCCGGCGGAGGGTGGGGGTGGCTCGTCGCCGTCGACGCCGTGCTCCTGGCCGTGGCGCTGGTCGACGGCGTGCTGGCGCCGGCGCCCCGGACGCTGCCGTTCGCCCGTCAGGTGCCGCCCGCGGTCACGCTCGGGTCCGACGCCGAGGTGTCGTGGACGGTCCGCAACCCCACCGGCCGCCGCCTGCGCGTGGCCTTGGCCGACGAGCTGGCGCCGTCGCTGCGGGCCGTGACCCGGCGCGTGTCCGGCACGGCGCCGGCCGGCGGGACGCTGCGGGGCACGACCGCCATCCACCCCGCCCGGCGCGGCCGGTTCACGCCGACGAAGGTCACGCTGCGGGTGGACGGGCCGCTCGGCCTGGCCGCCCGCCAGGCCACGCTCGACGTGCCCGGGGCGCTGCGCGTGTACCCCTCGTTCCGGTCCAAGGACGAGGCAGAATTGCGCATCCGCAAGGCCCGCATCCTCGAGGTCGGGCTGCGCTCGGCGCAGGGCCGCGGCGGCGGCACCGAGTTCGACCAGCTGCGCGAGTACTCCGTCGACGACGAGTTCCGCCGGGTCGACTGGGCCGCCACCGCCCGCGTCGGGCGCCCGATCGTGCGGACCTACCGCGCCGAGCGCAACCAGACCGTGCTGGTCCTGCTCGACAACGGGCGCACCATGGCCGGCCGGGTCGACGGCGTGCCCCGGGTCGAGCACGCCATGGACGCGGTGATGATGCTCACCGCCGTCGCCACCGGTCTCGGCGACCGCTGCGGGGTGGTGGCGTTCGACCGCGAGGTCCGGGCTGTGGTGCCGCCGGCCAGCTCCAAGACCCAGCTGGGACGGGTCGTCGAGGCGCTCTACGACCTCGACCCCGCCCTCATCGAGAGCGACTATGCCGGGGCCTTCGCCGAGGCGCTCGGCCGGTTCCGCCGCCGGGCCCTGCTGGTCGTCCTCACCGACCTCGTGGGGGCGTCGGTCGACGAGTGGTTGGTACCGGCGCTGCCGTTGGTCGTCCGGGACCACGTGGTCGTCGTGGCCGCCGTGCGGGACCCCGACGTGGCCCGCTGGGCGTCGACCCCGGCGGAGGACGCCTCGTCCACCTACCGCCGAGCCGCCGCCGTCGCCGCCCTGGAGGAGCGCCGCCGCACGGTCGCCCGGCTGCGCGGCCTCGGCGCCACCGTCGTCGATGCCGCCCCGGGCACGCTGGCGCCCCGACTCGCCGACGCCTACCTCAAGGTGAAGGCGACCGGCACCCTCTGATCGCGGCGCGGCGTGGCGTGGCGTTGTCGTCGTCAGTGCGCCCGGCGGGCGACGAGCTTGGAGCGCTCGACCAGCGGCTCGCCCGGCGGCGACCACCACCACGCCCAATGGAGGCGGTCGGGCGGGGCGACGAGCAGGACGATGCGCATCGGCATGCCCACGTCGTCGCGCAGGGCGAAGCTGTCGCCCTCGGCCTCGAACGTGAGCACCTCCGGCATCTCGGACACGGCCGTGTGCAGCCGCAGGCCGTCCGGCCCCTCGCTCAGCAGCGCCTGCTCGCGGTGCTGCAGCCCCTCACGTTCGGACCAGGCCTCGTAGTGCAACTGGACCCCGGCAACCGCCGGCTCGACCCGCACCCGACCCACGAAACGCCCACTCTCGATCCCCGAGCCGGTGCCCCAGTACACGCCGGTGGCCCGGCGGAACGCCTCCAGAGACGGCACCATGGCCCGAGAGTCTGACACCCGATCCGGGCCGGCGATCCCGGCCGCGCGCTCCGTGACCTCGACCTGCGTACGCGAGTCGGCTCAGCTCGCCCAGGAGCGGGCGCGGGCGGTCGCCAGCTCGTCCCAGCCCCGGTCGAGCTCGCCCATGCTCCCGGTGACCCCGCTGGCGGTGGCGGCCCGTCCCTGGACGACGACCCAGGCCACGAAGGCGAGCCAGGTGACCGTCCCGATGGCGAGGCGCAGCGCCGTCGGGAGCCCACGCCCGGTGACGAATCCCTCGATCAGGCCGGCGGCGACGAACGCCAGCACCAGCCCCAGGGCGATGACGACGGCGCGCCGGGCCTCCTCGCCGACGGCCTGGCTGCGGGAGCGGTCGCCGGGTGCCACGAGGCTCCAGCCGAGGCGCAGCCCGGCCGCCCCGGCCACGATCACCGCGGTCAGCTCGAGGAGGCCGTGGGGCAGGAGCAGCCCGAAGAACTTGGGCAGCTCGCCGGCGTCACCGAACAGGCCGCCCGCCAGCCCCAGGCTGGCGCCGTTGAGCACCAGGAGGAAGACCGTGGGCACGCAGGCGAGGATCCCGCCCGCGAACGCGAACAGCGACACCTGGATGTTGTTGACCGTGACCTGGCTGGCGAAGTCGGCCGCCGGGTCGGAGGAGTAGTAGGACTCGAAGTCCTCCTCCAGGTAGGCGGCGCGCACGGCCTCGGGGCCGGCGGCGTCGAGGGCGGCGTCGCTCGTCGCCAGCCACACGCCCATGACCAGGGCCGGGACCAGCACCAGGGCGGCGCTGGCCGCCACGAAGCGGCCGCTCTGGTACACCGCCGCCGGGAACCGCCACACGAAGAACTCGCCCACGGCCCGGCCGGTCCGGGCCCGCGAGCCGTAGATGACGCCGTTTGCGCGGCCCACCAGGCGGGTGAGCCGGCCGGTGAGCGCCGGGTCGGTGTAGGCGGTGCGGGCGTGCGACAGGTGCGACGACACCCGCTGGTAGAGGCCGACGAGCTCGTCCACCTCGGCGGGGGTGAGGCGCGTCAGGCGCCGCCCGGCCCGGGCCGTCAGCTCGTCGAGCCGGTCCCACGCCGGCTTGTTGCGGGCGATGAATCGGTCGATGTCCACGGCCCGGGGCACGCTACCCGGGGCCCGGCCGGGCCGGGCCCCGCCCCGGGGCTACCGTCCCCGGCGTGGCGCAGCCGATCATCACGCCCGAGGCCGTGGTCCTCGACCTCGACCGGGCCGGCGTGGCCTCGCGGACCCTGGCGATGATCGTCGACGGGCTGGCGCTCACGGCCACCTGGCTGGCGCTGGTGTTGTCGATCGGCCTGGTCGTCGGCGTCGAGGGCACGGGCGGGGCGATCTACTACGTGGTCTTCAGCGTCCTGCTGCTCTTCGCCTGGTTCTGGGGGTGGGAGTCCATGTGGCACGGGCGCACGCCCGGCAAGGCCGCCCTGGGGTTGCGGGTCGTGGGCGCCGACGGCACGCCCATCCGCTTCCAGCAGGCGTTCCTGCGGGCGACCGTCGGCTTCGTCGACTTCCTGCTCATCCCGATCGGCTGCATCGCCGTCGTGGCCGTGCTGCTGTCGCCCCGCGACCAGCGGCTGGGCGACCTGGCCGCCGGGACGCTGGTCGTGCGTGAACGCTCGGCCCGCTCCTACGTGGCGCCGGCCTGGTTCCCGACCCCGCCGGGCTACGAGCGCTACGCCGCCTGGCTCGACGTGACCGAGCTCGGCGAGGAGGGCTACGAGGTCGTCCGGTCGTTCCTGCTCCGTAGCGCGGAGATGTCGACGGCCGCCCGCGACCACATGGCCGTGCGGATCGCCAACGCCGTGTCCCTGCGGATCAACCACCGGCCCGCCCAGTTCCTGCACCCGCACGCCTTCCTCGCCTGTGTGGCGTCGGCCTGGCAGGAGGCCCACGGCCTCCGCCCGCCCGCGTGGCAGCCGCCGCCGCAGTCCGGCTGGGGCCCGCCCCCGGCGATGCCGGGCGGCTACGGCGGCCCGCCCCGGCCGGGCTACCCGCCGCCGGCCCAGCCCGGGTACCCGCCGCGCCAGCAGCCCGGGTACCCGCCGCAGCCGCCGGCCCCCCACCCCGGGTACCCGCCGCCCCCGACGCCGCAGCAGCCCCCGCACCAGGGGTGATCGCAACCGGAGGGGTGGCTGCGAGACTGGCCGCATGGCGCCTCGCCTGACCTACCTCGACCACGCGGCCACGACCCCGCTGCGCCCGGAGGCGCGCGCCGCGATGCTCGACTGGCTCGACGGCCGCTTCGGCAACCCGTCGGGCGCCCACCCGGTGGCGCGCCAGGCCCGCCAGGCCGTCGACGAGGCTCGCGACGCCGTGGCCGAGGCGCTCGGCTGCCGGCCGGACGAGGTCGTGTTCATGAGCGGCGGCACCGAGGCCGACAACCTGGCCATCCGCGGCGTGGCGGCCGCCCGGCCCGGCGCCCTCGTGTGCAGCGCGATCGAGCACGAGGCGGTCCTCAAGCCGGTCCAGGCCCTGGGCGGCAGGACCGTGGGGACCGACGCCACCGGCCGCCTCGACCTCGACGCCCTGGCCGGCACCCTGTCCGACGACACGACGCTCGTCTCCGTCATGGCGGCGAACAACGAGCTGGGGGTCGTCCAGGACCTCGCCGCCGTGGCCGAGGTCGTCCGCCGGCACGCCCCGCGGGCCGGCCTCCACACCGACGCCGTCCAGGCCGCGCCGTGGCTCGACCTGCGGGAGCTGGCCGCCGGCGCCGACCTGGTGTCGGTCAGCGCCCACAAGTTCGGCGGCCCCCAGGGCGTCGGCGCCCTCGTGGCCCGCCGGGGCACGGCGCTGCGGGCCCAGGCGCTCGGCGGGGGACAGGAGCGGGAGCTGCGCAGCGGCACGCACAACGTCGCCGGCATCGCCGGCATGGCCGCCGCCCTCGCCGCCGCCGCCCGGGACCGGAAGTCCCAGGCCGAGCGGGTCGCCGCCCTGCGGGACCGCCTCGCCGACGGGCTCCTGCGGGCCGTGCCCGGGACGGTCGAGACCGGCGTCCCGGCCGGCCCGGACGGCACGCCGGACCGCTCCTCCCGCCTGCCCGGCACGGTGCACGTGTGCCTGCCCGGCGTCGAGAGCGAGGCGCTGCTGTTCCTGCTCGACGAGGCCGGCGTGTGCGCCTCGGCCGCCTCGGCGTGCGCCAGCGGGGCCCAGCAGGCCTCGCACGTGCTGGCCGCCCTCGGCGTCCCCGTGGCTCAGGCCAGGGGCGCCCTGCGCCTCACGCTGGGCTGGCCCTCGACCGACGAGGACGTCGACGTGGCGCTGGCCACCATCCCGGCCGCTCACGCGCGGCTGGCGGGGGCGACGCTGTGAGGGTCCTCGTGGCGATGTCGGGCGGGGTCGACTCGTCGGTCGCGGCCGCGCGGCTCATCGAGGCCGGCCACGAGGTCGTGGGCGTGACGATGAAGCTGTGGGGCGGCGAGTCCGACACCGGGTGCTGCTCGGTGAGCGACGTCGACGACGCCCGGCGGGTGGCCCAGCAGCTGGGCATCCCGCACCACACGTGGTCCTTCACCGAGGACTTCGAGCGCCACGTCGTGGGCCCCTATGTCGAGGCGCACCGCACCGGCCGCACGCCCAACCCGTGCATCGAGTGCAACCGGCACCTCAAGTTCGAGCGGCTGCTGGGCCGCGTGGACGCCGTCGGCTTCGACGCCGTGGCCACCGGCCACCACGCCCGCATCGTCCGGCGCCCCGACGGCACGCGGCGGCTGGCCCGCGGGGCGGACGCGCGCAAGGACCAGAGCTACGTGCTCTACGTCATGGGCCAGGACCAGCTCGCCCGCACGCTGCTCCCGGTGGGCGACATGACCAAGGACGCGGTCCGGGCCGAGGCCACGGCCCGGGGCCTGCGGACGGCCGACAAGCCCGACAGCCAGGACGTCTGCTTCGTGACCTCGGTGGCCGGCCGCCGGGGCTTCCTGGGCGACCGCATCCCGCTGCGGCCGGGCCGGGTGCTCGAGGCCGCCGACTGCCGCGAGGTCGGGCGGGTCGATGCCGTCGAGCTGGTCACGATCGGCCAGCGCCGGCGGCTGGGCCTCGCCGGGGGCGGGGCGCCCCGCTACGTCGTGGACGTGGACGTCCCGGGGGCCACGGTCCTCGTGGGCGGCGAGGACGACCTGCTCGCCACCGGGGTCACCCTCGAGCAGGTCGTGTGGGCGGACGGTCCGGTCCGCGGCCGCGTCGGCGCCCAGTGCAGCGCCCACGGCGACCCCCGGCCCGCGCGGGTCGCGCCCGGGGGTGAGGCGACCGCGGTGGTCACGTTCGACGACCGCCAGCGCCGGGTGGCCGTGGGTCAGTCGGTCGTCCTGTACGAGGGCGACGAGGTCGTCGGCGGCGGCGTCGCCACGCCCCGCAGCTGACCGCCCACGGCGTGACAGCTGTCACGGACTCTTCCGTTCCGAAACTCTTGCGTTCCGCAAATGCGAGGCGCATGGTGGCCGGAACGAGAAGGAGGGATGGCGGATGACCGTCACCGACACCGCACCACCCCCGGCGATCCCCGCCGGCGGCCACCCCCGCCGCTGGCTCGTGCTCGGCGTCATGTGCCTGAGCCTGTTGCTGATCGTCGTGGACAACACGATCGTCAACGTGGCGATCCCCACGCTGCAGCGCGACCTCGGCGCCTCCACCGGTGAGCTCCAGTGGATCGTCGACTCGTACATCCTCGTGTTCGCCGGCCTGCTGCTCACCATGGGCAGCCTGGGGGACCGGTTCGGCCGGCGGGGCGCCCTGGCCCTCGGGCTCGCCATCATCGGCGTCGCCTCGATCGCCTCGGCGTGGGCCGGCTCGGCCGACCAGCTGATCGCCACCCGGGCGGTCATGGGCATCGGCGGCGCCCTGGTCATGCCGGCGACCCTGTCGATCATCACCAACGTCTTCACCGACCGGAAGGAGCGGGCCCAGGCCATCGCCATCTGGTCGGCCTCGGCCGGCATGGCCGTCGCCATCGGCCCCGTGACCGGCGGCTACCTCATCGAGCACTTCTGGTGGGGCTCGGTCTTCCTGGTCAACGTGCCGGTCGTCGTCGTGGCGATCGTCCTGGGCCAGCTCTTCGTGCCCACGTCGAAGGACCCATCGGCGCCGCCGCTCGACATCCCCGGCGCCCTCCTGTCGATCGCCGGCCTCACCGCCCTGGTGTGGGCGATCATCGAGGGGCCCGAGGGGTGGACCGACACCAAGGTCCTGGTCGGCTTCGGCCTGGCGGCCGTCCTGCTCACCGCGTTCGTCTGGTGGGAGCGCCGGACCGCCGTGCCGATGCTCGACATGGCGTTCTTCCGCAACCGCCGGTTCAGCGCCGCCTCGGGGGCCATCGCCCTCACGTTCTTCGCCATGTTCGGCTCGCTGTTCCTGCTCACGCAGTACCTGCAGTCGGTGCTGGGCTACTCGGCCCTGGAGGCCGGCGTCCGCCTGGTGCCGATGGCCGCCGTGCAGATGGTCGTCGCGCCGCTGTCGGCCAAGGTGGTCGAGCGGGTCGGATCCAAGATCATCGTCGGCGTGGGCCTCTCCACCGCCGCCCTCGGCCTCGTGTTCGCCGCCCAGCTGACGCCCGGCTCGTCGTACCCGCAGGTCCTCGGGGCGTTGGTCGTGCTGTCGGCCGGCCTGGCCCTGGTCATGCCGACCGCCACCGAATCGATCATGGGCTCGCTGCCGCCGGCGAAGGCCGGCGTGGGCTCGGCCGTGAACGACACCACCCGCGAGCTGGGCGGTGCCCTGGGCGTCGCCATCCTCGGCTCGGTGATGAGCTCGACCTACCGGCCCCGGGTCACCGACGCCATCGCGGGCGCCCCGGTCCCCGACGACGTGCGGGGCATCATCACCGACCAGGTGGGCGCCGCCATCGGCGTGGCGAACCAGATCGGTGGCGAGGCCGGCCGGGCGCTGGCCGACGTGGCCGGCAACGCCTACACCGACGGCATGGGCACGGCGTTCTACATCGGCGCCGCCGCCTTGGCCGTGGGCGCCGTCATCGTCGCCCTGTTCCTCCCGGCCCGGGCGCCCGACCACGAGGGCTGGCAGGCGGCCCCGGTCCCCGACGGCCCGCCGCACGGTGCCGCCGTCCCCGTCCCCGTCGCGGCCGGGACGGGCGGCAACGGCAACGGCAAGAGCGCCGCCGCCGTCGGGACCGCCGGAGCCGCCGGCGGGACCGGCCCCGCCGGGAACGGCGACGGCACGCCAGCGCCGGTCGAGCCGGTTGCGCCATCATCGGCCGGGTGATGCCCGCCGAGACCGACGCCGTCCGCCGGCCCGGGCGCCCCCGCGACGCCCGGGCCGGCGAGACGATCCTCATCGCCGCGGCCGAGGTCCTCGGCGAGGGCGGCCCGCAGGGGTTCACGGTCGACGCCGTGGCGGCCCGGGCCGGCGTGGGCAAGGCGACCATCTACCGCCGCTGGCCGACCCGCGGCGGGCTGATGCTCGACGCCGCCGCCCGGGTCGGCCTCGAGCTTACGGAGGTCGACACGGGCGACGTACGCGACGACCTGGTCCAGCACCTCACCGGGCTCGCCGACAAGATGGCCAACACGCCGTCGGGGCGCCTGCTGCTGGCGATCATCGCCGAGGCGGTCGGCAACCCCGAGATGAACCAGCAGCTGCGGGCCTTCACGGTCGAGCGGCGCACGGTGGCCCGGCACACGGTCGAGCGGGGCATCGCCCGGGGCCAGCTGCCGGGCGACCTCGACCCGGACGAGCTGCTCGACCTGCTGGGCGGGCCGATCTTCTGGCGGCTGCTGACCGGCGGCATGGTGGCCGACCCAACCTTCATCACCTGGACGGTCGACACCGTGCTCGCCGGCGTCCGCGCCCGCTGCCTACCGTCCCCTGGGCACCCCGACCCGGCGAGGAACCCCGGGAACTAGGCGAGGCGGCGGTCGCGGGCCTCGGTGAGGAGGGCGCCGGGGCGGGACGGCGTGATCAGCATCGCCCCGGTCGTGACCGTCTCGCTCCGCCCCCGCCCCCGCAGGACCAGCAGCGGGACCGGCTCGGCCAGGCGCACCTCGAGGGCCAGCCCCAGCGCCCCCCGGGTGAGGTCGAGCGCCCGCGTGTCGGCCGGGGCGGGCCCGAGGGCGGTGACCACCCCCCGGCGCAGCAGGACGGGCTCCACCAGCGCCAGCGGGTCGTGCACGACCAGGCCGGCCGGGACGAACACGACCCACCGCCGGGCCAGCGTGTGCAGTACCCGGACGCCCCACCACGCCGCCAGCGCGCCCACGACGAGCGCGACCGCCCCGGCGACCCACTGGCGCGCGGCGAGCAGCAGGGGGCCGGTGACGATGCCCGCCACCACGAGCGCCCATACGACCGGGATCGGGCCGAGCGCCAACACCCCCGGGACGCGCAGGGGCAGGCGCCGCTCCTCGCCGTACGACGAGCCGTCCACGAAGGCCTCGACGGTGAACGGGGCCACGGTGGCGAGCGCGGCCAGCAGGGTCCCGACCAGGGCCGCCACGTCGGCGCCCGACGGCCCGCCGGCGATCGTCGCCGCCACCGCAGCCGCCACGGCGGCCGGGGCGGCGATGCGCAGGACCGTCAGCGTGACGGTCGCCGGGACCAGCGTGGCGACCAGCACGCCCGCCCACCCCACCCACAGGCCGATGCTCGCCACGAGCTGGACCGGGCGGCTGGCGCCGTCGAGCGCGTCACCGAGGGCGGGCCCCGCCACGAGCGGCAGGGCCAGCCAGGTCAGGCGCGCGAGCCAGGGTCCGAGCCGTTCCACGGATCGAGGAGATTTGCCGATCGGGCGACCGAATCGCTATTCCAGGGCACGGGTGGACCGGGTGGAGGTGCCTTTGACCGGAATCGTGGACGGGCTGCACGGGGCGCGCTGATGGACGTGCCCCTCTCCGTTGGCCTGGCCACGGGCGTCGGCAGCGTGCCGCATGACGACGTCGACGAGGCGATCGGGTTCGTGCTCGAGCACTCGCCGCGCCTCCCCGCCGCCCCCTCGCTGCCGCGGCGGTCGCGCGTCGAGGGCATGATCGCCCAGGCGGCCTGGGGCATCACGGGCGTGAGCGTGCTGCCCGACGGCTCGCTCCTCGTCGACGAGGGCGTCGTGGACCCCGAGGAGCCGCTGACCGACCTCGGGGTGGGCGGCGAGCCCTTCGTCGGCCTGCGCTCGTTCCTGAAGGCGGTCGAGGGCCGCACGGCGCCGTTCAAGGTCCAGATCACCGGTCCCCTGTCGCTGGGCATCGCCCTGCACGCCGTCGGCGTCCCGGCGACGAAGGCGTTCGCGGTGGCGTCGAACGCGGTGAAGGCGCGGGCGCGCGAGGTGCTGCAGGTGGCCCAGGCGGCCGCTCCGGAGGCCCCGCTCGTGATGTTCCTCGACGAACCCGGCCTGACCGCCGCCCTCGACCCCGGCTTCCCCCTCCCGCTGGGCGAGACGCTCGACCTGGTCTCGTCCGCCCTGGCGGTGATCGAGGGCCGGGCGGTGGCCGGCCTGCACTGCTGCGGGCGGGCCGACTGGCAGGCGGTCCTCCAGGCCGGCCCGCAGATCGTGTCGCTCCCGGTGGGCTTCGGGGCGTCCGAGCACACCAGCGCCTTCGTGAACTACCTGGAGGCGGGCGGCTGGGTGGCCTGGGGGGCGGTGCCGACCGACAAGCCGCTGGGCGAGACCGCCGACATCCTCTGGCGCCGCCTGCGGGCCGAGTGGGACGTCCTGGTCGACAGCGGCTGCGACCCCATCGTCCTCGTCGAGCAGTCGATGGTCACGCCCGCCTGCGGGCTCGCCACCCTCGCCCTGCCCTTCGCCCGGCGGGTGGTGGGGCTCACCTCCGAGCTGGCCCGCCGGCTGGAGGACACCGCCGTCCGCATGGGCATCGACCTGGGCGCCTGACCGCCGCGGCGCGGCCGGCGGCCGTCGGTACAGTCGGCTCCCATGGCCGACCGGGAGACCGAGGAGCGGGCGGCGCAGCTGCGCGCCGAGATCACCGAGCACGACCGGCGGTACTACGAGCTCGCCGAGACCACCGTCACCGACGCCGAGTACGACGCGCTCATGCGCGAGCTCAGGGCGCTGGAGGAGGAGTTCCCCGAGCTCATCGTCCCCGACTCGCCGACGCAGGTCGTGCGGGGCCGGGCGGTCACGACCACGTTCGCCCCCGTGGTCCACACCGTGCCGATGACCAGCCTCGACAACGCGTTCGACGAGCCCGAGCTGCGGGCCTGGGTCGAGCGCATCCACAAGCGCCTGGCGGGCGTGGCGGCGGCCGCCGAGGCCCGCGAGCTGGTCGAGGACGGCGCCGAGCCCGCCTCGGACGAGGCGGCCGAGGCCTCCGCCGGCGGCGCGATCGAGGCCCCGGAGGAGGACGACCCCGAGGTCGTCTACGTCTGCGAGCCCAAGTTCGACGGGCTGGCCATCTCGATCCGCTACGAGAACGGTCGCTACGTGCGGGCCGCCACCCGCGGCGACGGCAGGACGGGTGAGGACGTGACCGAGAACGTCCGCACGATCGCCACGGTCCCCGACCGGCTCGGGAAGGGCGCCCCCGACGTCCTGGAGGTGCGGGGCGAGGTCTACATGGCCCTGGCGGCCTTCGCCGCCCTCAACGAGCGCCAGGTGGCCCTCGAGCAGCGCCCGTTCGTGAACCCCCGCAACGCCGCCGCCGGCGCCCTCCGCCAGAAGGACCCGACCGTCACCGCCGGCCGCGAGCTGTCGTGGTGGGCGTATCAGCTGGGCGAGATCCAGGGCGGCCCGACGTTCGCCACCCACCACGAGACGCTCGACTACCTGGCCGGCCTCGGGTTCCCGGTCAACCCGGAGATCCGCCGGGTGACCCGCCCCGACGACGTCCTCGCGTACTGCCTCGACACCCAGAAGCGCCGCCACGACCTCGGCTACGAGATCGACGGTGCGGTCATCAAGGTGGACGACCTGGCCCGGCGGCAGCTGCTGGGCTTCACGTCCAAGGCCCCCCGCTGGGCCATCGCCTACAAGTTCCCGCCCGAGGAACGCACCACCCGGCTCAACGACATCATGGTCTCGATCGGGCGGACCGGACGGGCCACGCCCTACGCCGTCCTCGAGCCGGTGTTCGTGGGCGGCGTCACGGTCGGCCAGGCCACGCTCCACAACGAGGACCAGGTCAAGGCCAAGGACGTACGGCCGGGTGACAAGGTGATCGTCCGCCGGGCCGGCGACGTGATCCCCGAAGTCCTGGGCGCAGTGGTGGCCGAGCGGCCCGACGGGCTGGAGCCGTGGGTGTTCCCGACCACGTGCCCGTGCCCGGTGCGCAGCCAGCTGGTGCGGCCCGAGGGCGAGGCCGAGCACCGCTGCATCCACCCCGAGTGCCCGATCCAGCGCCAGGGCGCCATCGAGCACTTCGCCAGCCGCGGCGCCATGGACATCGACGCCCTCGGGGGCAAGCGCATCGCCCAGCTCATCGAGGCCGGGATGGTCCGCAGCGTCGCCGACCTCTACACGCTGGACTGGGAGCGGGTCGGCGAGCTGGAGCGCATGGGCGCCACCTCGACGGCGAACCTCCGGGCCGCCATCGAGGCCTCCAAGGCGCGGTCGCTCGACCGGCTCCTCGTGGGGCTCAACATCCGCCACCTGGGCCCCGCCGCGGCCGAGGCGCTGGCGATGGGCTTCGGCGACCTCGACCGCATCCTGGCGGCCTCCACCGAGCAGCTGGCCGTCGTCGAGGGCGTCGGGTCGGTCATCGCCGAGTCGGTGACGACGTGGCTGTCCGACCCTGCCAATCGTGAGCTGCTCGACCGGCTTGTCGCCGCCGGCCTCAACACGCAGGGGCCGGACGACAACGACGGCGGGCGCTCCACGACGCTGGCCGGCAAGACGGTCGTCGTCACCGGCACGCTCGAGAACTTCAGCCGCGACGAGGCGTCGGCCGCGATCAAGTCCCGGGGCGGGAAGTCGCCGGGCAGCGTGTCCACGAAGACCACGGCGGTCGTGGTGGGCGCCGAGCCGGGCGCCTCGAAGGTCACCAAGGCCGAGGAGCTGGGCATCCCCGTCCTCGACGAGGCGGGGTTCGTCCAGCTGCTGGAGACCGGCGAGCTGCCGGCCGGCCCGGCCTAGACGACCTCGAACGTCCAGGAGATCGTGCGGGCGGCCGTCTCCCGGGACTCCGCCAACGGCCACACGATCGCGTTCACCGTGTTGGTCCCCGCCAGCAGCTGCTCGACCGCCTGGCCCTCGTTCGGCGTGTACTGGATGAGCCCGATCTCCTGCGTGACCTGCAACTCGTCCTGCGGGATCTCGGTGCCGTCGATGACCAGCACCCCCGTCCACGTCGGGATGAGGTCGATGCCCACCGTCTGCTGCTGCAGGACCTGGGCGTTGCGCTGGGGGATCAGGTCGTCGACGAACTCGTCGGCGTCGCCGGACTGCAGGATCGGGTCCTCGCTGCCCTCCTGGAAGCTCAGGTAGGCCAGCGTGAACAGGCCCGCGGCGAGGGCGACCACGAGGCCGGCGACGATGCGGAAGCGGAGGCTGTAGACGGGCGTGTCGGGCATGGCCGGGCCATCATGCCCCGCGGCCGCCCGCGTGCCTCAACCGTCGCCGCCGGCGTGCCCGCCGGTGGCCGCGCGTCGGCCGGTCGTCGGCTCAGCGGCGCTCGAAGCGCCAGGTGGTGCCGCCGATGCGCAACTCGTCGCCCTCGCCCAGCAGGGCCGGCTGCGTCAGGGCGGCGCCGTTGAGCCGGGTGCCGTTGGTGGAGCCGAGGTCGGTGACCTCCCACCGGCCGTCGGGGAGCGGCCGCAGGCGGACGTGGCGCGACGACACCGTCGGGTCGTCGAGGCGGGCGTCGGCGTCGCGGGAGCGGCCCACGACCACGTCGTGCCCGGCCAAGCGGATGGCCCCGGCGTCCTGCGGCACGCCACCCTCGCCCACCGGGACGAGCGCCCACGCGGCGAGGACGACCGTGCCGGCGTCGGCCACGGTCGGCTCGGCCGCGTCCCAGGACGGGGCCAGCTGCGTCGGCGTCTCGAACCGGGCGGACACGACCGGGCGGCTGATCGCCACCGACTCGTCCTCGACGATGGTCACGTCGGGCGCCCGGTTGGCGGCGGCGGCGCCCTTGTCGCGGGCCCGGTCGGCGATGGCGCCGCCCAGCTCGCGGGCGAAGAAGTCCTTCAGGCCGCCGAGCGTCTCGAGGTCCTCCGGGGCGAGCCGGACCTCGAAGCTCGTCGGGGCGATCACGCCGCCGTTGATGCCGACCGAGATGCGGTCGAGCGAGGCCTTGAGGATGCGGCGCTGGAGCCGGTCGGACGGCAGCGGGCGGGGCACCTGCCGGGCGAGGTTGTCGTAGAGCGGGGCGAGCGGGCGGACCAGGGGCCACGCGAACAGCCAGCCGCCGGCGAAGACGGCCACCACGGCGAGCACCACCAGCACGAGAACGGCCCCGACCACGTCCGCGAGCCTACGGTCCCGGTGCGCCCCGCCGGCGCGCGTGGGCGGCGAGGCGTGCCCTGCCCGGCCGGGCACTAACCTCGATGCGTGGCTTTATCCCGCATGGCCGACGAGATCGGTCGTGTGCTGGGTGGGCGCTACCGGTTGCTCGCTCCGCTGGGGGCCGGCGCCTCCGCGCAGGTCTACCTGGCCGACGACGTGCGCCTGCGCCGCCGGGTGGCGGTGAAGATCCTGCACGCCGGCCTGGCGGAGGACGAGTCGTTCCTCCGGCGGTTCCGCGCCGAGGCCCAGGCGGCCGCCGCCCTCAGCCATCCCCACATCGTCGCCGTCTACGACTGGAACGGCGACGAGGGCACCTCGTTCCTCGTCACCGAGTACCTGAGCGGCGGCAGCCTGCGCTCGGTGCTCGACGCCGGCCACCGCCTCACGCCGTCCCAGGCGCTGATCGTGGGGCTCGAGGCGGCCCGGGCGCTCGACCACGCCCACCGCCAGGGCTTCGTCCACCGCGACATCAAGCCGGCCAACCTGCTGCTCGGGGCCGACGCCCGGTTGCGCATCGCCGACTTCGGCCTCGCCCGCGCCATCGCCGAGGCGGCGTGGACGGAGCCGCAGGGCGCCGTGCTGGGCACGGCCCGCTACGCCTCGCCCGAGCAGGCCCGGGGCGAGCCCGTCGACGGGCGCAGCGACGTCTACTCGCTGGCCCTGGTGCTGGTCGAGGGCGTGACGGGGGTCGTCCCATTCTCCGCCGATACCACGATCGGCACGCTCATGGCCCGCCTCGAGCACCCCATCCCGGTCGCCGACGAGCTCGGCCCGCTGAAGCCGGCGATCGAGGCGGCCGGCACGCTCGACCCCGCCGAGCGCTGCGACGCCGCCGCCCTGGCACGGGCCCTCGTGGCCGCGGCCGAGGAGCTGCCCCGGCCCGAGCCGATCCCGCTCACGGGCCCGTCGGCGACCGCCCCGCTGACACGCGACGCCGGCGACCTCACCCTCCTGCCCCGCCGGGCCGACATCGCCACGCCGCCGATGCCGGCGGCCGCGGGCGGCCCCGGCAGCGCCGCCGTCCCACCCGGCGCGGCCGCGCCCGCCGCCGGTGCGCCCGCCCCCGCCGGCCCCGGCTTCGCCGGCGCGCCGGGGTTCGCCGCGCCGGGGTTCGCCGGCGGCGCGAGCCCGCCGCCCGGCACGCCCGAGGGTGCCGCCGCGGCGGCGGCTGCCCTGGCCGCCGCCGTCGCCGAGCCGGCGGGGCAGTCGCGGCCCGGCCCCGGGCCGAACGGCGGCCCCGGCACCACGCCCGGCCCCGGCCCGCTCGGGCCGCCGGTCCCCGACGGCTCCGGCCCGCTCGCGCCGCCGGTCCCCAACAGCTCCGGCCCCCACGGCGGCGGCCCCGGTGCCCCGACCGGGCCCATGGCCTCGGCGATGCTGCTGGCGCCGCCCGGCCGGGGCGCCCAGCCCCGGGGCGGCCCCGGCGACACCACCGACACGTTCTCCTCGCCGCACCCGCCGTCGGCGGCCGGTCCCTACGCCCGTCCGCCGGTCACCGGCGACCGCCCCCCGCCGGGGCCGAACCCGCCCGACTTCTCGCCCCTGGCCGCGGGCGCGCGGGCGCCGCGGCGCTGGCTCGTCCCGGTGGCGATCGTGTGCGCCGTCGCCCTCGGGGCGCTGGCGGCCGTGATCATCCAACGGTCGAGTGTCCCCGAGCACGAGGTGCCGGGCGGCCTGGTCGGGCGCCCCTACAGCGAGATCAACGACCACGTGGGCGAGTTCGGGTGGCGCATCGAGCCATCCGACGAGTACCGCGACGGCACCGAGGTCGGCGAGATCCTGTCCACCGACCCGGCCGCCGGCGAGAGCCTGCGCGAGGGCGGCGAGCTCCGGGTGGTCCGTTCGCTCGGCCCCACGCTCGTCGACCTGCCGGCCGACCTGGTCGGCATGACCCAGCAGGAGGCCGACGCCGCCCTGCGGGCCGAGGGCGTCGAGATGGTGCCCGACTTCCGGCCGCAGGACAGCGAGGACGCCCCCGAGGGCCAGGTGCTCTCCGTCGACGGTCCCCAGCGCCGGCCCAAGGGGGACACGGTCACCGTCTTCGTCTCGGCCGGCCCGGCGCCCCGCGTGGTCCCCGACGTGGTCGGCGACAGCTACGACGACGCCCGCGCCGAGCTGGAGGGGATGGGGCTCGTCGTCGACCGCGACGTCGACCGCCGCGCCGACGGCGAGGACAACGAGGTCGTCGAGGTCGACCCCGGCGTCGGCGAGGAGGTCGAGCGGGGCGGCACGGTGACGCTCACCGTGGTGCCCGGCGAGAACGTGAAGGTCCCCGACGTCGTCGGCATGAGCCTCGACGACGCCCGCGAGGCCCTCGAGGAGGAGGGCCTCCGGTCCGGCAACGTGATCGGGCGGGGCGACGGCGAGGTGTTCGGGGCCTTCCCGGTGCCCGGAACGCGTGTCGCTCCCGACACGCAGGTCCAACTCTTCATGGGATGACGCGCGGGTGACTTGACCTTTCGCCCCCGGCGGGGAACGCTGGGAGTGGCGAAGCCCGCTCGTGAGCAGCGTCGCGGGTTCCTGCCTGCGAATTCTCCCTCGCCGTGGGTGTTTAGTTATGACCCTGAAGGGTTACAGGATCGTTTAGACTCTTTGATGTGCCGGGCCCGCTGGGGCGGTACGCCGGACGCGGTGTTCCCCAGCCGCCGCGATGAGGCTGCCGCCCCAGCCGGCTCGGCACATCCGCGTCTCCACCAGCACCCCTGGGGGTCGGGCGCCGTGGCGCCCGACCGGTGACCGGTCGTCGGGACGCCCGCGTGCCCTACTCGGTGATCTCCTTGATCTTCGCCGTCATCTCGGGGTCGGGCGGCGCGGCCGCCGAGAGCGCCATGGCCTTCGTCATGTCGCCCTGCAGCTTGATCTTGCCGGCCATGAAGGCCTGCATGGCGGCCTGCGGGTTCTGGTCGACCATCATCGCCCGCGAGGTCTCGTAGTCGAGCGTGGCCGTGACGTCGGCGCCGTCGAGGTGGCCGAGGTCGAACTCGCTGGTGCCCTGCGTCGTGTCCATGTGGGCGTTGACCGTGCCGTCGCCGAAGGGCACGTCGGTCACGATGAAGTTCATCTTCACCGCGTGGGGGACCGGCGGGGCCGAGTACTGCTCGCGGATCTCCTTGGCGGCGGCGATCCACTCGTCGGACAGGAACTTGTAGGCCACGCGGGTCCTCTCCCTCATCGGCGTCCCGAGCGCGCAGCATGGTAGCCCCGCCTTGCAACACGGATGCAAGGGTGCGCGCCCGGTCGCCGCCGCCGCCGTCGAGCGGAGCGCGACGCCCGTGACCAGGCCTGATGTGCTACGGGGAGGGGTCAGCCGGCCGTGGTGGCCGTCGTCCCGGCCTCGTCCTCGGCGGTGGTGTCGCTCGTGTCGTCGGTCGACTCCGAGGGCTCGCCGCCCTCGTCGTCGCCCTCGCCGGTGGCCTCCGTCGTGTCCGACGACTCCGTCGAGCCGTCGACGCACTCGTCGACCGCGGCGGTCACCGCGTCCGCGCCCTCCTCGGTGAACTCGTCGGGGTCGGCGGCGCCCGCGAGGTCGTTGAGCTGGTCCTGGTCCAGCTCCTCGTCGAGCCGCTCGGCGATGCAGCTGGCCTGGTCGTCGGGCAGCCCGACGTCGCGCATGGCTTCCTCGACGTCTTCCCGGTCGGCGTCGTTCGACGAGCAGGCGGACACCGCCAGCGCGGTGACGGCGACGAGCGCCGCGATTCGTCGTGAGGGAGCCATGGGAGAGACCTCGGTTTGCCTCGAGTGCGGGGGCGCCGACGACCATCCGGGCCGCGGCGACGCAGGAGGGTATCCGAGCCGTTCGCGCCAGATCACACCGGACGGGCGGACCGGTCCCGGCGGGTGCCCCACCGGGGCGCCGGCTCAGCCGCTGGTAGCGGCCTCGGCAACGCCGACGGCGGCCAGGGCCTTGCGGGCCGTGGCGTCGTCGGGAGCGAGCATCCGGGCGACCAGCCGGGCCACGAAGGCGCCCAGCTCGTCGAGCGGCATGTCGATGCGACCGGTGCGGTGGACGTGGCTGAACTGGCCCACCATCCCCACGGCCGCCAGGGCGAGCGCCGCCGACGGCTCGCCGGTCGTGACCGTGCCGTCCTCCTGGCCCTCGATGACCAGCGCCCGCACGTCGGCGATGTGCTGCTCGGTGCCACGCCGCACGACGTCGGGCACCGCCCGGGCCTCGACCTCGAGCAGCGAGAAGAAGTGGGCGTGCTCGGCCATGAAGTGGAGGCTCGCCACCGCACCCTGGAGGATGTGGTCGAGGGCGGGCGCGCCCTCGGTCATGGCGGCCCGCTGGTGGCGGCGCAGCCGCTGGCGGATGTTGGTCGCCAGCTCGCGGAACACCGCCTCCTTGTTCTCGAAGTACCAGTAGAAGAGCCCCTTGGCCACCCCGGCCTCGTCGACGATGTCGACGACCCGCGTGGCGGCGTACCCCTGCTCGGTGAACAACCGGGCGGCCGCGTCGAGCAACTGCTGCTTGCGCTCGGCGCCCTGGCTGGTGAGGTGGCGATCGGTCATGGTTGAGTGGCGACGACCGGGCCTGGCACGGCCGCCGCCGTGCCAGTGTGTCGGGGCTTGACCAGCGGGTCAATCGAGGGTCGGTGACGAGCCGGCGGAGGAGGCATCACGATGGTGACAGAGGCCGAGGGCCCCGCGGGCCGGACCGCGATCATCCCGGGCTGCGAGCCCTTCTCCGCCGACGGCGGTGACGTGGGCGTGCTGCTCCTCCACGGCTTCACCGGCAACCCCTCGACCATGGTCGACCTGGGCCGGGCGCTCGCCGCCGAGGGTCACACCGTCGAGGTCCCGCGCCTGCCCGGCCACGGCACCTCGGTCGAGGAGATGATCCCCACCAGGTGGGAGGACTGGTCCGGCGCCGCCGAGGCGGCCTACGCCGCGTTGGCCGCCCGGACGAGCCGGGTCGTCGTCGTGGGCCTGTCGATGGGCGGGACGCTGACGATGTGGCTCGCCTCCCGCCACCCCGAGGTCGCCGGCGCCGTGGGCATCAACCCGCTCGCCGTGCGCAACGAGGCGGTCGTCGACTTCGTCCGCCAGGCGCTCGACGCCGGCACGGACCGCATCCCGTCGATCGCCGGCGACGTCGCCGACCCCGACCAGCGCGAGAAGGCCTACGACGCCACGCCGCTCGCCCCGCTCCTGTCCCTGCAGGAGGGCCTGGCCGAGTTGGCGCCCGAGCTGGCGAAGGTCACCTGCCCGGTGCTGATCCTCACCAGCCCGCAGGACCACACGGTGCCGCCGACCGACAGCGACGCCCTCGCTGCCGCCGTCGCCGGACCCGTCGAGCGGGTCACGCTCGCCCGCAGCTACCACGTGGCCACCATCGACTACGACAGGGACCTCATCACCGAGCGGACGATCGCCTTCGTCCGCAAGGTGACCGCCGGTACCTGAGCCGCCCCGGGGTCGGGCTGGGGGTCAGGGTCGCGACCGGGCGTCCCCCCCGAATCGCCGACGACGCCCTGACCTCGGGCGGCCCGCTCGTGTCGGACTCCCCGGACCGGGACGCGGCCATGGCGCTCGCCCGGACCGCCGACGCCCGCATCCAGGCGGCCGTCGCCGGCTGAGCGCCACGTCCCTCCCGGGGCGCCGTGCTCCCCCCGGGAGGCTGGCGCCCGCACGGCGCCCGCCGCCCGTCGCAGCACGCCACCGAAAGGTGGGACGGGGCGGGTGGCGGGCGCTCCTACCATGGGGAGCCATGGCCAAGATCACCCGCGACGAGGTCGCGCACGTGGCCCGGCTCGCCCGGCTCGACCTCGGCGACGGCGAGGTCGACACGTTCACCGAGCAGCTCGCCAGGGTGCTCGACCACGCCGCCGACGTCGAGGCGCTCGACGTGGCCGACGTCCCGCCCACCGCCCACCCGTACCCGCTCGCCAACGTGCTGCGGCCCGACGAGCCGCGGCCCTGTCTCGACCGCCAGGCCGCCCTCGACGGGGCGCCGGTCGTCGAGGCCGGCCAGTTCCGGGTCCCGCCCGTGCTGGGGGAGGCGCCGTGAGCGCCGTCGAGATCGCCGCCGCCGTCCGCTCGGGCGAGCGCACGGCCGTCGACGTCGTCGACGAGCACCTGGCGGCCATCGCCTCCCGCGACGGCGACATCCACGCTTTCAACCTGGTCACGGCGGACGAGGCCCGCGCCGCCGCCCTGGCCATCGACCGCCGCGTCGCCGCCGGGGAGGACCCGGGGCCGCTCGCCGGCGTGCCGGTGGCACTCAAGGACAACCTCTGTACGGCGGGCATCCCCACGACCTGCTCCTCGAGGATCCTCGAGGGCTGGCGCCCGCCCTACGACGCCACGGTCGTCGAGCGCCTGGCCGCCGCCGGGGCGATCGCCATCGGCAAGACCAACCTCGACGAGTTCGCCATGGGCAGCTCGACCGAGAACTCGGCGTTCGGCCCCACCCGCAACCCGCACGACCTGACCCGGGTCCCCGGCGGTTCGTCGGGCGGGTCGGCCGCCGCCGTCGCCGCCGGGTTCGCCCCGCTGGCGCTGGGCTCCGACACCGGCGGGTCCATCCGCCAACCCGCCGCCCTGTGCGGCGTGGTGGGCATGAAGCCCACGTACGGCGCGGTGTCGCGCTACGGGCTGGTGGCCTTCGCCAGCTCGCTCGACCAGATCGGCCCGTTCGCCGCCTCGGTCGCCGACGCCGCCGCCCTGTACGAGGCGATCGCCGGGCACGACCCGCGCGACGCCACGTCGATCCCGCGGCCCGCGGCCCGGGTCTCCGAGGGGCTCGGCCAGGGCGTCGGCGGCCTGCGGGTCGGCATCGTGAGCGAGCTGCTCGGCGCCGAGGGCATCGAGCCCGACGTCGCCGCCCGGGCGCGCGAGGCCGCCGAGGCGCTCGAGTCGGCCGGGGCCAAGGTCGACGAGGTCTCGGTCCCGTCGGTGGTCTACGGCCTGTCCGCCTACTACCTGATCGCCCCGGCCGAGGCGTCGAGCAACCTGGCGCGCTACGACGGCGTGCGCTTCGGCCTCCGGGTCGACGCCCCCACGACCGGCGAGATGTACGACCGCACCCGCACGGCCGGGTTCGGGGCGGAGGTCAAGCGCCGCATCATGCTCGGGACCTACGCCCTGTCGGCCGGCTACTACGACGCCTTCTACGGCAAGGCCCAGCGGGTCCGCACGCTGATCCTGCGCGACTTCCAGGCCGCGTACGAGCGCTTCGACGTGCTGCTGTCGCCGGCCTCGCCGTCGACGGCGTTCGAGTTGGGCGCCAAGTCGGCCGACCCGCTGACGATGTACCTCAACGACGTGTGCACGATCCCGTCCAACCTGTCCGGCGACCCAGCGATCTCCGTGCCGTTCGGCACGGGGGCCGACGGGCTGCCGATCGGCGTGCAGGTGCTGGCCCCCTCCCTCGGGGAGGAGACGCTGTTCCGCGTCGCCGCCGCCCTCGAGGCCGCCGCCCCGGCGGCGTAGACGGGCGTCTCACGGCGGAAAGCCTGGTCGGGCCGGGTCGGGCGGCGCCCTAACCTGGCCTCCATGGCTTCCTCGTGGGAGACGATCATCGGGCTCGAGGTGCATTGCGAGCTGGCCACGGCCACCAAGCTCTTCTGCGGCTGCCCCAACCGCTTCGGCGACGAGCCCAACACCAACGTCTGCCCCGTGTGCCTGGGCTTGCCGGGGTCGCTGCCGGTGCTCAACGAGCAGGTCGTCGAGCTGGCCGTCCGGCTCGGGCGGGCGCTCGGCTGCGACGTGCGGCGCTCGATCTTCGCCCGGAAGAACTACTTCTATCCGGACATGCCGAAGGACTACCAGATCAGCCAGTACGACCTGCCGATCAACAGCGACGGGTCGCTCGAGCTGCCGTCCGGCAAGTCGATCGGCATCGAGCGCGCCCACCTCGAGGAGGACACGGGCAAGTCGACCCACGTGGGCGGCGGCGGGCGTATCCACGACGCCGGCTACTCGCTCGTCGACTACAACCGGGCCGGCGTCCCGCTGCTCGAGATCGTGTCCCGGCCCGACCTCCGCAGCGCGGACGAGGCCAAGGCCTACGTGAACGAGCTGCGGGCCGTCCTCCTCGCCACCGGCGCCTCCGACGCCAAGATGGAGGAGGGGTCGCTGCGGGTCGACGCCAACGTGTCGGTCCACCACCCCGGCGAGCCGTTCGGCACCCGCTGTGAGATCAAGAACCTCAACTCCCTCCGCTCGCTCGGGCGGGCCATCGAGTACGAGGCCCGGCGCCAGGTCGACCTGATCGAGGCGGGCGACCGGGTCCGCCAGGAGACCCGCCACTGGGACGAGGACTCCGGCCGCACCGGCACCCTGCGGGTCAAGGAGGAGGCCGAGGACTACCGCTACTTCCCCGAGCCCGACCTCGTGCCGCTCGACCCCGGCGACGAGTGGGTGCGCCGGGTCGACGCCGCCCTGCCGCTGTTGCCGGCGGCGCGGCGGTCGCGCCTGGCGACGGCCGCCGGCGCCGGGGCGGGCGCCGCCGACAGCGCGGTCGCCACCGCGGTGGCCCGGGGGCTCGACGAGCTGGCGCTGGCCGCCATCGAGGCCGGGGCCGACGCCGGCCGCGTGCTCACCCACGTCGAGCAGAACCTCGCCGTCGACGGGGCCGAGGCCCTCGACCCGAAGCTGCTCGCCGAGCTGGTCTCGATGGAGACCGGCGGCGCCCTCACCGCGACGCAGGCCAAGGCCGTGCTGGCCGAGATGGTGGTCTCCGGCGAGCCGCCGGCCGCCATCGCCGCCGCCAAGGGCTTCGAGGCCATGGGCGATGACGCCACGGCGGCCGCGGTCGACGAGGTCATCGCGGCCAACCCGGCGGAGTGGTCCCGCTACGTCGAGGGCGACGACAGGGCCCGGGGCAAGCTCACGGGCTTCTTCGTCGGCCAGGTCATGCGGGCCACCAAGGGCAAGGCGGACGGCAAGGCGGTCACCGCCCTGCTCCGCACCCGCGCCGGGTAAATGGCGTGACGGCCGCCACCCGGGTTGGCAGGGTGGCGGGTGTGAGTTGGAAGCCCCGCCTGATCGAGCCGGACGAGTGGCAGCGCGCGCTCGACGTCACGGCGGTGGTGTTCGGCTACGGCCCCACGCTCGACGAGGCCCACCGCCGCGAGGTCGACCCGATCTACGAGCGCGACCGCACGTTCGTCCTCGAGGACGGCGACACGTTCGTCGCCACGGCGTCGGCCCACTCGTTCGAGCTGGCCCTGCCCGGCGGGGGCGCCCTGCCGATGTCCGGCGTCAGCGAGGTCGGCGTCCTGCCCACCCACCGCCGCCAGGGCATGCTGCGGGCGCTGATGGACGCCGTGGTCGACCAGGCGCTCGACCGCGAGGAGGCCCTCGCCGGGCTGACCGCCAGCGAGGCAACGATCTACCGCCGCTTCGGCTTCGGCCCGGCGGTCCGGTTCCAGAGCGTGTCGATCGACACCCGGCGGGTGGCACGCACCGGCCTGGTGGCCCCGCCGGTGGGCGAGCGGGCCGGCGTGGGCGGGCGCATCCGCTTCGTCGCGCCGACCGAGGCCGAGGGCGTCCAGGCCCGCGTGTGGGGCCGGCACTGGCGGCGCTACCCGGGCGAGCTGCGTCGGCCCGACACCTGGTGGGCCATGACGGCCGTCGACCCGGAGGAGGACCGCGACGGTGCCACGCCGCGGTTCCTCGTGGTCCACGAGGACGGCGACGGCCAGGTCGACGGCTACGCCGCCTACCGGCTCAAGCTCAGCCTCGTGCCCGGCGAGTCCACGCTCGTGGTGATCGAGGTGGCGGCGGCGTCCGACGCCGTCGAGGCGGCGCTGATCGACTGGCTGCTGACCGTCGACCTGATCCACCGGGTCGACTGGCGTGCGGCACCGCCCGACCTGCCGCTGCGCTGGGCCGTCGCCGACTCGCGGGCCGTGCAGCAGACCCGCGAGGGCGACCACCTGTGGCTGCGGCCGCTCGACGTGGCCCGGTGCCTGGCCTCGCGGCGCTACACCGGCTCGGGCGGGTTCGTGGTCGAGGTGCTCGACGGCGACCGGCCCCCGCTGGGCGGCCGCTTCCGGCTCGACGCCGGCCCCGGCGGGGCCGACTGCGAGCGCACCGACGCCGCCGCCGACCTCACGGTCGCCACGGCGGAGCTCGGGTCCGTCCTCCTCGGCGGGGTGGCATGGTCGACGCTGGCCCGGGCGGGGCTGGTGGCCGAGCACACGCCCGGCGCGCTGGCCCGCGCCGACGCCCTCTTCCGCCCCGAGCGCCCGCCCTACAACGCCACGCACTTCTAGCGGCGGGCACCCCACCGGCCGGCTAGCGGCGGGCGCCGAGGACGACCCAGCGGCCGCCGACGAAGCGGGCCAGCAGGCCGCCGGCGCGGGCGGCCATGAACACGCCCAGGGCCGCCCACAGGGAACCGATGCCGGCGCCGGTGCCCACCACCGCCAGGGCGAGCAGGACGAAAACCGCCGACGCCCCGGCCTGCGCCCAGGCCAGGAACCGCATGTCGCCGGCCCCGATCAGCACGCCGTCGAGCACGAACGCCACCGCGTTCACCGGCTGCATCGCCGCCGTGACCAGCAGGAGGAAGGCCGCCAGGCCCGCCACCCGCGGGTCGTCCGTGAACACCGACGCCACCGGGTGGCGCAGCAGCGCCAGCGCCAGGCCGGCCACCGCGCCGAGGGCGACGCTCCACTCGATCATCCGCCGCCCGGCGGAGCGGGCACCGTCGGCGTCGCCGGCGCCGAGTGCGCGTCCCACCAGGGCCTGGCCCGCGATGGCGACGGCGTCCAGGCCGAGCGCCAGGGCGGTCCACACCTCGAAGGCCACCAGGTGGGCGGCCACGTCGTCCGGCCCGATCCGGGTGGCGGCCGCCGTGGCCACGAGGAACGCGCCCCGCAGGGCCGCGGTCCGCACCAGGAGGTCGCGCCCGACCCGCGCGAGCCCGCGCATCGCCGCCGGCTCCGGCCGGAGCGCCGCCCCCCGGGCCCGGGCCGCCCGCCCGACCCGGCGGACGTACACGGCGGCGCCCACCCACTGGGCGATCACGGTGGCGAGCGCCGAGGCACCGAGCCCCCGGTCGAGGCCGTAGATGAACGCCAGCTCCAGGACCAGGTTGAGCCCCGCCGTGCCTGCCGCCACCGCCAGCGGGACGAGGTGTCCTGCGTGCCGCGCAGGTAGCCGGTCCCGGCGAGCACGAGGACCATCGCCGGGATGCCCAACAGGCTCACCCGCAGGTAGAGCAGGGCGTGGACGCGCACCTCCCCGTCCGCCCCCAGGAGGTCGACGAGCGGTTCGGCCAGCACCAGGCCCGCCAGGGCGGCGCCGACCCCGATGACCACGGCCAACCACAGCGACTGCACGGCCTCGGCCGCGGCCGCCCGCTCGTCACCCGCCCCGATGAGCCGGCTGACGGCGGCGGTCGTCCCGTAGGCCAGGAAGATGAAGACGGCGTAGAGCGTGAGCAGGATGCTCGACGCCACGGCCAGCCCGGCGAGCTGCGGCGTGCCCAGATGGCCGACGATGGCCGTGTCGGTGAGGACGTAGACCGGCTCGCTCACGAGCGCCCCGAACGCCGCACAGCCAGGCGGGCGATCTCGCGGTCCTGCGGGCTCCGCCACCGGCTCATCGGGCCCCGTCCTAGCCGACCGCGGAGCGGGCGCGGTTCGACCCCCGGCCGAGCGGCCGGCGGGCGGCCGAACCGCATTCGGCCCTGGTCGAGCGCAGGCCTAGGCTTGTCGGATGGCCGATGACGTCCGCCCCAATGAGAGCCCCGTCGACATCAAGCCCCGCAGCCGCGAGGTGACCGACGGGTTCGAACGGGCCCCGGCGCGGGCGATGCTGCGGGCGATCGGCATGACCGACGCCGACTGGGACAAGCCGCAGGTCGGCGTGTGCTCGTCCTGGAACGAGGTCACCCCGTGCAACATGCCGCTGGGCCGGCTCGCCCGGCGGTCGAAGGAGGGCGTGCGCCTCGCCGGCGGTTTCCCCATCGAGTTCACCACCATCGCCGTCAGCGACGGCATCTCGATGGGCCACGAGGGCATGCGTGCCTCGCTCGTCTCGCGTGAGGTCATCGCCGACTCGGTCGAGACCGTCATGCACGCCGAGCGACTCGACGCCCTGGTCACATTCGCCGGGTGCGACAAGTCGCTGCCGGGCATGCTCATGGGCGCCGCCCGGGTCAACGTGCCGTCGGTGTTCGTCTACGGCGGGTCGATCCTGCCCGGCCAGCACAACGGGCGGGCGCTCGACATCACCAGCGTGTTCGAGGCCGTCGGCGCCCGCGCCGCCGGCACGCTCGACGACGCCGGGCTGTACGACATCGAGGCCAACGCGTGCCCGACCGAGGGCGCCTGCGCCGGCATGTTCACCGCCAACACCATGGCGTCGGTGGCCGAGGCGATCGGCATGTCGCTGCCCGGCTCGGCGTCCGCCCCCGCGGTCGACCGCCGGCGGATGGACGACGCCTACGCCGCCGGCCAGGCCGTGGTCGA
>DATFOS010000071.1:0-4927 GCA_035265325.1 Acidimicrobiales bacterium
GTAGTCGATGGCGGCACGGGCGTCGGAGTGCATCAGCCCGGGGAACACGGTGGGTGGGGTGGGTTCAGCCATGCCGCCAGACTGCGCCGCCACCGCCACCGGCGTCTTGAACGGAACGGAGCCCGGGGGAACGCAGCCCGCCGGCTCGTCGGCTCAGTCGGTGGCGGGAGACGTCACGAAGTCGATGAGCTGTTCGACGGCGCCGACGAGCGTGGGGTCGAGGTCGGCGTAGGACATGACCTTGGCCAGCAGCTGGCGCCAGAACTCGCCCGGCGTGGCCCGAATGCCGAGGCCGGCGATGACGCCCTCCTTCCACTCCTCGCCCCGCGGCACCTCGGGCCAGGCCGCGATGCCGGCGGCCCGTGGGCGCACGGCCTGCCACACGTCGACGAACGGCGTTCCCGTGACGAGGACGTGCGGGTTGCGGATCGCCGCAGCCACACGGGCCTCCTTCGAACCGTCGACCAGGTGGTCGAGCAGCACGCCGAGGCGTCGGCCCGGCCCGGGCTCCAGCTCGCGCAGGACGTCGGACAGGTGGTCCATGCCGTCGAGCCGCTCGACGACCACGCCCTCGACCCGCAGGTCGTCGCCCCACACCTTCTCGACCAGCTCGGCGTCGTGGACACCCTCGACCAGGATCCGGCTGGCCCGCGCCACCCGGGCCTTCTGCCCCCGGACCGCCGTCGAGCCGGAGGCCGTCCGGACGAGCGTTCGGGCGGGGGCCGGCGGCTTGGGCGGCACCAGCGTGACGTGCTCGCCGTCGACGAGGAACCCGCCGGGATCGAGGCGCAGCAGGCGCTTGGCCTTGCTGAACTTGTCCCACACGGCCACGCCGCCGTGCTCGAAGCCGATGATCGTGCCCTCGCAGCCGGTGGTCCGGTGCTGCACGGCGAGGCCGGGGCGGCCCTCGACCGATTGGTAGGTCGGCGGCTTGCGCCGGGGCCCGTCGATGTCCAGCGGACCGGAGAGGATGCCGTCACGCCGCATCCGGCCGACGGTAGCCGTGCGCCTCGCCGCCCCCGGGCACCCCACCGGGTCCCGCCGCACTCCACCGGCGTAGCGGCCGCAGGAGGGCGGGAGGGCGGAAGGGGCGGGCGGGTTGAGCCGGTACCGTCGGCCCGCGTGATCCTTGTCGATGCGTCGGGGCTGAGCGTGAGCCGGCCGGGCAGGCCGCTGTTCGACGACCTGTCCCTGACGGTGTCGAGCGGCGACAGGCTGGCGGTCGTCGGCATCAACGGCTGCGGCAAGTCCACGCTCCTCGGCGTCCTGGCGGGGACGATCGAGCCCGCCGGCGGCGTCGTTCGCCGCGGCCGGGGCGCCAGGGTCGTGAGCCTGGGCCAGCAGGCGGACCTGCCGCCGGGCGACGTCCGCCACGCCGTCGGCGGCGGCTGGGAGGCCGAGGCGATCGTCGACCGCCTCGGCATGGGCGACATGCTCGACGTCGACGTGGCGACGCTGTCCGGCGGGCAGGCCAAGCGGGTGGCGCTGGCCCGGGCGCTCGTCCAGGTGGGGGAGGCGAGCGAGAGCGACCTGCTCATCCTCGACGAGCCGACCAACCACCTCGACATCGACGCCATCGCCTGGCTGGAGGACCGGCTCGCCGACTTCCGCGGCGGCCTCCTCCTGGTGACGCACGACCGACACGTGCTCGACCGGGTCACCACCCGGATCCTCGAGCTCGAGCGGGGCAACGGCCACATCCACGAGGGCGGGTACGCCTCGTACCTCGACGCCCGGGCCGAGCGGGCCGAACGCGAGGCCACGGCGGAGTCCAAGCGCCGCAACCTGGCCCGGGCAGAGCTGGCCTGGCTGCGCCGGGGCGCCCCCGCCCGCACCCGCAAGCCGAAGGCCGACGTCGTCCGGGCGACCGCGCTGGTCGAGGGCCGGGCACCCGACAAGGAGCGCCAGGACGACCTGCCGCTCGCCGACCTGGTCCAGATGCCGCGGCTCGGCGACACCGTCGTCGAGCTGCACGGCGTGACGGACGGCTACGGCGACCGCACGCTGTTCCGCAACCTCGACCTCGTCCTCGGGGCGGGCGAGCGCCTCGGCGTCGTGGGCGTCAACGGGACGGGAAAGTCCACGCTCCTCGACGTCATCGCCGGACGCCGCCGGCCCCGCGAGGGCGAGGTGGTGCGGGGCAGCACGGTGCGCGTCGGCGTGTACGACCAGCGCGGCGTCGAGCTCCCCCTGGACCGGCGGGTGCGCGAGGCGGTCGCAGGCCCCACCCGCCAGCCCGACTGGACCGACGCCGCCCTCCTCGAGCGCTTCTGGTTCGGAACCGACGCCCAGTGGGCGCCGATCCGGCTCCTGTCGGGCGGCGAGCGACGGCGGCTCCAGCTCGTCCTGCTGCTGCGGCAGGCGCCGAACGTCCTCCTGCTCGACGAGCCCACGAACGACCTCGACCTCGACACGCTCCGGGGCATGGAGGACATGCTCGACACCTGGCCCGGGGCGCTCGTCGTCGTGAGCCACGACCGGGCGTTCCTCGAGAGGACGGTCACCGACGTCATCGTGCTGGACGGCCACGGTCACGCCGGCCGGGTCCCCGGCGGCTACGCCGCCCACGAGGCCGGTCGTCGCGCCGCCCGCTCCCGGGGCCGCACCGCCCCGGCCGGGCGCAGCGGGGTCGGGCCCGCCGGCAGTACCGGCGGCGCCCGGGGCGGGGACGGACGGACGGGTGCCGGCGACGGTGGTCCGTCCGGTCGCGCCGCCCGGAGGAACGGCTCCGGCCCGACCGCCGGCGGGACGAACGGCCGGCCCGGGCCCCGGTCGGCGAGCACGCTCCGTCACCTCATGAAGAAGGCGGAGGCGGACATGCGCAAGCTCGAGAGGCGGCGGGCGGAGCTCGAGGCGGATCTCTCGGCGGCGGGCGACGACCACGTCGCCCTCGCCCGCATCGGGGGAGAACTGGCCGCGGTCGGCGCCGACCTGTCCGCCGCCGAGGAGGCGTGGCTGACCTTGGCCGAGGAGGCCGGGGGCTGACGTCGCGTCACGCCCGCCAGGAATCGGAGGTTCCCTCCGGCGGCGTCGGGGCGTGAAGGTCCAGGTGGCTGACGTGGGAGTCCAGCTTCGGGCCGGTAGGTTCCTGGTCGTGCAGCAAGTGGCGAGCGTCCTCCAGTTCATCTGGCGGAGCACGAGACGGATCGTCGTCGTGATCGTCGGTGCCGCCCTGCTGCTCGCCGGCCTCGTGATGCTCGTGACCCCCGGGCCCGGGCTGCTGTCGATCATCGCCGGCTTCGCCGTCCTCGCCACCGAGTTCGTGTGGGCCGAGCGCATGCTCGACAAGGCCAGGAGCCACGCCGCCTCGACCGCGAAGCGCGTCCGGGGCCGGGCCCGCCGCGCCCGCTCCGGCGACCCGTCGAAGTAGCGGGTTCGGCGGCCTGTCGACTGTCGGTCCGCTCGTCCGTCCCCGGGCCAGGGTGACGGCGACGACGGGCGGTAGCCTGCGCACATGGTCCTGACCGTCACCGAGCCCGCCCGGGACAAGATCCTCGAGCTGCGGGCGCAGGAGGACGACCCCGGCACCCTCGGCCTCCGTATCGAGGTCACGGGCGTCAGCGGCGTGGAGTACACCTACGACCTCAGCTTCGACCCGGTCGAGGACGCCGACGTGGGCGCCGGCGACGTGGTCGAGGCGCAGGGCGACCTGCAGGTCATCGTCCCGGCGGGGAGCATCGACGCCCTCAACGGCGCCACGCTCGACCTGCCCTCCACGGGCGCCGCCGGCCTCGTGCTGCGGAACCCCAACCGGCCCGACCCGCTGTCCGGCCTGCACCTCGACCTCACGGGCACCGTGGGCGAGAAGGTGCAGCAGCTGCTCGACCAGCAGATCAACCCGGGCCTCGCCAGTCACGGTGGCTACGCCGCCCTCGAGAAGGTCGAGGACAACGTGGTCTACGTGACCATGGGCGGCGGCTGCCAGGGCTGCGCCGTCTCGGCGATGACGCTCCGCGAGGGGATCGCCCGCTCGATCCAGGAGGCCATCCCCGAGGTGAAGGACGTGGTCGACGTCACCGACCACGCCTTGGGCGAGAACCCGTACTTCGCCTAAGATTTCCGGGCGGCCGGCATAACCTTTCCGGCGAACCTGTCGATAACCCATGTGACAGGCGACACCCGGAAGGGTTAAGCTGACGCCCAGGTCCGCTGGGGGCGACCAGGGGGAGAGGCCCGGGCCGGAGAAATCCGGTCCGGGCCTTGTCGCGTCCGGTGTCAGTTGCGCCGGCCCGGTCCGGGCATGGCTCGCCCCGGCCTGCCGTCCGATCGCCACCGGCTCGGTTAAGGCCCGTCTGGGGCGTCCCGGACGCCGGTGGCCCGTCGCACCCGCCCGGGCGGCTCACCCCCCGGTGGCAGGAGCGGGAGGCCTGAGGCGTCGAGGTCCACGCGCCGGTCGAGGCGCTGGCCCTGGGCGACCGCAGCGCGACGGTGTCCGCCGAGAGGTCGCGGGAGCGGCCAGAGTGCGCCGATGTCGCCGCTGCGGGGCCGTCGGGCGGGGCATATGCGCCGGCGTCAGGGGCGCGCGTCGACGCTGCCGCCCGCCCTCGGCCTCATGGCGGGGCGGGCGGCGAACGCGGTTCCCGACAACTAGGAGAGAGCGTCGACCGGGGCGGCGAGCGTGGCGCGCACGCTGGCGGCGATGCCGGCGGCATCGAGGCCCAACTCGGCCAGGATGGCGTCGGGCTTACCGTGCTGGAGGAACCGCACCGGCACCCCCAGGTTGACCACGGGCGGCGCCGAGCGGGGCGCCACGAGGTCGGTGAGGCGGCTGGCCACGAGGGAGCCGGCCCCGCCGTCGCGGTAGCCGTCCTCGATCGTCACGACCGCCGGGTGGCGGGCAGCGTCGGCCAGCATCTCGGGGTCGAGGGGCGTCACGACCCGCACGTCCCACACCGTGGCCTCGACGCCCCCGGCCGCCAGCGCCTCG
>DATFOS010000072.1:0-29739 GCA_035265325.1 Acidimicrobiales bacterium
GTTGTCGAGGACCAGCAGGGCGTGGCGGGAGGCGAGCCAGGCGACGAGCGTGTCCTCGACCGAGCGGCCCAGCTGCTCGCCCAGCCCGACCGTCGACGCCACGGTCGACGTGATCATGGCCGGGTCGGTCACCGGGACCAGGTCGACGTACCAGACGCCACCGGCGAAGCGGTTGGCCAGGTCGCTGGCCACGGCCAGCGCCAGGCGCGTCTTGCCGACGCCGCCCGGCCCGACCGCGGTCACGAGCCGGTTGGCGTCGATGGCGTCGGCCAGGGCGGTGCGCTCGGCCACCCGTCCGACGAACGGCGTGAGCGGCGAGGGCAGGAGCCGGGAGGAGGTCGCAGCTCCCGGACCGGAGGCCGGCGCCGACCGGGCGCCGGGCCGGACGGACGGGCCCACCGACGACGTCACCACCGACGCCGTCGCGCCCCAGGACGTGCCGCCGGGCTCGGACGGCGGCGGGGCCGCCGTGTCGGCACCGCCGGACGCCAGCCGGGCCAGGCTGCGCCGGTCACCCACGCCCAGCTTGCGGAGCAGGGACGACACGTGGCTCTCGACCGTCCGTACCGAGATGTAGAGCCGGTCGGCGATCTCCGCGTTGGTCAGGTGCTCACCCAGGGCGGCGAGGACCTCGCCCTCCCGCGCCGAGACGCCGGCGTCGTCGAGCTCCCGGGAGACGGACACCACGGGATTGTGCCCGAGTGGCCCCGCCGTGCCACGTCGATATCCCAGGTAAGTGCCGAATCCGTGGTCCCGGCCCGAACGTTCCGTGGTGGCCACGGATGTCCGATCCGCCCTCCGGGCGCACGATGCCATCAACAACGAACGACAGCCCGGACACGGGGCACGAGGAGACGACGAGATGCTGGATCGACTGTACGGCGAGGCCCTAGTCAGCGACCGCACCACCGCCCTGCGGCGGGACGGCGAACTGCTGCGACGGGGCCGCCTGGCCCGCCGGCGACGCAGCGCCACGCGGGCCCGGGACGGCTCGCGGGCCGACACCCGCTGAACGGTGGTGCCGGTGGGGCACCCACTCTCCCCACCGGTACCGCCGCACCATCCGCCACCACCCGCCACCACCCTCGGCGCCCGGCCCCTCCGGGCGCCGATTCGCGTAGCGGACTGCAAAGCGAGCAGCCATGCGGCACCGCGGGCACGAGCCGAGTCGCCAGATCGCGAGGTTCCCGGTGGTTTCCCTCGCCGATGCATCCGGCCAGCTGTCTCGCCGCGAAGGGACACGCGAACCATTGCTGACCCGTACATGCAGGAGGATGCCGTGAAACGCAAGATCCTTGGGGCCATTGTCGCAGCGAGCTTCACAATCGGTCTCGGCGCCACCGCCGCCGGGGCCGACGGCCCACCGGCCGGTGCGGGCGAGGGCGGCAAGCCCGCGGGCGTCGCCTGCCAGCAGGCCGGTATCGGCACGCTGCAGTCGCTCGGGCTCCTGACCGCCGTCGCCGGTGGCGGCATCGAGGTGAAAGACGTCGGCGTGCTCCCGTACCCGACCGTGCTGTCGCTGCACCGCTCGAGCCCCGAGCTGTTCCAGACCGGTGGCGTGACCGTCATCGTCGGCGGCGCAGAGGTGCCGGCGACCTGGTGCAACGGCCTGTGAGCGCCTGACGGAGGCCTCGGCCGACGCTGGATCGGCCTCGAACGCCGGACCCGGGCGCACCTGCTGTCACCGTTCGTGGGCCAGGAACCGGACACGTTCGTCGCGGAAGCAGCTCCAGCTCGGCCGGGGCCAGGCGCCACACTCTCGGGGCCGCGGGGGTTGGCGCCTCAGGAGCGGACGAACTCGTCGCGCAGCTCGCGCTTGAGCACCTTGCCCGCCGGGTTGCGGGGTAGCGCGTCGGTGCTGACGAACACGTGGGCCGGCACCTTGAACCCGGCCATGCGCTCGGCCACGTGGGCCCGGAGGTCCTCGACCGTGGCCGCGGCGCCCGGCCGCAGGACCACCACCGCGCCCACCTCCTCGCCCAGCACCGGGTGGGGCACGCCGAATACCGCGGCGTCGGCGACGTCGGGGTGCTCGAACAGCGTGCCCTCAACCTCGGCGCAGTACACGTTCTCGCCGCCCCGGATCACGACGTCCTTGGCCCGGTCGACGATGTACACGAACCCCTCGTCGTCGAGTCGGGCCAGGTCGCCGCTGCGGAACCAGCCGCCGCCGAACGCCTCTTCGGTGGCCTCGGGCATGCCCCAGTAGCCCTTCACGACGTTCGGTCCCCGGATCCACAGCTCGCCGACCTCGCCCACGGGCACGTCCTGCCCGTCGGCGCCGACGACGCGGACATCCACCACGGGGACCGGCACCCCGACGCTGTCGGGCTTGCGCTGGTAGTCGACGCCGCTGTTGAGCGTGGTGACCGACGAGGTCTCGGTGAGGCCGTACCCGTTCGACGGCGTGCGGCCGGGGAACAGCTCCTCGATGCGGCGGACCAACTCGGGCGCGGCCGGGGCGCCGCCGTAGCCGATCCCGGTGACGCTGGAGAGGTCGCGGGTGGCGAAGGAGGGCGACTGGAGCACCTGCCACACCATGGCGGGGACGCCACCGAACATGGTGACCCGTTCGCGCTCGATCAGCTCGAGCGCCCGCTCGGCGTCCCACTTGTGCATGAGCACGAGCTTCCCGCCGGAGGCGAGGTTGGCCACCAGCACCGAGTGACAGCCGGTGGCGTGGAAGAACGGGACCGACAGCAGGTACACGTTCTGGCCGGTCGAGACCTCGCTGGGGGTGCCCGCCCGAAGCTGCGAGCGGGCGGACGCGAAGGCGAGCGACAGCAGGTTGCCGCAGATGTTGCGGTGGGTTCCGAGCGCGCCCTTCGGCCGGCCGGTGGTGCCGGACGTGTAGAAGATCGTCGCCGGGTCCTCGGGCGCCAGCGTCACGTCCGGGAGCTCGGCGCTCGCGGGGGCCTCGCCCAACACGTCCTCCCACCGCTCGGCGTCGGGCTCGGCGCCCGTGCCCCGGGCGACGACGGCCGCCAGGTCGAGCCCGGGCAGGTCGGCGGCCAGCCGTTCGTGGCGCTCGGCGTCGAGGAACGCCACGGTCGCGCCGGAGTCGCGCAGGCCGTAGCCGAGCTCGGCCGCCGACCACCAGGCGTTCAGCGGCACGACGATCGCCCCAGCGGCCGCTGCGGCCCAGAAGGCGATCGACCACTCGGGGAAGTTGCGCATCACGATCGCGACGCGGTCCCCTGGGGCGACGCCGTACTGCTGGGCCAGCACGGTGGCCAGCTGCGCCGCCGCGCGGTAGTGCTGCTCGAACGTGAGCACCTCGTCCTCGTAGACGATGAACGGCGTGTCGCCCCGTGCCCGGCTCATCTCCAGCAGCGCCCGCAGGGTGGGCGGGGCGTTCTTCCACACTCGGAGGCGGGCGCCGAAGACGTCCGCCTCCTCCATCTCGAACATCGAGCCCGGCGCCGTCAATACGGCATGGGCCTCTGCGATCGTCGGCACCACGACCTGACCGTAACCGGACGTCCAGATTTCGGGCGGCGTGGGCAGTCTGGATCATGGGAGCCTGGTGACCGGTGCGTTCAGGCCGGGAGGCGGGGAGGGCAGCGGATGTCCCAGAGCAGGAATGGATCGGGCGGCGCCGACCTTCTGACAGAAGCAGCGCAGGAGGCGAACGACCGCAGGATCTCCGAGCGAGTCGAGGAGATGGCCGAGCCCGAGTTCCGCTACCCGACCCGCTCCGAGCTCGGGGGTAGCGACTGTGACCTGGTGATGAAGGGCGGGATCACCAGCGGGATCGTCTATCCCCTCGCCGCCTGCGAGCTGGCCCGCCAGTACCGATTCCGGTCGATCGGTGGGTCGTCGGCGGGCGCTATCGGCGCCGTCCTCGTCGCCGCCGCCGAGCACGGGCGCGACGGCGGCGGATTCCGACGACTCGCGGAGACCCCGATCAAGCTGGGACCGAGGCTCGGTGACCTGTTCACCGCTGGGCCGAGCACGGGGACGGCCCTCGCCGTCCTCAAAGGTTGGCTGCAACCGAACCAACCGACGCGGCAGCGGATCGGCCACGTCCTTCGTACCCTCGTCGGCGCCCAGCGTCGCCCGTTCGTCGTCGGCCTCGTCGGCGTGCTCCTCATCGGCATCGGCGGTTCCCTGTTGGCGGCCGGGCTGCCCGACGATGCCGGCGACTGGGTCCGCCTGGCCGTCGTCACCGCCATGCTCACCGTGCCCGTCGCGATCGGCGCGGCGCTGGTGATCGCCACGGTGGCCGAGGTCCAGTCGAGCCGGGCGAGCCTGGCCACCCAGGGCTTCGGGATCTGCGTCGGCTCCGATGGGCGCAAGGCTCATGTGAGCAGCCGAGCCGAGCCAGGGCCGTTCACGGACTGGATGACGGCCGAGATCGATCGCATCGCCGGCGTCGAGGGCCCGCTCACCATCGGCGACCTTCGGGGGCCCGATCCCGACAACCCCGACATCCAGCTGCAGGTCATGACGACCAACCTCACGCTGGGACGGCCACAGACGTTCCCGTTCCGAGCTCGGACGTACCTCTTCGACCCGAAAGAGCTCGAGGCGTACTTCCCACCGAAGGTGATGGAGCGCCTCCTGCGCGACCAGCGACCGGCCACGACCAGAGACGACAAGCCACTCCTCGCCGAGGAAGAGCCGGCGGCGAGTGCATCGCCGGCGTCCGGCCCGGTGGACGAGCGCCGCCGCCCAAGCCCTGCCGCTCGTCTCCTCGGCGCGGTCGGCGGCGCCATTCTCCGTCTCATCGGCTGGAGCGTCCCCACCCGCCGTCCCGGCCCTGAAGCCGGCGACGAACCCCGGCCCCTCTACTGGTTGCCACCGCCCGACGACCTGCCGGTCATCCTGGCCGCTCGACTGAGCCTGAGCTTCCCGGCACTGATCAGCGCCGTGCCTCTCTGGTCCGTCGACTACGCCGACAACGTCGGTAGCGCCGACAAGCCGCGGTACCGAGCCAAGCGCTGCTGGATGACCGACGGCGGGCTGACGGCGAACTTCCCTGTGCACTTCTTCGACTCGCCGTTCCCGTCACGGCCCACTTTCGCCGTCGACCTGCAGAGCTACCCCGACCGCTATCCCGACCAGGACGTGTTCTATGCCGGGCCGGGACAGAGCGGGCTGCAGCCAAGGTTCAAGACCATCACCTCGTTGCACGGGTTCGGCGCCGGGCTCCTCGACACCATGCAGTACTGGGCGGACAACGCCCAATCGACGCTCCCTGGCTACCGCGACCGGATCGTGCAGGTGCGCCTGCGCTCCGATGAGGGCGGCATGAACCTCCAGATGCCGGATGTCGTCGTGCGTCGGGCCGCTGAGAAGGGCCGCCAGGCCGCCGAACTACTCCGGGAGCGGTTCGACTTCGACGACCATCGCTGGATCCGATACCTGACGGTGATCGGCCGCTTGCAACACACGGTCGATCTGATGGAGTCGCGCTGGGGCCACGACCTGCCGGATGGAGCGCCGGGCTACCAGGACTTCGTCCTCAACCGGGCGGCCGAGCATCTTTTCGGTCGCAGCGAGACCTGGCGGTCGGCCGCGGTGGCCCGAACCAGGTCGCTGCTCTCGTTCGCGTCCTGCACCACCAGCAAGCCGGACTTCCTGACGACGGCACCCAAGCCCGACCCCGACCTGCGCATCACACCGCGCTACTGACCTGCTCGCGGCGAGCCGAGGCGGCGAACCGGGCAGCCTCGATTCCTCGTTCGGCAAGGGGGGCGTGGCGACCAGCAACCACCTCGCCGGCACGGAAGCCGAGCTCGTCCGCGACCTCGCCCTCCAGCCCGACGGCAAGATCGTCGTCGGCGGCCAGACGTGGACGCCGACCGGCGAGCGCGACGTGACCCTCGACCGCTACCTGGTCACGGCGCCCCCCGTCGTCACGGTGGCGGCCGGCGCCTGCGCCGGCGACGGCGGTGCCGACGTGGCGCTGACGTTGGCCGACGAAGACACGCCGGTGGACGAGCTGAGCGTGCCGGCGACGTCGTCCGACACTGCGGTGCTCGCCGACGCCGACATGACGATCAGCCCCGGCGGGGCCGAGCGGGCGCTGGCCATCCGGCCCGACGACCGGGCGACCGGCTCGACCGTCGTCAGGGTGACCGTGGACGACGGGGACACCACCACCACCGCCGACGTCTCGGTGACGCTGGGCGGCCCCGGCGTCGACCGGTCGACCGGCTCTGCGGCACCGGACGTGGTCATCGGACGCCGCGGCGACGACGTCCTCGCCGGACGCGAGGGTCCCGACGTCCTGTGCGGCGGGCGGGGCAGCGACTCGCTCGACGGTGGCCGGGGCGACGACCACCTCGGAGGGGGCGCGGGTGACGACGTCCTGACGGGTGGCCCGGGCCGCGACACCTTCGCCAGCGGCACCGGCACCGACGCGGCCGTCGACGCATCCGCCGCCGAGGGCGACGTCCTGTCCGCCGTCCCCTGACCGCCGCCGGGTTCGCGACCGGGCCTCTTGCCCTCGGCACGGAGCCGTACGGCCAAGGCGCCCTACGGCCGCTAGCCGGTGGCCGTCCGACCCTAGACCTCTCGTAGAGGTCGAGGGCAAGGCATGGACGGGTTACGTGGGCCCGTCCTGGCATGAGCTGAAGACGCTGCTCCGCACGTATGCGCACGTCATCCGCCAGGATGAAGACCGGGCACGGAACATCGTGCAGGACGTCCTCGGCGCGAGCGCTGAGGACCGGTTGAGGACCGAGGTGGCCCGATGAGCGCTGAGACCGGACGAGGGCGAGGCGACGGCACCGGTCACAAGAGCCGGCGGCGGGTGCACGTGGTGCCGCACACACACTGGGACCGCGAGTGGTACTCGTCGTTCCAGTCGTTCCGGCTGCGGCTGGTCGACCTGCTCGACGACCTGCTCCCCCGCATGGAGGCCGACCCGAGCTACGCCCGGTTCCTCCTCGACGGCCAGCTGGCCGTCGTGGACGACTACCTGGCGGTCCGGCCCGAGGCCGCCGACCGCCTGCGCCGCCTGGTGACGAGCGGCCGGTTGGCGCTCGGCCCGTGGTACACGCTGCCGGACGAGTTCCTCGTCTCCGGCGAGACCCTGGTCCGCGACCTCCAGATGGGGCTGGCCACGGCCGCCCGCTTCGGCGGTGCCATGGACGTCGGCTACCTGCCCGACATGTTCGGCCACGTGGCTCAGATGCCCCAGGTGCTGGACGGCCTCGGCTTCGAGCACGCCGTCGTGTGGCGCGGCGTGCCCGCCGCCGTCGACCGCAGCGCCTTCTGGTGGTCCGCCCCCGACGGGACCACCGTGCGCGCCGAGTACCTCCCCGACGGTTACGGCAACGGCTCGGCGCTGCCGGACGACGCCAAGGCGCTCGTCGCCCAGGTGGAGGGGTTCGCCGAGCGCTGGGGCGACCTGCTCACGGGACCGGTGCTCTGGATGAACGGCACCGACCACCAGCCGCCCCGGCCCTGGCTGGGACGGGTGGTGGCCGAGGCCAACGACGTCCAGGAGGAGTGGGACGTCCGCATCGTCTCGCTGGCCGAGCACCTGGCCGCCGCGCCGACCGAGGGCCTCCCGTCGTGGGCCGGCGAGCTGCGCTCGGGCGCCCGCGCCAACCTGCTGATGGGCGTGACCTCCAACCGGGTGGACGTCCGCCGGGCCGCCGCCCGGGCCGAGCGGTCGCTGGAGCGCCTGGCCGAGCCGCTGTCGGCCCTGTACGTGCCGGCCGAGCGCTGGCCGGCGGCGCTGCTGGACGAGGCCTGGCGGGGCGTGGTCCACAACGCCGCCCACGACTCGGTGTGCGCCTGCTCGATCGACGCCGTGGTCGACGCCGTGCTGCACCGCTACGGCGAGGCCACCGACGTGGGCCACGGCCTGGCCGAGCGGGCGCTCCCCTACGTCCGCCTGGCCGCCTGGTCGCCGCCGGGCGAGCCCGTGGTCGTCAACCCGGCCGGCCGCACGCGGGGCGGCCTGGTCGAGTTCAAGGTGGCCGGCACCGACGCCCCGGCCGGGACGCAGCTGGTCCGGGGCCACGAGGCCGACGTGCTCATCGCCGAGGGGCCGGCGTCCCTGGTGGTTCCGGCCGTCCCGCAGGTGGACTGGCTCGGCGCGGTCGAGGGCTTCACGCTCACCGGCCCGTCGGGCGTGGTCGTGGCCCGCCGGCGCGAGCGCCCCGAGGACGGCCCGCTCGTCACGCCCGAGGTGCTGGACGCGCTCGACGCCGCCGGCGGCCTCGACGCCCCGGGACCGCTCCGCCTCACGATCCACCGCCGGCCCGAGGTCAAGGTCCTGGCCCACGTGGCCGACGTCCCCGGCCTGGGATGGGCGACCTGGCGGCCCGACCACGCCGGCGAGACCGGCGAGGGGCCCGCTCCTGCGTCGGTGTCGCCCGACGGGATGGCATTGGGCAACGGCCTGGTCACCGTGGCCGTCGACCCCGACGACGGGACGTGGGCGCTCGACGGCCACGACGGCTTCGGCCGGCTGGTCGACGGCGGCGACTGCGGCGACACCTACAACTGGTGCCCGCCGGCCGACGACACCCTGGTCGACCGGCCCGAGGTGGTGACGGTCGAGGTGGTCGAGCCCGGCCCGCTGCGGGCCCGCCTGGCCGTCACCGCCCGCCACCGCTGGCCGGCGGCGTGCGAGGGCCTCGACCGCCGGGTCGGCGAGGTCCCCCACGACGTGCGGACGCTGCTGGAGCTGCGGGCCGGCGAGCGGGCGGTCCGGGTCACGGTCTCCGTCGACAACCGGAGCCGGGACCACCGCCTGCGCGCCCACATGCCGCTCCCCCACCCGGCCGGGTCGTCGCTGGCCGAGTCGGCGTTCACGGTGGTCGAGCGCGGCCTGACGGCCGAGGGCGGGCCGACGGAGGCGCCGGTGCCGACGTTCCCCTCGCTGCGGTTCGTGCAGGCCGGCGGGCTGACCGTCGTCCACGACGGCGTGGCGGAGTACGAGCTCGTGGACGTCCACCACGACCGGGCCCACACGCTGGCGCTGACGCTCCTGCGCAGCACCGGGATGCTGTCGCAGGGCCCGATGGCCACCCGTCCCCTTCCGGCCGGCCCGCTCACGCCGGTCGAGGGCGCCCAGCTGCAGCGGGTCGTCACGATGCACTACGCCGTGGCCGTCGGCGACGTCGACCCGTACGCACTGGCCGACGACGTGCTGGTCCCGCTGGTGGTGGCCGAGGACGGGCCGGCGCGGGCCACGGCGTCCGCCCCGGCCGGCGCCACGCCCACCGGCGGCGACGGGGCGCGCCCCGGCGGGCGGCGGTCGGGGACGGCGCTGGCGGTGTCCGGTGCCGAGGTCTCGGCCGTGCGCCGCGAGGGCGCCACGTTGGTCGTGCGGGTGTTCAACCCGACCGACGCCACCACCACCGTGACCGTCGAGGGCCGCTCGGGCTGGCTCGTCGACCTGCGAGGACGGCCGATCGCCCCGTTCGACGGCGACGTCGAGCTCCGCCCGCACGGTATCGCCACGCTGGCCCTGCCGGACCGACCGTGACCGCCCCGGCCCGGCTCCCTCCCCCCAGGCGGGGCCACCGGCGCGCGACGGCCCGCGGGCGCTACAGGCCGCCCAGGAGGAGGCCGCCCAGCTCGGGCATGTCGTCCAGCGACACGGTCTCGTCCTCCGGCGGGGCCTCGGGCGGGACGACCTCGGGGTCGTACTCCGCCACCTCGAACCCCAGGGTCGCCTCCAGGCCGGCACCCCCGGTCAGCCCGCCGCCCGCCACGACTTCCATGGCGAAGCGGCGCAGCCGGTTCTCGGCGTCGAGGGCGGCGGTGACGACGAACTCCTCGGCCTCGGCGCCGTCGAGCGACAGGGACTCGGTGAGGCCGCCCAGCTCGTCCTCGCTGGCGGCGTCGAGGGCCGCCTGCCAGTCGACGTCGCCCTCGTAGACCCGGACCGGGTCGCCGCCGATCTCGTCCGTCCCCACCGGCTCGACGTCGACCAGGCCCCGCAGCACGGGAACGATGTCGAACGTGCCGGCGAAGCCGCCGTAGACGCCCTGGTCGATCAGGGTGCCGACCGGCATCTCGACCCAGGTCACCCCCACGGGGAGCAGCGACTCGACGTCGCCGGAGTCGGTCCGCACCCAGGCCTGCTCGCCGTCGCTGCGCATCTCGATCTCGCCGGCGTCGCCGAACCCGTCGATCGAACCGGTCACGTCGAACACGTCGTCGCGGGTCATCACCCCGTCGACCGTGATGCCGAACGCCCCCACCAGGCTGGACTCGAGCGCGACCTCGGCCCGGACGTCGGCCGCGTCGGTCTCGTCCACGGCGGCGATCGCCTCCTCGAAGGCGGCGTCGAGGTCCTCCGGGACGTCGGGCGCTTCGCCGCCCCCGCCTCCGCCGCCGTCGGCCGACGCGCCGTCCCCGCCCGAGGTCAGCGGGTCGTCGTCCGCCTCGGACGCGCAGGCCCCAGCGGCGAGGGCCACGAGCAGGGCGACGGCACCGGTGGCGAGCCGGGACCGCATCGTCGCCGGGAACGGCATCTCGGGCATGGCACCTCCCAGTGGCCACGAGCGGGCCTCCGCCAGCATGCCCGGGCCCCGGCCGGCTCGTGCGATCGGTGCCGTCAGCCGGCGCCAGGCGGCTCGACGCGGGCGCGCACGGCCTCGCGCAGCGCCTGGCGGCGCCCGGCGAAGCGGCTCTGCGACCCCGACGACCGCCGCAGCACGAACAGCGGCACCCGGCCGATGTGCTTGAGGTAGCGGTAGCGCATCGGGCGAATCGTGTACTCGGCCGAATCGACCAGCAGGTCCCGCAGCTCCCGGCTCACCACGATCGAGCCCGGGAAGGCGATGGCGGTGATGCGGCTGGCCAGGTTGACGACCGGCCCGTACAGGTCGCCCTCTCGTTCGATCACCGACCCGTAGGCGAGGCCGACCCGCACGTCGGACAGCTCGTCCGCGTCGCGGGTCCCCTCGGCGAGGGCCAGCGCCATCTCGGCGGCGGCGTCGGGCGCGTCGACGGTGAACATGACCTCGTCGCCGATCATCTTCACGACGCGGCCCCCGCCGGCGGTGACGACGTCGAAGCACAGGTCCTCGAACTGGTCGACGACGGCGGCCAGCTCGGCCTCCGACATCTGCTGGCTCAGCGCCGTGAACCCCACCAGGTCGGCGAACCCGACGGCCCCCTGCTGCTCGAGCCCCGTCTCGGCCAGCGTCATGCGGCGGCGGGCGGCGGCGTAGACGTGCCGGCGCCACGCCACCTCGATGACCTTCGGGATCAGCTCGAGCACGGTGGTCGCGTTGCTGATCAGCCGGTCGTCGGGCACGAGCGTCACCGGGACCTCGCCGCCCACGCCCGCGGACACGAGGCCGGCCCGAGCGGAGATGACGTCCACGTGGGCCGAGGCGATGCGGGCGGTGGACGAGCCGATCACCCGGCTCATCTGCACCACGAGCTCGAGCGACGTCACCTCGCTCGCCATCAGCTCGCCGACGGTGGACAGCAGCTCCACGTCGATGTCGTTGAACGCCGGTTCGCCGGGACGGGGCTGTGGGTAGCCGAGCGAGCGCCAGATCAGCTCGATCGTGGCGGCGGTAAGGCCTGTGCGGGTGGCCACCTCGTGGAGCGTGTAGCGGACGTCCTGGGGCGCCAGCAGGCGCTCGACGGCGAGGAGGGCGAGCGTACCGTCGTGTTCGGCGTGGGCGATCTCCTCGTCGGACGCCCCGAGGCCACGGAGCAGGCGGCGCAGGTCCTCCAGCGTGCGGACGGCGCCGTGGTGGTCGCCGCCGGCCCGCGGGCCGTGACCGTCCTCGGCGCCGGCGCTCACGACAGCGACCCCGGGTCGATCGGCGCCGGGGGCGCCATGTCGTCCGGCGGATCCTGGACCGGCGGCGTCGTCCCGCCCGACGGGCCCGTCCCGCTCGGCGGCCCCGGGGCCGGCGGGGCCGCCGGCTCGGCCGCCGGCCGCGGGGCCGGCTGGACGAACGAGCCTGCGACAGGGGCGAGCAGGGCCTCTCCCCGGGCCTCGGTCGTCGACCACGTCGGGTCGAGGCCGGGCGCCGTGAGGCGGACGGGACCGGTGCCGGGGTGGCGGTCGAGGTCCCACAGGATCGCGGGCCGGTCGCCGTGCCAGCGGACCGCGTACGAGAGGCGGCCGGCCGCCGTGGGGGCGTCGTGCACCTCCCAGCCCTGGCCCAGCCACGCCTCGGGGACCAGCGACGACAGCGCCAGGCCGCCGGCGCCGTCCTCGCGGACCAGCAGGTCCCGCACGAACCCCAGCAGCGCCACCGCCGTCGCCAGGTCGTGCCCGTCGCCGGCGGCCCCGCCGCCGAGCCGGGGGTGCACCACGGACGGCCAGGTCCACGTGGGGCTGGCGGTCTCCAGCACCCAGGCCAGCCGCGCCAGCGCCCGCTCGTCGCCGGACCGCAGCTCGGCGGTGGCCAGCAGCAGCGTGCGGTCCGGCCGCAGGCCTCCCTCGCCGGGTTCGGCCACCGCCCGGCCGCCGGCGCCGGTGGCCTCGCCGGCGGACACGCCCGCCGCCGCCGGGACGGTGAGCAGCGCCGGGACGAGGCCCACCGCCGCCTCGGCGGCCACCTCCCCCACGGCCTCGGCCGCCGCTGGCTCGCCGGCGGCCAGCAGCACGTCGGCGGCGGCGGCCAGGCCGGCGGCAACCCAGGGGGCGTCGGCGGCCCGGGCCGACCGGCGGGCCCGCTCCAGCCGGTGGGCGCCGGCGACGACCGTGTCGGCGGCCAGCTTGGCCACCACCGGCTCGCGGGCCAGGCGCCAGTGCTGGCCGAGGGCCCACAGGGCGGCGCCGACGGCCGCCCGCTCGTCGGGCTCGTCGGGGAAGCCGCCGTCGGGCCGCTGGCGGTCCGGCAGCGGGGCCAGCACCCGGACCGCCTCGTCGTGGTAGCCGTGGGCGTCGAGCGCCGCGGCCAGCCCGGCGACCTGGCGGACGGGCGAGCCGCCGGCGGGCGGGCCGACCGGGTCGTCGTGGCGCAGCAGGAGGAACCGCCGGTTCGCCGCCACGGCCTCGGCCAGGCGGGCGTCGGGCAGCTCCAGGCGGACGCCACGGTCGGCCTGGGACCGCCATCCCCGGGCCACGTGCTCGGCCCCCGGCACGGCGGACGGGAAGCTGCGCCGGGGCTCCTCCCCCGGGGACGTCAGCGGGAGCGCCACCTGCAGCGTGGCCCCGTGGGCCAGCGGGAACACGAAGGCGGCCTGGGCGTCGCCCTCGGCCGACGTCACGGTCCCCGGCCAGTGGGTCCCGGCCTCGCCGGCCAGGACCGTGGCCGCCACGTCCGCCGGGCCGTCGCCGTCACCGGCGCCCTGCGAGGCGGTGGCGTAGCGGGCCGGCAGGCGGGACAGCAGCAGCGCCACCCGCCCGTCGACCGTCACGACGGTGCCGTCCACCTCGATCCGCTCGACGTGGGCCAGCGCCTCCGGGCCGTACGGCCGCACGGCCAGCGCCAGCGCCACCGGGACCGGCGACCGGTTGGCGAAGTCGACCACCACGACCTCGCCGCCGCCCTCCGCCGAGCTGCGGCGGACGGCGTAGGCCTGCGCCACGGCGTCGCCCGAGGGGATGCGCATGGCCGTCTCGACCACCGGCGCCCCGTCGACCAGCCGCTGGCGGACGCCGACCTCGCGGGACGGCACGTGCCAGCGGTCGTCGGCCCCCACCCACCAGTCCAGCGACCAGCCGCCCGGCACAGGCGTGACCAGGCCGCGGGGGTCGACCGTGGCGGCGAGGGGGGAGTCGAGGTTGCCGATCGCCGTCCAGTTGCGAGCGGTGACGTTGGCCGGGCCGGCGGAGCCGTCGGTGCCCTCCGCCGGGACGAGGGCGGGCGAATGCGGGTCGAGCTGGCGCTCCAGCCAGTACGGCCACACCCGGTCGCCGCCGGGCTCGGCGACGCGCGCGGGGGCGGGACGCGGCCCGCCGGGCGACTCCCCGGCGAGCCGGCGTCGCAGCGAGGTGCGCAGGGACATGGCCGCAGTCTCTCGAATGCGGCACCCGTCGCGCAGGTCCGCCGCCGCTCCGGAGCGGGCGGTTCCCTGGCGGCCCGGGCCGTGTCCTACGTCGCGACCTGGTGCTCGCGGCGCGGCAGGCGGCAGAGCAGGCCGCGATAGGCCTCCTCGGCCGGGCGGCCCTCGTGGACGACGGCATACACCTCGGCGGCGATCGGCATGTCGACGCCGTACCGCTCGGCCAACTCGACCACGACGGCGGAGGTCTTCACCCCTTCGGCCACCATGTTCATCTCGGCGACGATCTCGGCCATCGTCCGGCCCCGGCCCAGCTGCTCGCCCACGTAGCGGTTGCGGCTCTGGGGCGAGATGCAGGTGGCGACCAGGTCGCCCATCCCGGCCAGGCCGGCGAACGTCATCTCCTCGCCGCCCATGGCCACGCCCAGGCGCGACAGCTCGGCGAGGCCCCGGGTGATCACCGCGGCCCGGGTGTTGTCGCCGGTGCCCAGGCCGTCGGCCATGCCGGACGCGATGGCCATCACGTTCTTGAGTGCGCCCGCCACCTCGCAGCCGGCCACGTCGTGGTGGGAGTACACGCGGAACAGGTCGCCGGTGAACAGCGCCTGCATGTCGATGCAGACGTCGTCGTCGGTGAAGGCGACCACGCTGGCGGCGGCGTGGCCGCACATGATCTCGCGGGCCAGGTTCGGCCCGGTGAGCACGCCGGCGGGGTGCCCGGGCAGTTCCTCGCCGACGACCTGGGTCATGCGCAGGTGCGACCCCTGCTCCAGCCCCTTGGCCAGGCTCACCACCGGCACGCCGGGCCGCACGTGGGGGGCGAGCCGACCCAGCGTCGCCCGCATCCCGTGGGAGGGGACGCCCATGACGATCACGTCGGCGTCGCTCACGCATTCCTCGAGCGAGGACGAGCCCCGCAGCTCGGGCGGCAGCTCGTGCCCGGGGAGGTAGGCGCTGTTGACGTGCGCGGTGTCGATCTCGTCTGCCAGGGCGGGATTGCGCGCCCACAGGATCGTGGAGACGCGGCGTGCAGCGAGCGCGGCCACCGTGGTCCCCCACGACCCGGCACCGATGACGGCCACCCGAGTCGGCATGGGCTCACCGTACCCCCGTCCGGAGGTCTGTGCCGCCCCGTACCGTGGCGCGCCGGACACGCCGGGTCACCTGGGCCGATTGGCCCGGCCTGGCGGTTGACCGTCGAAGGGTCACCGGTAAGGTGCCGCGATGACGTCGGCCGCCGTGGTCGTTCCGGTCAAGGCCTTCACCGCGGCGAAGCTGCGCCTCGCCGGGGTGCTGGAGCCGGCCGAGCGGGCGGCGCTCGCCCGGCGGATGGCCGGCGTGGTCGTGAGCGCCGCCGCCCCGTTGCACGTCGTGGTCGTGTGCGACGACGAGGCCGTGCGGGACTGGGCCCTCGGCCTCGGCGCCCGGGTCGTGTGGTGCCCCGAGCGCGGCCTCAACGGCGCCGTTGCCGACGGGGTGGCTCACCTGGCGGCCGAGGGCGTCGAGCGGGCGATCGTCGCCCACGCCGACCTGCCGCTCGCCACCCGGCTCGACTGGCTGGCCGACTTCCCGGGCGTGACGCTCGTCCCCGATCGGCGCCGCGACGGCACCAACGTGGCGGCCGTCCCGACCGGGGCCGGCTTCGCCTTCCACTACGGCGGCGGGTCGTTCGCCGCCCACCGGGCCGAGGCGGCCCGGCTCGGGCTGCCGGCCCGCCTGGTGTCCGACCCCTTCCTGGCGTGGGACGTCGACCTGCCGGGCGACCTGGCCTGGCCGACGGGCGAGGTGACGCGGATGACGGTGTCGTCCCGCACGGCGTCGCTCCCCGTCACCTGCCGGGCCGCCCCCACGTGAGCCCCGGCCCGCCCGCCGGGCCCGCGCCCGTCGACGGCGCCGGCCTGCCCATCCCGGCCCGGGCGCTCGCCATCGGCGCCCACCCGGACGACGTCGAGTTCGGTTGCGGCGCCACGCTGGCCAAGTGGGCGGCGGCGGGCTGCGTCGTGCACCACCTGGTCTGCACCGACGGGTCCAAGGGCAGCTGGGACCCGGCCCAGGACACCGCCGAGTTGGTCGCCCTCCGCCAGGTCGAGCAACGCGACGCGGCCAAGGCCCTCGGCGCCACCGGCGAGGTGGCGTTCCTCGGCTGGCCCGACGGCGAGCTGGACTCGGGCGTCCGCCAGCGCTGGCAGGTGGCGTACTGGGTGCGGGCGTGGCGGCCCGACGTGGTCCTCGGCCACGACCCCTGGAAGCGCTACCGCCTCCATCCAGACCATCGCCACGCCGGCCACCTGGCCGTCGAGGGGGTCGTGGCCGCCCGTGACCCGCACTTCTTCCCGGAGCAGGCGCTCCCCCACCACCGGCCGGCCGCGCTCCTGCTGTTCGAGGCCGACGAGCCGGACCACGTCGAGCCGGTGTCCGAGGAGGACGTCGCCGGCAAGCTCGCCGCCCTCGAGTGCCACCGCAGCCAGCTGCGCTCGACCATGCACGTCGAGGTCGGCACCCCGGAGGCGGACGCCCAGCTCGCCGCCTGGCGGGCCCGCGAGCGCGACCGCCTCGCCGAGGCCGGCGCCCTGGCCGGCATCCCCCTCGGCGAGGCCTTCAAGGCGATCACCGACCTCTGACCCGGCCGCCCGGCCGCCCGGCCGCCCGGCCGACCTGGGCGGGCCGACCGGCGCGCCCGGGTGGGCTCAGGCGCCCGTGGGCGGGGTGAAGCCGCCGAGCAGGCGTTCGACGTGGGCGGCCACGGCGAGGGAGGTGCGGTCCTCGAGGTGCGGCGCCACGACCTGGATGCCGACGGGCAGGCCGCGGGGCGTACGCCCGATCGGCGGGACCGTGACGGGCAGGAGCACCGTGCCGATGCCGCCGGTCCAGGACATGTTCTCCAGGTAGGGCCGGGCCTCGCCGTCCACGACGACCGTCCGGCCGGCGATCTCGGTCTCGGTGTCGTGCGGGAACGCCGCGGTCGGCATGACGGGCGTGAGCAGCACGTCGTGGTCCTCGAAGAAACGGGCGAACGCGGCCCGGTGCCGGTTGCGCGCCTCGTCGGCGCCCATCCACGTCCGATGGCGCTGCGTGATGGCCCGCAGGGCGCGGCTCGTCGGGTCGTCGTCGTCCGCCGGCATGGCGTCGGCGAGGGACGCGAACTGGTCGAACGCCGGCTTCGGCAGGCCAGCCATGATGACGGGCAGCACGAGCCGCTCCCACGACCGGACCAGCTCGCCGAGCCCGACCGGCGGCGTCACGGGCTCGACGTGGGCGCCCTCCGCGCCCAGGGCCGCGGCTGCCCCGTCGAGCAGCACGCGCTGGTCGGCCTCGACCCGGGTGGCGGGGTCCTCGAACCACGTGCCGACCCGCAGGCCGGCGAGGGCGCCACCGTTGCGGGCCGGCGGGAGGTCGAGGCGCCACCCCACGGCCTCCCACGTGTCCGGGCCGGCGAGCACGTCGAGGCCGAGCTCCAGGTCGGCGGCGGACCGGCCCATCGGCCCGACGACGCCCACGTCGGGCGTGCCGAGCGTCCCGGGCGGACCGGGGATGTGGCCGCGCACCGGGATGATGCCGAACGTCGGCTTGTGGCCGAACACCCCGCAGAAGTGGGACGGGTTCCGGATCGACCCGCCGATGTCGCTGCCCAGCTCGAAGCCCGTGAGCCCGGCGGCGAGGGCGGCGGCCGCCCCGCCGGACGAGCCCCCGGTCGTGCGGTCGAGCGCCCACGGGTTGTTGGTCCGGCCGTAGACCTCGTTGGCGGTCTGCACGTCGCCGGCGTAGAGCGGGAGGTTGGTCTTGCCGAATACGACGGCTCCGGCCGCCTTGAGCCGGGCCACGGCGACGGCGTCGGCCCCCGGCACGTGGTCGCGCAGCTCCGGGGCGCCGGACGTCGTCACCAGTCCCTCGGTCTCGAAGGCGTCCTTGACCGTCATGGGCAGGCCGTGGAGCGGCCCCCAGCGCTCGCCGCGGGCGAGGGCGGCGTCGGCCTCGGCCGCCCGGGCCCGGGCGCGTTCGGCGTCGAGGGCCACCACGGCATTGAGCGGGCCGTTCAGCCGCTCGACGCGCGCCAGGTAGAGGTCGAGCAGCTCGACGCTGCCCACCTTGCCGCCCGCCAGCAGCTCGCACAGTTCGGTCGCAGGGCGCAGCGCCAGGTCGTCGTCAGCCACCGTCGCATGCTGGCACGCCCGGGGGCCGCTCGGCCGGGCGATCCGGCCCGCCGGCAGCTCCCTCGGCTCAGTTGGGGGACGGCTGCTCGCCGGTGAGGGGGAGGTCCGGCCAGGGCTTGGGCGGGCCACCCGTCCACAGGCCGCCGCCGGCGGCGGCGATGCGCGCGGCCACGTTGCCGAGCACGCTGTCGAGGGCGGCCAGGCCGGTCGCCTGGCGTAGGTCGTCGTAGGGCCAGCCGACGTCGGTACCGGCGGCCGCCACCAGCTCGCACTCGAGGAGTTGCTGCTCGCGCACCAGCGTCTCGGCCTCGGCCAGCAGCCGGAGGGACCGGTGGTACGCCTCGGCGGCCCGCAGCCGCGTCGCCAGCGTCGTGTCGTCAGCGCCCCAGCGCGCCCGGCGGGTCGGGCCCGCCGCTGTCTCGTCGTCGCCCAGCCTCATCGTCGAGTCTCTCCTGTCGTCGTCGCCGGTATCGGCGGACTGCCCGCCTGACGCTCTTCCCCATGGAGGAGGGAAAAGAACAAGTGGTATGACGGCTTTCGCCGCGAACGGGACGATGCCCCTGGTAGGAGGCTTGTCAGCAGGATGCGAAAGCCTGTTGGAACTCCGCCTCGGCGCCCGGGGGCGCCACCACGTCGGTCACGAAGGACCGGATCGACTCGTAGCCCACGGCGTCGATCACGCACTCGCCGTACCCGAAGGCGTCGCGGCTGCCATAGCCCATGTCGTGAAGGGCGACGCGCATCGCCTCGGCGCGCATCGCCGGCAGGGTGAGCGCCTCGAGCGGGTCGAATCGGTTGTCGCCCTTGTCCAGGCCGCAGGCGGTGAGCACCACGGAGCCGTCCGGCCGGGCCGCCACCGACGCCTCGTCCGCCACCCCGCTGCCGGCGAAGGCGCCGAGGGCGTCGGACAGCTGGCTCGTCTCCTCCGGCGAGTCGCCGACGGCGGCGTAGTCGAGGCACTCCCGGCCGCCGGCGTCGTCGTAGGACACCACGAACTCGCCGCCCCACCCGGTGACGGCGTCGAGTGCCTGGGACGGGTCGATCCCGGCCGCCAGGAGGACGTAGAGGTTGATCGCCCCGACCGACCGGACCCGGACGTCCTCCCCGCCGGCGGCGCCGGCCGGCACGGGCCGGGCCACGGCGTCGGCCGGGTCGCGGTCGAGGTAGGTGCGGGGGTCGAGGACCTGCTCCGTCGTGACGGGCGGGTCGCCGAAGGCGGCGTCGACGGCGGGGTTGCCGCCCGCGGCCAGCAGCATGTCGACCAGCTGCTCACCCACGTAGTAGGGCGCCATGTCGAGGGCGTCGACCAGCGAAGCCACGTCGGACCCGGCCGCCCCGCCCAGCACACCCTCGCGCGCCCGCGCCGGGGCGGTGTGCGACCCGAGCGTCGGCGGCGGGGTGCGGGAATCGGGGCCGGTGCCCCCGGTCCCCGGGTCGGGCCCGGTCAGGCCGGGGGCCTCGCCCGGGGATGGCGCCTCGCCGGGCTCGGACGGCGGCGAGTCCATGACCTCCTCCGGCGGTACGCCGCCCGCCACGAGCATCTCGTCGTAGGCCCGCTCGACCCGGGTGGCGTCGCCCTCGACCAGGCCGGAGTAGGCGAGCTGGGTCTCGGGGGTGGCGTCGGGGTCGGCGTCGATGGCGAACAGGTCGAAGTGCTGGTCGTCGAGGACGTGGGTCAGCTCGTGCACCAGCGTGCCCTGCAGGACCGGGTTCAGGTCGGTGCCCCGGGCCACGATGCGGTCGCCGTCGTAGTAGCCGAGGCTGCCCGCCCCGACCGAGGCGTCGTAGTCCGTCGGCGACAGGAAGTCGACGGGCACCGGCTGCTGGTACGCCAGCTCGCGCTCCTGCTCGACGAAGGCGACGAGGTCGGCGACGCGGGGGTCCCACTCAGTGGGCGCCGTGGTCGGCGGCGGGGCCGTCGTGGGCGGGACCGTGGTGGTCGGTGCGACCGTGGTGGTGGTCGTGGCGGCGTCGGGCGTCCCGGCGGCGCGCTCGGGGGCGGACGCGCCCAGGGCGACCGCGCTCACGGCCAGCGTGCAGGCCACGGCGACGCCGGCGACGAGCCCCCAGCGGACGGGCCCGGGCCCCAGGCCCGAGCGGCCGCCGGCGCCCGGCGGCGGGGCCTCGACGCGGCGCGCTCCCTGCGGCGGTGGCACGTAGGTCAGCGGGACCGGCCCCCGGTGCAGCATGGGGCCGCCCGGCGGGGGCAGGGCGAGGGGCGGCGACAGCGGTCGGTCGCGCGGCGGCGCCGGCAGCGGCGGGGCCAACGACGCCGGGGTGCCGATCCGCTCGCCTGTCCTGGTCAACCAGCTGCCCACGCCCACCCCGCGCCCTCGCGTCCGGAGCCACGTTAGCGACGCCCCGGACGAGTACCTTCGGCGCCGATGGCCGCCCGGGGTCAGCGCAGGCGGGTGGTGACGAGGGCGAGCAGGGCGAACTCGGCCACGATCGCCGCCACGATCCCGGCGACGGTCGGCAGGGCGGCAACGGCGAGGGCCATGAGCGCGGTCCGGGCCCACACGGCGACCACCAGCGTCCGGTCGACGCCCGGCGTGCGCCGGCGGCGGTCCCCGCCCTCCTCCCCGTCCTCGTCGGCCTCGTCCTCGGGCACCCCGATCAGCTCGGACACGTCCTCGGGCGGGTGCGCCCGCACCAGGTCCCGCCGGCGGCGGTAGACGGTGATGCCGGCCTCGGCGCAGGCGGCGGCGACGCGGCGGCTGCGGGTCACGACGGCCACGACCCGAGCCTTCTCCGCCCGGAACCCACGCTCCCCCATCAGAACCAGGCCCGACGCCTCGACGACGCCGAAGACGCGGGCGTGCATCATCCGGGTGTCGTCGGGGGCGTACCAGGCGTAGATGCCGCAGTCGCAGCCCGGCTCGGGGGCGCGGTGCGAGTCGGGCGGCAGGTCGTCCGGCACCTCGCTGCCGGGCCGCCGGGGCAGCTCGAGCGGGAGGCAACGGGCCGAGAGGAGCGCCGGCCACAGGACCTTGCGGCGCGACACGGCGGCGAGGGGCAGCATCCCCGCCGGGACCGTCTCGCCGCGGCGGGTCGGCCGCCAGGTGCGGTAGCCGCGCAGGGTCCCCGGCACGAGCGAGCGGTCGGCGTCGCCGCCGCCGCACAGCCGGGAGATCTCGCTCACGGCGCGGCCGGGACCGGCTCCGCGGGTTGCTCGGGGCGTGTCTCGGGTGTGGCCGGGGACGGCTCGACCGGCACCGGCGCCGGCCGTTCGTGGACCGGCTCGAAGATGATCTCCCGCCGGACGGGCCCGATCTCGCCGGCCCGCGGCTCGGCGGCCAGGTCGGTCTCTGCGGGCACGTCCCCCACCGCCGGTTTCGTCGGCTCGGCCGGCGTACCCGGCTCGGTAGGGGGCTCACCGGTACGGCGCCGGACCATCGGCTTCCGTTCGGCCCAGCGGTTCCCGGCTGAGGACGAGCTGGCAAGCGGCATCGGGACCCCCGATCGCGACACTTTTCCTGCCGATGAGCGTGCCGGTCCGCATGCCGAATCGCAAGCCCGTCGGGAAAAGCCACACACCGGACACACGCGACGAGGCGAGCAACCGGGTGGCTGCTCGCCTCGGGCGCCGGGGGGGACGGCGGGAGCGAACGGGACCGGGCGACGCCCGGGAGGGTCAGGCGCGGGGCATCCTGCGGCGGAACAGCAGCTGGAGAGCGCAGAAGCCGGCCACGCCGAGGCCCATGACGGCGGCGACGGCGACGCCGGTCCCGCCGAAGGCGCCGGCGGCGATCAGGGCCACCGTGGCCGCCACCCAGGTTGCGTCGGCCGCCGAGACCAGGGCGGCGCCCGTGCGGAGCCGGACCGGCGCCGCCCGGGCCACCAGCAGGACGTCGGCGGCGAACACGAGGAGGGCGGCGCCGACCAGGCGGACGAGGCCCACCGTGCTCACGTCCATCAGGTCGGCCACCCAACCGCCGGCGGCCAGGGCGACCGCACCGGCGGCGGCGGACGTGACGGCGTTGGCGGCGAGCACGGCCCGCAGGCGGCCCTCGGCCGTGGTGCTGCGGGCCGTGGTGCCGGCGGTCGTGCCGGCCCGGTCGGCGGCGATGTCGTTGGCGAGGAGCGTCGTCGAGGTCATGCCCCGACTATCCGCCCGGTCGGGGACGCCGGGCGATTACGTGGGAGGTAACGGGTCCCGGACGACCACGTCGGCCCGGAAGCCCGGCGCCAGGAAGCCGGCCAGCGCCGCCGCCTCGGCCCCGACCGCCTCCTCGTCGTCCCCGGCCAGCGGCACCAGCGGGAGCACCTCGACGGTCGTCCTCCCCGCCCGGGCGTCGGTGGTGGCCGACCAGGCCCCGGCCACGAACCCGTCGAGGAGGAACGAGCCGCGGTGCCCCATCACGTGGCCGAGCGCGCCGCGCCGCTCCGGCGGGACCACCCGGGCCCGGTCGGCGTGGGACAGCAGCACGTTGTCGTACTCGGGGAGGAACCGGACAGGCGCCGGCGTGTCCGGGCCCGGCCGCGGCGCGTCGGGCAGGTCGACGAGCGCCCGGCCCCGCTCGTCGGCGAACGTCCGCAGCCGGGGCCCCAGCCGGTCGAGCACTGCCCGCATGCCCGGCAGTCCCGACCAGGCGGACACGTCCGCCGCCGTGGCCGGCCCGAAGGCGGCCAGGTAGCGCAGGACGACGTCTTCGACGGAAGGCGCCGCCTCGAGCGGCCGGCCCAACCACCGCTCGACGTCCACCTGCGTGACCTGCCCCTTCCGTCCCCATACGCCCCGGGGCGGCGGCTGCGCCAGCGGCAGGAGGTTCCGGCACAGGAAGGCGAGGGCGCCGGGTGGCCGGCCCGGGAACCGCTCGGCGAGCAGGGCTTTCAGCTGGGTGCCCGACCGGGGCTCCGCGAGCAGGGGCCGGGCCTCCGCCGCCGTGGCGGCCGTGTCGATCGTGCGGAGGAAGGCACCGTGCTCGCTGTGGGTCAGCAGCTCCTTGTCGAGCGCCGCCTGGGTGAGCGGCCGCAGCCGGAGGGCGTCGTCGGCCGTGACCAGGTGGATCGTCCCCCGCATGACGAGGATGCGCACCATCGTGCGGTCCTCGAGCGCCCGGCCGACCTCGCCGGGGTCGAACCCGTCGAGCCGCGACCACAGCGCCGGGTAGGGGTCGAGCGGGTTCTGCGCCTGCATCCCGACGAGGTGCTCGACAGCGGCCCCCGCCGTCGCCGGTCGGCGGGCCAGCAGCCACTGCCGGGCCAGCAGGGCCCGGTTCAGGCTCCGGTTGTCGAGGACGTCCGTCGTCACGGCCGCCGAGTCTGCCCCGGGTCAGCCACCCGTCCCGTCCACCACGACGGTCACCGGCTGGCCGAGGAACCCGGCCATGTCCGCCGCCTCGGCCTCGAGGGCGGTGAGGACGGCGGCCGGCAGTCCTCGGTCGGAGAACGGCGTGACGAGGATGTCCATGCGGGCCCCCGACCGGCGGGTGCGCCACGTGGCGACGACCCGCCCGTCCACGACCAGCGTGGCCCGGATCACTCCGCCGCCGGGGTGGGCGCGCGTGGCGTGGGCCTCCGCCAGGACCGGCGCCCGCGACCGCCAGCCCAGCAGCAGCTCGTCGTAGCCCGGCAGCAGGCGGACCACGTCCGCCGGGGCCTCCAGGCGCCGCGACCGCAACCGCCACCCCTCGGGCGCGTGGGGGGCGCCGGTCAGGGCGTCGGCGATGGCGGTCCACGCCGCCCGCACGTCCCGCAGGGGGAGGCCGGACCAGGTCGCCAGGTCCTCGGGGACGGCCGGGGCGTGGGCGGCGACGTAGCGCCGGGCCAGCTCGCGGAGCGCCCGCGGGCGGTCGACGCCCATCGCGACCGGGGCGCCCAGCCAGTCGCCGGCGTGGACGTAGGTGGGCTTGCCGCCGCGCTCGGGCCCGAGCACGAGGCGCCCGGCGAACGCCGCGAGGGCGGCCAGGTGGAGGATCCCCTGGCCCTCCGCCGGCACGCCGGCCGAGCGCAGCCGCTCCCCAAGCTCCTCCTTGGTCAGGGGGCCGGCACCGTCGAGGATTCGATCGACGACCGGCGCGGCGGCGTCGGGGTCGGCGATTCCTTCCTGCACGGCCCGGCGCCGCGAGCCCGCCATCCGGGGCGGGCCGAACAGGGGCACGAGCCAGGGCAGGTCCTCGGCCGCCACGAGGTGCAACGTGCCCCGCGGCCCCCAGGCCCGCACGACCGAGCGGTCATCCCGGGCCTCGGTGAGCGCCGCGGCGGTGAGGCCGGCGGCGCGCGCCCGGAGGGCCAGCGGGAAGGCGGTGACGTCCTGGGCCTGGACCGCCAGCAACCGGCCGACGAGGCCCGCGACCCCGCCCGCGCACGCTGGGCGGTGCAGGAGCTGGGACCCGGCCCGCGCCCGCGCGACGGCTACCTCGGCGTCCCCGGCCACGCCCGAGCCCCTCTCCCGTCCCGTCAGTTCATGGACGGGTGCGCCGGGAAGTTCGCCAGCATCGACACCCTGCCGCCCTGGCGGCGCAGGACCGAGCGCCACATGGCCTCGGGGTCGGCGGCGAACACGTCGTCGGCGTGGGCGTCGACGACCAGCCAGGCGCCCTCGTCGAGCTCGCCCTCGAGCTGGCCCGGGCCCCAGCCCGAGTAGCCGGCGAAGAAGCGCACGCCCGCCAGCTCGGGGGCGAGGCGGCCCGGCTCGAGCTGCAGGTCGATCGTCCCGACGTCGCCGACGACCTGCGACCAGCCGGCCAGCGGGTTGCCGGTCGGCCGCCGGGCCAGCGCCAGCACGCCGTTCTGCTCCACCGGGCCGCCCAGGTACAGGACGCCGGGGCGGGCAGCCAGGTCGCCCCAGGCGCCCAGCAGGTCCTCGACCGAGAGGTCGGTGGGCCGGTTGAGCACGACACCGAGCGCCCCCTCGGTGGTGTGGTCGACCATCAGGACGACGGACCGGTCGAAGTTCGGGTCGCCCAGCATCGGCTCGGCGATCAACAGCTTCCCGACGGTGCGACCGTGGCTCCTCATCACCCCCAGCATGGCGCGCCGGCGCGCCCGCTCGCGCACACACCGGGGGGGCCGACCCACGCTGCGCGCGGTTCGTGAGTGCGAGACTGCGCCCGTGCTCGACGACGGGACCTACGACGCCATCGTGGTGGACGCCGGCGCCGTCGACCCGGCCGCCGACGCGGCTGGCGACACCGCCGGGACCGGCGCCGGCGAACGGGCCGGCGCGGCGCCCGGCGCCGTGAGCATCGAGCTGACGATCGTGGCCGGGCCGGCCAAGGGCGAGATGGTCACCGTCATCGGCCACAACCTGGGCGGCGACCCGCTCGACCTGCTCGGCGTGCCCGCCACGCTGACCGTGACCGACGGCGCACCCGCCCTCCGCCTCGAGCGATGACCGGCGATGTCGGCGGCCACGCGTCCGATCGGGGACGCCCACGAACCGGCCCAGTCGCGGGCGCCGACGGGTGCAAGGCGGGCTGGGTCGTCGTCACCCTGGACGACACCGGCGGGCCGGACGGCGACCGCCGATACCCACCGCTCACCGTGGTGCCCGCGCTCGACGAATTGGTCGCCGACGTGGCGTCCGGCCGGCTGGCGGCGCTCGCCGTCGACATGCCGATCGGCCTGTCGTCCCGCGCACCGCGAGCATGCGACCAACAGGCCCGCCGCATGCTCGGCCCCCGGCGGGCGTCGGTCTTCCCCGCGCCGGTGCGGGCCGTGCTGGGCGCCCGGACCTATGCCGAGGCGCTCGCCCGGTCCCGCGCCGCCAGCGGGCGGGGCCTGCCGGCGCAGGCCTGGAACCTCGTCCCCAAGGTCACCGAGCTGGACCGCCTCGTGCGGCCCGAGCTGCAGGACCGGCTGGTGGAGGCGCACCCCGAGCTGGCCTTCGCCCGCCTGGCGGGCTCCCCGGCGGTCCACCCCAAACGCACGCCGGAGGGCCGGGCCGAGCGCCAGATGCTCCTGGCGAGAGAGGGGCTGGGCGACGTGGCCCAGGTCCGGGCGCTGGGCGCCGCCTCGGACGACGTGCTCGACGCCGCCGTGCTTGCCCTCACCGCCCGCCGGCTGCGCGACGGCGTGGCGGTCCGCCTGGGCGATGGCACCCGCGACGCCCGCGGCCTGCGCATGGAGGTCGCCTACTAGGACGACGGCAGGGGGAGGGCGACCGCGTCGTAGGCGGCGCGCACCCGCTCGGCGGTTGCCGCCGCCTCGGCGTCGTCGGCATACCGCGTGCGGGGCCAGAAGAACCCCCGCAGGCCGTCCTTGCGGTTGCGGGGCACCACGTGGACGTGCATGTGGGCGACGCTCTGGCTGACCCGGTTGTTCAGAGCCACGAACGAGCCCGCCGCCCCGAAGCCGCCCTCCATGGCCAGCGCCAGCCGCTGCGCCCGCAGGAACAACGGCCCGACCAGGGACGCCGGCAGGTCCCCGAGCGTCACGTGGTGCTCGCGCGGCACGAGCAGCGTGTGGCCCGGGAACAGCGGGCGCCCGTCGAGGAAGCCCACCGCCACCTCGTCCTCGAGCACCCGGAACGCCGGCTCGTCGCCGGCGACGATGGCGCAGAAGGGGCAGGCGGCGGCCATACGGCCGGGGATCCTACGGGGCGAAGGGGACTGTGTCGGCATGGTGAACAGTCAGAACCACCCTCCCTTCCGGGCGCCCCGACGTTTATCGTCTGGTCCGTGATGCGTTGCCACGGACGCCGGTGGTGGTCATCGGCACCTGTCGCAGGCGAAATCATCGGCCGGTCCGTCCGGCGCGTCACCACCGGTACCCACGGTCCTGCCGCCTCGCTGTCGGTGTCGCCGACCTGATGCCGCCACCAGCAACCCCCGCCGTCACGGCATCCACGTGCGGTCCACCGGGGTGCGGTTCACTGACCGACGGAGACCTGTCCGCCACGCAGACCCGTGGGCGTCCGGCTCCCTGCCGGCCCGTCACACGGTGTGCTGCCCGACCATCCAGGGAGTCCCACCGTGACCGACTTCGTTCAGCGCCCGCTCGCTCCGGACGACACGGCCCCGGCCACAACGGCCGCCCGGTTCCTCGAGTCCCGGCTCCCTGACGGTGGTCGCACCTACGTCCTCGACACGTCGGTCCTGCTGGCCGACCCCTGGGCGCTCCGGCGATTCGCCGAGCACGAGGTGGTCATCCCGCTCGTCGTGATCACCGAGCTGGAGGGCAAGCGCCACCACCCCGAGCTGGGGTGGGCGGCCCGACAGACGCTGCGGATGCTCGAGTCGCTGCGCCTCGAGCACGGCTCGCTGCTGCGGCCCATGCCGGCCAACGAACAGGGCGGCACGCTGCACGTCGAGGTGAACCACACCGAGACGGCCGGCTTCCCCATGGCCCTCAGCCAGGACACGAACGACCACCGCATCCTGGCGGTGGCCCGCAACCTGGCCAACGAGGGACGCGACGTGGTCCTCGTGTCGAAGGACCTGCCGCTGCGGCTCAAAGCGTCGATCGTGGGCCTCGCGGCCGACGAGTACCGCAACGAGCTGGTGGCCGACACCAGCTGGAACGGCGTGGTCGAGATGGACGTCGACGGCGGGGTCATCGACGGGCTGTTCGCCGAGCACACCGTACCCCTCCCGGACGGGCGCGACCTGCCGGCGAACAGCGGCGTCGTGCTCCACGCCGGCACCCAGTCCGCCCTCGGGCGGGTGCGGGAGGACAAGCAGGTCCACCTGATCCGGCCCGACCGCACGCTGTTCGACGTGCGGGGGCGCTCGGCCGAGCAGCGCATCGCCATAGACCTGCTGGCCGACCACGACGTCGGCATCGTCAGCCTCGGCGGCCCGGCCGGGACCGGCAAGTCGGTGCTCGCCCTCGCGGCGGGCCTCGACGCCGTCCTCGAGCAGCGCACCCACAAGCGGGTCATCGTCTTCCGGCCGATCTTCCCGGTCGGTGGCCAGGACCTGGGCTACCTGCCGGGGTCCGAGGCCGAGAAGATGCTCCCGTGGGGCGCGGCGGTGACCGACGCCCTCGAGGCCATCGCCGGCCGGGAGGTCATCGACGAGGTCATCGACCGCGGGCTGCTCGACGTCCTGCCGCTCACCCACATCCGGGGGCGCAGCCTGACCGACAGCTTCGTCGTGATCGACGAGGCGCAGAACCTGGAACGGTCCGTGCTGCTCACCGCGCTCAGCCGGCTCGGCGAGAACAGCCGGGTCGTGCTCACCCACGACGTCGCCCAGCGCGACAACCTGCGGGTGGGCCGCCACGACGGCATCGTGTCGGTCATCGAGACGCTCAAGGGCCATCCGCTGTTCGGCCACGTGACCCTCACCCGCGCCGAGCGCAGCCGGGTGGCGGCGCTCGTGACCCAGGTCCTCGACGAGGCGCTGCCCGGCTGACCTGCCCGGGGAACGCATCTGACGCCTGCGTCTGCGCGTTTCGTCGTACCGAAAAGTCTTCGGTGCGGCGAAACGCGAACGCAACGCCCCGAGTAGCGCTTTCCTGACTACTGTTCGGCCATCAACGACCGAGCGGACCGTGGCTGGGGACGCGCGCACGGTAATGCGCGCCCCTCCGGCGGCTCCGCAGCGTTCATGGGAGACAACGATGGTCCGACGCAGCGGTGCGTTTCGGGTGGCCTGCCTGCTGGCAGGCATGAGCCTCTTCGCGGTCGCGTGCAGCGACGACGACGAGGCCAGTAGTGACGAGGAGCAGGAGGGCTCCGAAGAGGAATCGGTCGAGCAGGGCGGTGGCGGCGGCCTGCTCGCCGAGGTGCAGGACCGGGGGACGCTCAACTGCGGCGTCAACGACACGGTCCCCGGCTTCGGCCTCGTCGACGACGAGGGCAACTACGCCGGCTTCGACGTCGAGTACTGCCGTGTGATCGCCGCGGCCGTGCTGGGTGACGCCGACGCCGTCGAGTACACGCCGCTGTCCGCCGAACAGCGCTTCACCGCGCTGGCGTCCGGCGAGATCGACGTGCTCAGCCGGAACACGACCTACACGGCCAGCCGCGACGGCGACGAGGGCGCCCGCTTCCTCCACACGACGTTCTACGACGGCCAGGGGATGATGGTCCGTACCGCCGACGGCTTCGGCTCGATCGAGGACATGGGTGGCACGACCATCTGCGTGCTGCAGGGCACGACGACCGAGCTCAACCTGCAGACGCGGTTCGCCTCGTCCAACCTCGAGTACGAGCCGCTGACCTTCCCGGACGCCGACCAGATCCAGGAGGCGTTCTCGGCCGGGCAGTGCGACGGCTGGACGTCCGACCTGTCCCAGCTGGCCGGCGTGCGCTCGTCGTACGCGGGCGAGGGCGGCCCCGAGTCGCTGACGATCTTCGAGGACGCGTTCTCGAAGGAGCCGCTCGGGCCGGTGGTCCGTGACGGCGACGACGAGTGGACCGACGCCGTGAATTGGGCGGTCATCTCGACGATCCAGGCCGAGGAGTTCGGCATCACGTCGGACAGCGTCAGCGAGGAGGCCAGCTCGGACAACCCGGACGTCCTGCGGTTCCTGGGCCAGCCGATCCCCGACCCGGAGGACGAGGCCGCCGACCCGGCCCCGTTCGACGCCGGCCTGGGCCTCGACCCCGAGTTCGCGCTCAACGTGATCGAGCAGGTGGGGAACTACGGCGAGATCTTCGAGCGCACGGTCGGCCCGGACACGCCGCTGGCCCTCGAGCGCGGCCTCAACGCCCTGTGGGAGGACGGTGGCCTGCAGTACGCCCCGCCGTACCGCTGAACCCGGGGCCGTCGATCCCGACCTCGCTGACCCGCCCGACCCC
>DATFOS010000073.1:0-10674 GCA_035265325.1 Acidimicrobiales bacterium
TCCGACCCTGAGTCGGTCGGGCTGGCGGACATCGCCTCGACCGCCCTCGAGGCGCTCGCGGTGCTGGCCGCCCTGGTCCTTGTGCTCGGCACGGTGGCGCGGGCCCGCGTCGTTCGTCCCGCCTTCGGCGCCCTGGGCGTCGCCGGGCTGCTTCTCGGCGGCCTCGTCACCGCCTCGGTCACACAGGCGGTCGCCGGCGGGCACGGGCACGCGGCCGGCGGCCACGACGAGGGGCCCGGCGCCGAGGCCGCTCATGGCCACGGCGGCGCCACCGCCGACGCCGACTGGCAGGAGACCCGCCTGGCGGCCCTCTACGGCTACCAGGACGAGGCCACGATCCTGGACTTCCGCCAGGCCAACATCGACTACGTCACCGAGCGGATCGAGACGATCCAGGCCGACTTCCTGGCGACGCTGCCGCCCGAGGAGGCCGAGCGGCGGGTGGGCGAGTTCGTCGAGTGGTCCGTCGACAACGCCCTGCAGGGCGAGAACGGCGCCTCGCAGGGCAACGAGATGGCGATGCACTCGCACGGCCCGTCCGAGTGGGTGCCGATCGAGAGCGCCGAGGACCAGGCCGCGCTGCAGGCCCAGCTGCAGGAGGCCGGCGAGGTCATCGGCGAGTTCCCCACCGCGGCCGCCGCCGCGGCGGGCGGGTACATGCAGGTCACGCCGTACGTGCCCGGCATCGGGGCCCACTACCTCAGCATCCCTCGGCTGACCGACGGCGAGTTCGTCCCGGGCGAGCCCGAGATGCTGCTCTACAACGGCAACGAGCCGACGTCCGAGCTGGTGGGCCTGAGCTACGGCATGTGGGGTGAGCAGCCGCCCGAGGGCTTCGTCGGCCCCAACGACACCTGGCACACGCACCCGTCGCTGTGCACGGTCGGGGGCACGTTCGTCGTCGGCCCCGACCACACGACGCCGGAGATGTGCGCCAGCATCGGCGGGGAGAAGGGCAACGGCGGCCGGATGCACATGACGCACCTGTGGCAGGTCCCGGGTTGGGAATCGTCGTGGGGCCTGTTCTCCGGCGAGAACCCCCGAGTCAACCTGGTGACCACCGATTTCAACAAGTAGCGCCGACGGTCGCCGGGGCCGTCCCGGGCGCGGCGACCGCCCGACCGGCGAGGTCGCTCACCACAGGCACCTCCGAGACCGCAGGTAGGGTCCCGGGGGTGGTTGAGCCGTCCCGCGAGGAGTCGTCCGCGTTCCGATCAGGGTTCGTGACCCTCGCGGGGCGGCCCAACGTCGGGAAGTCGACGTTGCTGAACCGCATCCTCGGCCAGAAGGTGACGATCGTCTCCGACAAGCCGCAGACGACCCGGCACCGGATCATGGGGGTCCTCAACCGGCCCGATGCCCAGGTCGTGTTCGTTGACACGCCGGGCATCCACAAGCCGCGGACCCCCCTCGGCGAGCGGCTCAACGACACGGCCGGCGGCTCGATGGCCGACGTGGACGTCGTCGTGTTCGTGCTCGACGCCACGCAGCCGATGGGGCGGGGCGACCGGTGGGTCGCCGGTCTCGTGCCGCGCGACGCCGTGCTGGTGGTGAACAAGGTGGACATCGCCCGACGCGAGCAGGTCGTCGCCCAGCTGGCGGCGGCCGCCGAGCTGGAGCTGGAGGCGTACTTCCCGATCTCCGCCAAGTCCGGAGACGGCGTGGACGACCTGGTCGAGTACCTGGTGTCCCGCCTCCCCGAGGGGCCGCGCTACTTCCCGGAGGGCGTCGTGACGGACGTGCCCGAGGCGTTCTGGGTCGCCGAGTTGGTGCGCGAGCAGTTGCTGGCCGTCACCCGGGAGGAGCTGCCCCACTCGATCACCACGCAGGTGACCGAGTGGGAGTGGCCCCGCATCCGGGTCGAGATCCTCGTGGAGCGGGAGTCGCAGAAGGGGATCGTGATCGGGCACCGGGGGTCGGTCCTCAAGGAGGTCGGCATCGCCGTGCGGCGCCAGCTCCCCGAGGGTGCCCACATCGAGCTGCACGTGAAGGTCGACAAGGACTGGCAGCGCCGCCCCAGCGCCCTCGACCGCCTGGGCTTCTAGGGTCGGCCGCTGCCGGCGGTCGACGTCGGCGACGTCGTGTACCGCTCGCTGCTGGCCGCTCGGGCGTCGATCCCTCGTGCCGGGTCGCTCAGGTGGTGGGGGGACGGAGGTCGCGGAGGTACCGCTCGGCCTCGGCGCGGTCCTTGGTGCGGCGCATCTTGGGGAGCGTGGCGACGATCTTGGGGCCGTAGCGGGCGGTGGCCAGGCGGGGGTCGAGCACGGCGACGACGCCGCGGTCGGTCGCCTTGCGGATGAGCCGCCCCGCGCCCTGCGCCAACATCGTCGCCGCCCGGGGCACGTCGATCATGACGAACGCCTGGTTTCCGGCCTTCTCGCGCCGGGCCTGCAGCAGCGGGTCGTCCGGCCGGGGGAACGGCAGGCGGTCGATCGTCACCAGGCTGAGCGACGGGCCGGGCACGTCGATGCCCTGCCAGTAGCTCATCGTCGCGAAGAGGCAGGTCTCCGGCTCGTCGCTGAACCGCTCGACGAGCCGGGGCTTGGGCAGGTCGCCCTGGGCGAGCAGCGGGTACGGCAGCTTCGGCCGGAGCGTCTCCACCGCCCTGTTCATCGCCTTGAAGCTGGTGAACAGGGCGAGCGTGCGCCCCTCGGCGGCCCGGACAAGGGCCTCGATCTCCTCCAGCGTGGCCTCGGGCCACCGGGGGTCGGTCGGCTTCGGCAGCCGGCTGGCGCAGTAGAGGAGCCCGTTGCTGGCGTAGTCGAACGGGCTGCCGACGTCGATCAGCTCGTCGTTGCGCTGCGGGAGGCCGAGGTGGGGGCCGATGCCGGGCGGCAGCGTGGCGCTGGTCAGGACGGCCCCGCGCTGGGACCACAGGCGGGCGTCGAGGAGCGCGGCCACGTCGATCGGTGCCAGGCGGAGGGCCGGAGCGTGCTCGGGGCCCGTCACCCACAGGACCTGCGCGTCGGTGGGATGGCTCACCGCCTCCAGTTCGTCCGCCAGGGCGGTAGCGGCCTGGCGGGCCCGGACGGCGCGCGCCGTGGCATCGTCGCTCGCGTCGTCGGGGATGTGGCGCAACGCCTCGAGGGCGGCCGTGCAACGGGACCGGGCCAGCTGGATCGCGTCGGCGACAGGGACGGGCAGGGGGGCCGTGAGCCGCTGGTCGCGGCGGGGGCCGATCGCGGACGTCAGGACGCCGGCCGCGTCGGCCACGCCCGTCACGGTGGCGCCGGCCTCGGCGAGGATGCCCCGCAGTAGCCGGCTCAGGTGGGTGAACCGGCCCGGGCCGATCTCGACGCCGGAGGTGGCGGAGATCGTGTCCTCGACGACGTGGGCCTCGTCGATGACGACCACGTCGTGCTCGGGCAGCACGGCGTTGTCGGTCGCCAGGTCGAGGCCGTAGAGGTGCAGGTTGACCACCACGACGTCGGCCTCGGCCGCCCGGTCCCGCGCCATCTCGGCGAAGCACTGGCCGCCGCGGGGGCAGCGGCGGGCGCCGGGGCAGTCACGGGCCGACGTGCTGACCGCGGCCCAGGTGGTCTCGTCGGGCTCCTCCGGCATCTCGGACCGGTCGCCGGACTTGGTGGTCGCCGCCCACTTCAGGATCGTCCGCAGCTCACGCGGGTCAGCCCGGGAGGCGAGTCCGTCGAGGGCCAGCTGGGCCGCTGGGCCACCGTCGGCGGACGCATCCACCGGGCCGCCGTCGGCGGACGCCACGCCCCCTGACCCGGCATCGGTCGCCCCGCCGTCGGCCGATCCACCAGGCGCCGCCGCGGCGGCCCGGGCCGGGGAGCCGGTGCGGTCCATCTCGGCGAGGCGCTGGACGCACACGTAGTTGGACCGGCCCTTGAGGATCGCCCAGGTGAAGTCCTGGCCGAGGTGCTCCTCGAGGAACGGGAGGTCTTTGCTGGCGAGCTGGTCCTGCAGCGCCTTGGTCGCCGTGGCGATGACGACGCGTTTGCCGGACAGCACCGCCGGCACCAGGTAGGCGAGCGTCTTACCCGTCCCCGTGCCGGCCCGCACGACGAGGTGGTTGCCGGTCGAGATGGCCTCGGCCACGCGGTCCGCCATCGCGGCCTGGCCCTCGCGGGCCTCGCCGCCGCCCGGCAGCTCGGCGATGACCGACCCGAGGGCCGCCGCCACCCGCTTCCGGAGCCGGCCTCCGGGCACGGTGCGGGACGCCGCCACGTCGGTTTCGGGCACGGCGGGCGACGCTATCGCCCCGTCGGGGGGAGTGGACGCCGTCATCCCAGCGCCACCAGGGACGGGTCGCCGGACTCGGCGAGGCGGCGCACGTCGGCGACCGCTCCGGCCAGGTCGGGGAGGGACCGCTCGACCGGGCCCTCCGGCGTGAGGAACGCGAAGACGACGTCGACGACCGCTTCGCCGGTCGCCTCCTCCACGGCAAGGACGTAGGACGCCCCCTGCCTGCGGTAGCGCTCGACGAGCGGGGCGAGGTCGACGTCGGTGCCGGCCGGGCCGGTCTTGTAGTCGACCACGACGAGGCCGGCGCCGGGCCGGCGGTAGAGCAGGTCGACGTAGCCCTCGAGCAGACGCCCGCCGGCGAGCGGGACACCGACGTAGAGCTCGCGCCAGTGAGCGCCGACCGCGGCCTCCTCGACGCTGGGGGACCGCAGGGCCGCCTCGACCAGCGCCCGGATGCGGTCCTCCAGCCCCGTGACGCCCTCGGCCGCCGCCTGCGCGGCCACGGCGGCGCCGACGCCGTCGCCGGTCGCCAGGTCGATCGTCTGCAGGACGCCGTGCACCGCCCGGCCGACCGCCGTGCCGTACCGGCCCTTCTGCCACGGCGGGAGATCGAGGTCGCGAGGCCGCTTGCGCAGCCCGGGGTCGTCGGCGGCGTCGGGCCGCCCCTCCTCCGTCAGAGCGGTGGCGGCGATCGTCCGGGGACGGCCGGCGGCGGCCAGCGCCTCCTGCCGCTCCCGCCGCCACTGCTCGAAGGGCGGCAAGCCGTCGCCGGTCGTGCCGGTCCCATCGCCGCCATCGCCTCCCTCGCCGCCGGCCTCGCTATCGGCGCGGCTGGGGGCGTCGGCGTCACCGGTGCCCCGCCACAAGTCGCTGTAGCGGACGGCGGGACGGCGGGCGCCGGCGGCCGGCTCGCCTGCTGCGGTGTGGTGACCTACGCCCTCCCCTTCGCCTACGCCGTGCTGCTCATCCGGGTTCGGGGTGCCGCCGGGCGTGCGACCGGACTCACCGTCGTGATCTCGCGGAGGCCCGTGCCGGTCCCGGAATGCGTTGCCAGGTCCGGCTGGACGCGGCACCGGAGTTGCCGGCCGGTCGGGACCGTCCGCCTCCCTGGTGTCCGCTTGCTCGAGGCTTTCGACGGGCTGGGGGACCGCCGAGGCGGGGGGCCGGTCGGGCACGGCCCGAAGGTGACGGCGCGCGGGTGGCGCCGCGGCTGTGCCGGGTGCGGTGGCCACATCGTCGGCGCCGGACGTCGGTTCGGCGGCGTCGTCCCTCGGGGGGACGGTGGTGGTTTCGTGCGTGTGTGCCGCGGCGTCGTCGAACGGGCCGTCGGCGGGAGCCGTGCCCGGGGGCGGGGCCGGAGCGTCGAACAGGAAGGCCATCTGCTGCGGGATGTGCGGTGGCCGCCGTCGGCGCGCGTGCGCAGGCCGGTGGGTCGGCACGTCCGAAGCTGGCGGCTTTGCATGGCCCTGCGGCTCGCGGTCGCCTGGTTCACCCGAATGGCCGCGTGTCTCGTCCGCCAATGATTTGCCGCCCGCGGGCTCTGCCGGCGTCGATACGGGTTCATGCCCGTGTGGCGCCAGTGGGGCGGCCGCCTCGGCGCCGTCAGGCTCCTGGCGGGACGCGACGGGGGGTTCGTCAGGGGTGTCCGGCGGTGCGGGTGGGGCAAGGGTCAGGTGGGGGCGGAGCGGAGTGGGGGCGAGCGGAGCCGCCTCCCGGGACGGGCCCGGGAGAGCGGAGGCGGCGTCGGGCAGCGCGTCCAGGAGCGATGTGGCGTCGAGGGCGCCGGCCAGCAGTTCGGCGTTGGTCCAGCGGGACGGGTCGTCGACCGGCGTTCGGCGGCTTGCCCGGTGGAGCGACACGACCAGGTGGTCCTGTGCCCGGGTGCACGCCACGTAGAGCAGGCGGATGCGCTCGTCGTGGGACATCTGCTCATCGATGGGCTTCCACGCCTCGAACGCCTCGGACGTCACCTTGCGCCCGATCGTGATGAGGCACTGCCGTCCCGGCGGCCACGCCACCTCGGCTTCCGCGAACCAGCGTCGCGGCTGGGTCGACAGGCCGGTCATGATCGTGATCGGGAACTGGAGGCCCTTGGCGGCGTGGATCGTCATGACGCGCACGGCGTCGTCGTCGGTCTCGGGCAGCACCGCCTCGGCGACGCGGGCGCCCTCGGCGGTCTGCTGGCCGATCCAGCCCAGGTACTGCCGCAGCGTGCCGTTCGTCGCCTCGGACCACGCCCGGGCCTGGTCGGCCACGAACCGGACCCGCCGCCACAGGTCCCGCGGTCGTCCCTCGGCCTCGCCCAGTTCGAGGACGCGGCGGTCGCGCACGATCCGATCGATCAGCTCGCTCGGCGGGTGCCACAGCCGGGCCTCGTGCAGCTCGTCGAGGTAGGCGAGCGCCCGGGCGACGGGGTGGTCCTGCGGGACCTCGTCGGGGCCGCGCCGGGCGGGGTCGAAGCGCCCGCCGAGCTGGCGATAGGTGACGAGGTCGTCGTCGCCGCAGGCGAACAGCGGCGAGCGCAGGGCGGCGACCACGCTCAGCTCGTCGGTCGGGTCGTCGACGGCGCGAAGGGTCAGCAGCAGGTCGCGCACCAGGCGGCTGGCGTAGACGAGCGAGGCCGACTCGGCGCGGTAGGCGACGCCGACGGCGCTGAGGGCGTCCTCGAGGGCCGGCAGCACCGTGCGGGTCGGCACGAGGATCGTGATGTCGCGCGCCCGGCACGGCCGCCACGTCCCACCCGACCGGTCGCCATCGGCGTCGCCGGGCCCAGCCGGGTCATGGCTGGTCCCGCCATGGTCGGCGGGATCGGACGCCGTGGCGTCGCCGAGCAGGGCGGTGACCTTGCCGTCCGCCGCAGCGCGGTCGGCACGATCCCGTCCATGGTCGTCCGGTCCGGCGGTGGTTGGCTCGGCAGCGACGTGGATCCTGCCGGCGCCCGCGCCGGCGAGCCCGACGAGGCCCGGTGCCTGGTCGGCCGGTCCGCGGGTGGTCGACTGGGCAGCGAGGTGGGTCCCGCCGCCGTCCGCTCCGGCGAGGCCGGCGCGATCTGGTCCGTGGTCGGCGGTGATCGGACCGGTCGGAACGTCGGCGGCGTCGCTCGGTCCGGCGAGGCGTGTGTCGCGGTCGCCGTCGGGCCCGTCGACGTCGGCGATGGTGTCGGCGCCGCCCGGGACAGAGTGGGTGGGCGCGCCGGTGGCGGTGACGAGCCAGCCCTCGTCGAGGGCGCGGCGGACGGCGGCGGCGACCTCGGTGGACTCGCGGGTGCGGACCTCGGCCGCTCGGGGGCGGTCGGTGTGCTCGACGCGGCCCAGCACGCTGACCGCCGGGCCGCCCGGGGCGTCCTCGCGCACCGGGACGAACGGCTCGTAGGCCGGCTGGGAGGGCTGGCCACCCCGCTCGCTCGGCTTGATGAGGTGGCCGAACGCCTTGTTGACGGCGTCGATGATCCCCCGGCCGGAGCGGAAGTTCGTGGTGAGCGCCAGCTTCCGCCCACCCCGGCCGAAGCGCTCGGCCGCCCGCAGGAACAGGGAGATGTCGGCCCGCCGGAACCGGTAGATCGACTGCTTGGGGTCGCCCACGAAGAAGAGGCGGCCGGGGTCGGGCTCGACCTCGTCCCATGCCGTCGGGGCCGCGTCGGGGAGGTCGGGCACCAGCCGCAGGACCGGGCGCTCGACCGGCGCACCGCCGTCGGCCTCGGACGCAAGTGGCTCGGGCGGGACCGGCTCGGGTGGGGGCGTGGCGATGAGGACGGCCAGTTCGACCTGGATGGGGTCGGTGTCCTGGAACTCGTCGATGAGGAGGCGCCGGTAGCGGTCGTGCAGCGAGCGGCGGACGGCCGCGCCGTGCCGCGGATCGCGCAGCAGCTGCCGCGCCAGGACGAGCAGGTCGTGGAACTCGAGTCGGCCCTCATCTCGCCGCTCGGCGGCGGCGTCGAGCGTGAAGCGGCGCAGCTCGACCGCCAACCGCTCGACGGCGGCGAGCGCGACCTCGTTGCGCAACGCCTCGCAGCGGTCGCTGATGTCGTCGACCCGGCTGCGCAGGCCGTCGAGGTCGTGGCCCGGCGGCCAGTTGCCCTTCGCGCCCCGGCGGCTGGCCCGCACGCGGGGCCGGCCGCCGTCGGTGCCCAGCAGCGCCAGGCGGGTGTACTCGTCACCGGCCGCCCGGGTCCGCTCGGACCACGCCCGCAGGTCGCCGAGGAGGAGCGCCAGCCGGTCGGAGCCGTCGGTGCAGTCGTCCTCGGCGCACACGGCGTCGAACTCGTCGAGCAGGGCGGTGAGCCGGTCATCCCACGGCTCGGGCTCGGCGGCGGACGACGGGGCCTGGTCGAGGGCCAGGTCCCAGTTCTCGCCGAAGGCGACGGCGATCGCCCGCAGCGCCGTGAGCCGGGCGCCGGCCGCGGTGGCCAGAAGGAGCGGCCGCTCGACGGCCGGGTCGGCGAGCAACTCGTCGACGAAGGAGGACCAGCGGTCTTCGAAGGCGACGGCCGAGGCCACCTCGTCGAGGACCTCGACGCGGGGCGGGAGCCCGGCCTCGATCGGGTGCTCGACCAGGATGCGCTGGGCGAAGCCGTGCAGCGTGCCGATAGCGGCGCTGTCGAGCTCGTCGAGGGCGGCCGAGCAGCGGGCGACCGCCGGGTCGTCGGCGTCGGCCCACGCCGCCGTCCGCACGTCGGCCAGGGAGCGGCGGACCCGGTCGCGCAGCTCGGCCGCCGCCTTCTCGGTGAACGTGATGGCCGCCAGCTCGGACAGGGTCGCCGTGCCGGTGGCGACGAGCGCCACGATGCGGCCGACCAGCGCGTGCGTCTTGCCGGAGCCGGCCCCGGCCTCGACGAACAGCGTCTCGTCGAGGTCGTGGGCGATGCGATGCCGGGCGTCGGCGTCGGGCTGGTCGGGCGGGAACAGGGTCACCGGGCCGCCTCCAGCTCGTCGTCCGGCTCGGCCAGCGAGGCGTAGGCGACGACGGCGGGGTCGTCGCGCATGTGCTCCCAGTCGCGGCGGAGTTCGGTGACGCCCATGCCGTCGGGGTCGCAATAGCGGCAGTTGACGTAGAAGCCGCCGGCGTCGTCGGGGCGGGAGGGGAACACGCCCCGCTCGATGCCGTCGGCAATCGTGGCGAGGGCGCCGGTCACGCGGTCGAGCACGGCCCCGTCGACGGCGTAGCCCAGCCGGACGAACCCCTCGCGATCGGACACGAACCAGTACTCGGCGCGGGCCGGGGCGTCGGGCACGCCGTGGACCGCCCGGGCGGCCTGGGCGTAGATGGCCAGCTGGAGCCGGGTGCCGTGCTTGTGGGGATCGTCGCCGGTGAGGCCCCGGTAGGACGTCGACCGGCCGGTCTTGTAGTCGGTGACCACCAGCGTGCCGTCGTCGGCCAGGTCGAGGCGGTCGATGGCGCCGCTGAACTGGAGGATGCGCCCGTCCGGCAGCGGGAGCGCCACCGCCTCGTGGGGCGAGCCCTCCCGGCCGAACGTCAGCTCGGCGGCCAGCGGGCGGGTCCGGCTGGCGCGGCGGTAGCGCTCGTCCTCGCGCAGGAACCGCTCGGCGAGGGCCACGACCTGCGCCCGGTCGCGCCGCCAGAACACCGGGCGGCCGGTCATGCCGCGGGCCTCGTAGTCGTCGCAGGCCTCGGCGGCGAGCTGCGCCATGGCACGGCGGTCGTCGTCGGACCACGGCTGGTCGGGGCCGGGGCGCTCGTGCTCGGGTCGGTCGAGCACCCGGCGGAGGAACGTCTCCAGCACCTCGTGGACCAGCGACCCCTTGTCGAGGGGGGTGATCGTGAGCTGGCGCTCGGGGGCCTCGATGGGCTCGACGCCGAGCAGGTAGCGGACGAAGTAGGCGTGCGGGCAGGTCGCCCACGCCTCCAGTCGGGTGGCGGACGTCGTCGTGTCGGCGGGTGACGGGATCGCCAGGCCGCCCAGGTTCCCGTCGAAGCGGGTGAAGGACTGGCTGCGGCGGGCCGCCACGACGTCGGCGCCGGCGGCGGCCACCGCGTCGGTGGCGCGGTGGCCGCCCGCCCGGAGCCGGTACTCCTGCTCGGTGGCCGGGAACGCCACGTGGGTCACGGCGTGGGCGAACGACGGCACGTGGGTGAGCCACGGCTCGTCGAGGTGGAGGAACCCGTCGGCGGTCACTTCGCCGCCGCGCAGCTGGGACGCCACCTCGAGCAGCCAGCGGGACGGGACGCGGTCGTTGCTGGCCCGGAGGTCGCCGCGAGGTGCGCACAGGAGGTGGCGCTCGGAACCGGCGACCGCGGCCCGCAGGTGGCGATGCTGGCGGTCGACCCGCTCGCGGGCGAGGGGCAGCTCGCCGCCGGCCCGCCGCCGCTCGTGGTCGGGCAGCAGCGAGTCGTCGCGCACGACGCCGGGCAGCGTGCCCTCGGCCAGGCCGACGACGACGAGCAGCTCGAGGTCGAGCCCGGGGGCGAAGGACAGCGGCGCCACGAGGACGCCCTCGCCGAACCGCCCGA
>DATFOS010000074.1:0-3566 GCA_035265325.1 Acidimicrobiales bacterium
CACGAGCTCGAGGCCTTCGAGAAGGACGGCGACATCTCGGCCGACGACCTCGTGCGGGCCGAGAAGGAGCTCGACAAGCTCACGCACCGGTTCGAGGCCGACGTCGATACCGCGCTCGAGCACAAGGAACAGGAGCTTCTCGAAGTGTGAGGTGCGGCCCGCGCGCCGTTCGGGCGCTGCGAACGGCGCCCGCGCCGCACCTCACGACCCGGTTCGTGAGACCTTTGCCACCACCTGGGGTCTCCGCGCGTGCAGGATGGGGGAGATCGACAACGGGATCGGACGACACAAGGCGGGCCGTGACGAGAGGAACAGGGTGTGACTGACCGGGAAAACCGCCGTCAACGGGAGCAGCGGGATCCCACCGAGGGGGTTCGCCTCATCGGCGCCGACGAGGCCGAGGAGGTGCTCGAGCGCGACGACATCCGCCACCGGCTCCGCGACGACGAACCGCGGTTCGGCGACCGCCCGCCGTCGCCGGCGCCCGAGGGTCCCCGCCCCGCCCTCCGCTTTCCACTCGGGTCGTACGACGATCCGACCACGATCGAACGGCCGGCCGTGGTGCCGGTCCAGCCCCGCACCCAGGCACCCGAGCTGTCGCACTGGGCGGGCTCCGCCGCAGAGGAGGTCCCGAACATGAGCCGCCGTGATCCCCGACAAGGCGATCCCCGGCAAGGGGACCCCCGGCAGGGCGACCCCGGGCAGGGAGACGACGCCTGGTCGACCTTCGCCGATTCCGATCCCCGGTGGCGCGACGATCCGTCGATGCCGCCGGCGGGGCGCCCGCCCAGCCGCCCGCCGGGGCCGCCGCGGGAGCCGACCCGCCAACAGCCTGGGGACACGTGGCCCGATCCGTCCCCGCCGGCGCCGCCGCCGGGCGAGCCCCGGCCGGGCGCACCCGTGTCGTATGACGACGAGGTCGACCAGCCGCCGGCGCCCGGCCGCTCGGTGTTCGCCGACGGCGGCGGAGAACCACCGGCCACGTACGAGGATGCGTACGCGGAGGAGGGCTACGCCGACGAGTACGAGCCCGCCTACGACGAGACCTACGACGACGTCTACGAGGAAGACGTCTACACCGACGAGCCCGCCGCCGGTGCGTACCCGGCCGACCCCCGGGGCGCCGTGGCCGCGCCGCGGCGGCGCGCGCCCGGGCGCGCGCCGCGGCGGATGCCCGACCGAGACCTGCGCACGGCGGTCGGGGTGGCGGTGCTGTTCGCTGCGGTTGCGCTGGCGCTGTTCCAGTTCGGCGAGGAGCTCGGGGGCATGATCGTCGCCGTCCCGGTGGTGACGTACGCCGCCTACGAGTACTTCGTGGCGGCCAACAAGGCCGGCCACCAGGCCATTATGCCGGTGGGGGTGGTCGCCACGGCCGCGCTCGTCATCGCCGCCTACAACTACGGCGAGGGCGCCATACCGCTGGTGATGGTGCTGGCGATCGCCGTGTGCTTCCTCTGGTACCTGGTGCGGGCCAGCACCGACGAACCGGTCTCCAACATCGGGGCCACTCTGCTCGGCATCGGCTGGATCGGCCTGTTCGGCTCGTTCGCCGGCCTGCTGCTGTCGGACCCGGTCGGCGGCAACGGTGTGGCGCTTCTGCTTGCGGCCGTAATCCCCACGATCGGATACGACGTGGGTGCGTTGTTCGTGGGCCGCAGCGCCGGCTCGCGCCCGCTGTCCGATGCCAGCCCCAACAAAACCATCGAGGGGCTGCTCGGCGGCATGTTCCTCGCAGTAGTGGCCGCGGTCGTGTTCGCCGGGATCGTGGAGGTGCACCCGTTCGACTCGATCGGCGAGGGCATCACGCTCGGGGTGCTGGTGGCGCTCGTGGCGCCGCTCGGCGACCTGTCGGAATCGCTCATCAAGCGAGACCTGGGCGTCAAGGACATGGGCAGCGTTCTGCCCGGCCACGGCGGGTTGCTCGACCGCTTCGACGCCCTGCTCTTCGTTCTCCCGGCAGTCTGGTACCTGGCCCGGGTGAGCGACTTCTTCCTCACCTGACGCAACGCCCTACCCTGGCCCGGTGGCCGTGACGACCGTCGCCATCGCCGGCTCGACCGGGTCGATCGGCACCCAGACAATCGATGTCGTGCGGGGCGAGCCCGATCGGTTCGAGGTCGTGGCCATCGGTGCCTGGTCATCGGTAGACGAGCTGGTGCGTCAGGCGCACGAGCTCCGCCCCAAGCTGGTGGTGGTCGGCGACAACGGGTGCGCGGCCCGGGTGCACGACGGGGTGCCCACCGGCACCGAGGTGCGCGCGGGCGAGTCGGCCCTGGCCGAGCTGGGCACGGTCGCCGACGTGTGCGTCAACGGGGTGGTCGGCTTTGCGGGGCTGCGCGTCACGCTCGCGACTCTGCGCGCGGGACGCCGGCTGGCGCTGGCCAACAAGGAGTCGCTGATCGCCGGCGGGCCGGTCGTGCGGGCCGAGCTCGACCGTCCGGGGTCCGGCCACATCGTGCCGGTGGACTCCGAGCACTGCGCCATCCACCAGTGCCTGGCGGCCAACGCCAGCGGCGATCCCGGCCGGGTGGCGCGCATGGTCCTCACGGCCAGCGGCGGGCCCTTCCGGGGACGCAGCCGCGTCGACCTGGCCGATGTCACCGTCGACGACGCCCTGGCCCATCCCACCTGGTCGATGGGACCGAAGATCACCGTCGACTCGTCGACGCTGATGAACAAGGGCCTCGAGGTCATCGAGGCTCACGAGCTGTTCGGCCTCGGTTACGACGCCATCGACGTGGTGGTGCACCCGCAGTCGATCGTCCACTCGATGGTCGAGATGACCGACGGGTCGACCATCGCCCAGCTCTCCCGACCCGACATGCGCCTGCCGATCGGCTACGCGCTGGCGTGGCCCGACCGGCTGGGTACGCCCTTCGGCCGGCTCGACTGGTCCGGGGGTGCCCGGCTGGACTTCGAGCCGCCCGACCACGGGGCGTTCCCCTGCCTGGGCCTGGCCTACGAGGCGGGACGGGCGGGGGAGACCGCCCCGGCCTGCCTCAACGCCGCCAACGAAGAGGCGGTGGCCGCCTTCCTGGCCAGGCGGATCCGCTGGGTGGCCATCCCCGACGTCCTGAACGCAGTGCTCTCCGGGCATGATGGGGGACGTGCCGACGGGGTCGACGCCGTGATCGAGGCCGATCGACGAGGTCGCGAGGCCGCCCGGCGCGAGATCGAGAGGATCGCCGGCAGGTGAGCGAGCGCAGATGACCGACACCGACCGCAACCACGAATCTCCCGGTGGTCCGCGAACCGGGCGGCCGCAAACGCCTCCGCCCGACCAGCCCGACTACGAGACGGGCGGCTTGCGCCTGGCGCTGCTGGTCGGCGCCATGGTGGTTGCCGGACTGTGGTGGGGATGGCCGGTCCTGCTCATGATCCTCGGCATCGTGGTGATGATCTTCCTCCACGAGCTGGGCCACTACCTCACGGCCAAATGGGCGGGCATGAAGGTCACCGAGTTCTTCATCGGGTTCGGCCCCAAGATCTGGTCATTCCAGCGGGGCGAGACCGAGTACGGCTTCAAGGTCCTGCCGGCGGGCGCCTACGTCCGCATCATCGGGATG
>DATFOS010000075.1:0-37636 GCA_035265325.1 Acidimicrobiales bacterium
CCCCCAGCCACGCCACGACCGCCCGGTCCGGCGCGCCGCGGACCCAAACCGCGGCGACACAGATCACGGTGGCCGCGAGACCAAGCAAGGCCATCAGCCGACGCTCTGCCCTCACCGAAACCATCGAGTCGAGCGTTCCCCTCGTGAAGGGAGTCGAGCCGCGTCCCACAGATCTGGCGCGCTGATGTGTGCTGGATCTACCCCGGCGAATCAGCGCTGCCACCCAGGACAGCGGAACCTGGCACAGCACTACTACGACAACTGGGCGCCTGTGCCCGCTAAGTGCCCGATCAGGCCGCTGGCGAGCGTGCGTCGGCGGAGGCGTGTCACTGCTGGCAGTGTGGTCCCAGCCCCGTGCGAGCCGTCTTCGCGACGCGGGACGACCTCGTACCGGGGCATATGTGGTCGGAAGAGCGGGCACAGTACGTCGGAGGGCAACTACCAGCACGGAGCGCAACCGCGAGGGCTGGCCATGGTGATCTCATCCCGGCACCGACGGATCGGGGCCTTGATCCTGGCGGCGACCGGGCTGAGCGTCGGCGGATGCCAGGAGGCCGTCAGCGTGGGCGCGGTGAACCACTGCGGTACCGACGTCGAGGTCCAGGCGGACACCCTTCGCGAAAGCACGACCCACTGGATCGCGCTGAGCGCCGGTGATCGCGACAGCGTGGTCGACGTGCCGGAGAGCACCGAGTCGCTCTACGTCGGGGTACGGGCGCCGGGCACCGAGGAACGCGGAAGCTTCAAAGTGCCGATGACGTCGCTCGGGCGCCCGCCCACGGACGTGGACTACGAGGCGCAGCTCGTGCTGGCGGGCGACCGGTGTCCATGAGCGCGAGGCGTTGGACCGGCGAATGATCGTCGTGCTCGCGTCTCCCATCTGATGATGTCGTGGCGCGCCTACGAGCGGGTCCTCCGCTCTCGCCGCCGAGCCGGCTGGGCGGTCGTCGCGCTGGTCCTGATCGGCGGGGTGTGGCTGATTGCGCTCGACACGGACGAGGCCGACGCGAACACGGTGACAGGCGTGGTCGTCCTCGAGCTGGTCACGCTCGTACCGCTCTTTTGGGCCATGGCGCGCTACCTCCGCCTCGAGCGCCTGATCGAGCGGATGCTGGCGCTCGAGGAACAGGAGCGGGAGGAGGTGATGACCTCCATGGCGCGCCTCGACGAAAGGCTCTCGCGGCTCGCTCGTTCGGCCGGCCGGCCGCCACCGGAGGTGGCGACCGATGGTGCTCGCCAGGCATTGGAGGCGACCGAGGGAGCGACCCCGGCGTGGCGGACGCTGGTCATCTGGCGCTACGACCTGCGTCGGCTACTCCTGGTCGAGACCGATATGCGCACCCGCGCCACGCTGCAGCAGCGGGTCGACGAGTGCCAGGCGGCCATCGACGCCCTCGAGCAGGCGTCGGAGCAGCTCGAGGCGGTGGTCGAGCGGACGACACCCGAGTTCCAGCCGTCGCTCGGCGACGATCTCCGCCGCGTCTGCCAGGCCAGCGACCGCGCAGCGTCACTTGCGGCCACCTTCGAGGAGGTCGGGCGGTAGGACCGGCGGCCTCCGTCCAGGCGGCTCTGATCGTGCCCGACGCCCCGCCGGACAGCCGAGGGGCGCCATCGGTGTCGCCTGCCGGACGACCCCCTTGCGCCAAACGAGGACGGTAGGTCGGTCCCACGCTCGACGTCCGGCGACCGACGAACGGGGGACGACGGCCGCGGGCGCTACCTGGGTGGGGCGGGAGGCGAATACGCTGCGGCGACGTGAGGGGACGGTCGTGAAGGCGGTTGTCGTCGGGACCGTGACCGCCGTGGTGTCCGTCCTGGTCGGCGTGGGCCTGCTGCTCAGTTGGGCGTCACCACAGACCTCGGCCACGAACGCGCAGGGTGGCGTCGAGTTCGAGCCGGCCGTCCAGGTGACCACGACCTCCACGACCCGGCCGGTGCCGACGACGGCGGCGGCCGAGCTGAGGCCGGTCCGCCAGCCGCCCCTACCCCCGTGCGCCGCGGGGGACGAGCCGGTCACCGTGGACGCCGAACAGCACTGGGACAGGGTCGTCGTCGACACGACGTACCGCCTGGGCGACCGCTTCGTCCCGAGCGACCTGCGGCCGGTGTCGGAGGCCGGCTTCGGCAACACCGACGACTACGTGCGGGCGGTCATGATCCCCGACCTGGCCGCCATGCGCGACGCCGCCCGGGCCGCCGGCGCCCCGTTCCACGTGGTGTCGGCCTTCCGGGACTACGGCTACCAGCAGAGCCTGTGGGACGCCTCGGTCGCGGCCAACGGCATCGAGGTCGCGACCGCCCGGACGGCCCGTCCCGGCCACAGCGAGCACCAGCTGGGGACGACGATCGACATCCTCGACCCCGGGAGCACCGAGCTGACCACCGCCTTCGGCGGGACGGCGGCCGGGCGCTGGGTGGCGGAGCACGGGCACGAGTTCGGTTTCGTCCTGAGCTACCCGGACGGGGAGTCGAGCACGACGTGCTACGACTACGAGCCGTGGCACGTCCGCTATGTGGGCCGTGACGTCGCCACCCGCATACACGAGTCGGGGATGTCGCCCCGGGAGTACCTGCTCACCGAGGGAGCCGTCGAGTGATCCCCAGCCGCCGCAACGGACGCACCAGCCGGGCGACCGCCGCCACCGCGGCGGTCGTGGCCACGCTCCTGCTGGTCACGGCCTGCGCCAGCGAGGCGGACCGCTCGCCGCTGGAGTCCACCGGTGCCCCCGGCGACGCCACGACCACGACGGGAAGCGGGACCGACGACACGTCCGACACCGCGGCGCCCGTCGGCGAGCTGGCGTGGGAGTCCTGCGGGGGCGACGTCGAGTGCGCCGAGTTCGAGGTCCCGGTCGACTACGACGACCCCGAGGGCGACACGCTGGCGATCAGCGTCAACCGCGTCCCGGCCACGGGCGACCGCATCGGAGCCCTGTTCGTGAACCCCGGCGGCCCCGGCGGCACGGCGACCGACTTCGCCCCGCAGCTGGCCGGCGTCCTGCCCTCCGCCATCACCGAGCGCTTCGACATCGTCGGCGTCGACCCGCGAGGCCTCGGCGCCAGCGACATCAACTGCGGCGTCGACGTCGCCAGCGAGCTGTACACGCTGGACTACAGCATCGACTCGGACGAGGACGAGGACGTCCTCCTCGACGCCAGCCAGGAGTACGTCGACAGCTGCGAGGCCAACGTCGGCGACCTCCTCCCCCACCTGGGGACGGCCGACGTGGCGCGCGACATCGACCAGGTCCGGGCGGCGATGGGCGACGAGCAGGCCAACCTGCTCATGTTCAGCTACGGCACGGCGATCGCCCAGGTGTACGCCGAGCTGTTCCCCGAGCGGGTCCGGGCCATGGTCATCGACGGCGTGGTGGAGCTCGGCCCCACCGGTGTCGAGACCGCCGCCGCCCAGGCCGTCGGCTTCGAGAGCGCCCTCGCCGCCTTCATCGAGGACTGCGACTCCGACGACACGTGCCCCATCGGCCCCGACGCCGAGGCGGCCATCGACGAGCTGACCGCCAGGACGGAGGAGCAGCCGGTCCCGGCGTCGCCGCGCGACCTCGGTCCCGGCGACATGCAGGTCGGCCTGGCCGGGGCGCTCTACGCCGAGTTCCTGTGGCCCGAGCTGGCGGCCGCGGTCGCCGACGGCCTCGACGGCGACGGCTCGGGCATGGTCGCTCTTGCCGACTCGTACACGCAGAGCGGCGACTTCGACATCTACTTCGCCGTGAACTGCATCGACTTCGCCTGGCCGTCCTCGCCCGAGGAGCTGCTGGCCGACGGGGAGGCCGCCAACGCCGACGCCCCCCACTTCGGCGAGGCGATCGTCAACGACTACGTCCGCTGCGCCATGTGGCCCGCGCCCGCCGAGCCGCTGGAGGCCGTCACCGCGTCGGGCACGCCGACGATCCTGGTGGTGGGCACGACGAACGACCCGGCCACGCCCTACGCCCAGGCCGAGCGGGTCGCCGAGTCGCTCGACGATGCCGTCCTGCTCACCTACGAGGGCGAGGGGCACGGGGTCGTGGGCAACGGCGTCCCGTGCATCGACGACGCCGTGGCCGCCTACCTCGTCGACGGCGACACGCCCGAGGCCGGCGCCAGCTGCTCGGGCGCAGGCTGAGGCGAGCGGGCCGGTCGGTCCTCCGTAGGGAGGCCGACGAGGGGTATCAGCCGACGGTGCCCTCGGCGACCAGGCGTTCGAGCGTCAGGTCGGGGTTCTCGGACTCGACCCGGGCCAGCCAGTAGGGGCTCTCGAACAGGGCGTAGAGCATGCCGCCCGCCCGGGCCAGGACGGCGACGCCGGGCATCGAGCGCAGCTTGTCCTCGGAGGCCTCGTCGGTCCGGCGGGCGATCGTGTAGCGGGTCGGCGACAGCTCGGTCGGCGCCCCGAACTCGTGCTGGAGCCGCCAGATGGCGACCTCAAGCTGCATCGGGCCGACCGCGGCGAGCACCGGGGCCTGGTCGCCCGTGTCGCGGTCGCGCAGGACCTGGACGACCCCCTCCTCGTCGAGCTGGGCGATGCCCTTGCGGAACTGCTTGAAGCGGCCGGTGTCGAGCGCCCGGGCCACCACGAAGTGCTCGGGGGCGAACTCGGGCAGGCGGGGGAACTCGACGGGCGTGTCCGCGTAGAGCGTGTCGCCCACCTTCACGTCGGTGGCGTTGACCAGGGCGACGATGTCGCCGGGGTAGGCCTCGTCGACGGTGCCGCGCTCCTGGCCGAAGACGGAGTGGGCGTACTTGGTGGCGAACGGCCGGCCGGTCGGCTCGTGGGTGACGACCATCCCGCGCTCGAACCGGCCCGAGCAGACCCGGACGAAGGCCACGCGGTCGCGGTGGGAGGGGTCCATGTTGGCCTGGACCTTGAAGACCAGGCCGGAGAACGGGTCGTCGAGCGGGCGGGGCGTGCCAGAGACGTCGGGTCGGGGTGCCGGCGCCGGGGCCAGGTCGACGATGCCCTCGAGAAGCTTGCCCACGCCGAAGTTCGTGAGCGCCGAACCGACGAACACCGGCGTCTGCTCGCCCGCCCGGAACAGCTCCAGGTCGACGGAGCCGGCCAGCTCGTCGAGCAGGGCGGCCTCGTCGGCGGCGACCTTCCACGCGTCGCCCTCCTGCTCCAGCGCCAGGCCGGCCGGGACGACCTCCTCGGTCGCCTCGGCGGCGCCGTGCGCGGTGCGGCCGTAGCGGACGAAGTCGCCGGTCCGCCGGTCGAGCAGGCCGCGGAAGTCGCCGGCGATGCCCACCGGCCAGTTCACCGGCACGGGGTGCAGGTCGAGCCGGGTCTCGATCTCGTCGAGCAGCTCGAGCCCGTCGCGGCCGGGCCGGTCCCACTTGTTGAGGAAGGTGAGCAGCGGCACGTTGCGCGCCCGGCACACTTCGAAGAGCTTGAGCGTCTGCGCCTCGATGCCCCGCGCCGAGTCGAGGACCATCACGGCAGCGTCGACGGCGGCGAGGACGCGGTACGTGTCCTCGGAGAAATCGCGGTGGCCCGGCGTGTCGAGCAGGTTCAACACGTCGTCCCCGTAGGGGAACTGGAGCACGGCCGATGTGATCGAGATGCCGCGCTTCTGCTCGAGCTCCATCCAATCGGAGCGGACACGCCGGCGCTCGCCCCGGGCCTTCACCTGCCCCGCCTCCTGCACGGCGCCGCCGTAGAGCAGGAACTTCTCGGTCAGCGTCGTCTTCCCCGCGTCGGGGTGGCTGATGATCGCGAAGGTGCGGCGATGGGCGGCGAGGTCGGAGGGACGGCTCATAGGGTCGACCAAGGGTAGTGGTGCGCCGCACGACTGAGGGCGGCCGGCCGGGGATCCACGAGATGCGGCCCGGGGGCGGGTGGGGGTCCCCGCCGCCCGGGCCGTGCCGCCGGCGTGCGGCGCGCGCCCCCGGTACCGGGCCTGTCCCCCCGGCGGGTGGCGGCGGCGAGCCGCGACGCGGGAAGCGAGGGCACCGTCCGACCAGGGACGAGTCCATCTCGTGGATGGCCGTACGGATGGCCTCCACCGAGGCTCCGTACCGCCCGGTCCCTTGCCGATCGGACGGTGGCCTCGCTCACCGCTGTTCCGGGGGCAACGTACGACCGGCCCCCCACCGGGGGCATCGGGGGGATCCCTCGGAAGGGTTCGCCGATTATCGGGGGCGCCCCGGGGCCGCCATCAGGGCGGGGACCAGCATCGCCACCGTGTCGGGGCACAGGTCGTGGGAGGCCGCCCACGTGTCGAGCGACTCCCACGGCACGAGCGCCAGCTCGGCCACCTCGCCGTCGGGGCACGTGAACGGCCCGTCATGGACGGCCGTGAAGACCCGGGCGACCTCGGCCACGTCGCCGTCGGTGTAGACGCCCTCGACGAGCGGGACCAGGGCATCCTCCGCCACAGCGACGCCGGCCTCCTCGGCCAGCTCGCGCACGGCCGCGGTCCGCCAGGCCTCGCCGACGCCGACGACGCCGCCGAAGCCGAGGTCCCAGCGGCCGGGCCAGACGTCCTTGTCGTCGGCGCGGCGGTGGGCGACCACCTGGCCGGCCGTCGTCACCACCACCACGAACGTGGACCGGTGACGCAGGTTGCGCGCCCGCATCGCCGCCCGCGTCACGACCTCGAGGACGGCGCCGGACTCGTCCACCACCTCGACGAGCTCGGCGCCGGCACCCTCGGTCGTCATGCCGGGCCCACGGACGCCGCGCCCACGGACATCGCGGTCACGCGAAGGGCGTCCCGAGGAATGGGGCCTCGGCGCCGATCGCCTCGTACACGGCCCGGATCAGGCTGATCGAGCGGGGGTCGCCCGCCAGGCCGGCGTACATGCGGTTCATCACGTAGGAGAACCCGATGCCGTTGGTGGGGTCGGCGAACGACACCGACCCGCCGGCGCCCGTGTGGCCGAACGACGTCGCCCCGCCGTACGGGAACATCGCGGAGGAGGTCATGAACCCGAGGCCGAACGTCGTCGGCAGGATCAACACTCTGTCCGGCCCCTGGGTCTGCACATCGCGGGCCCTCTCGACCTGCTCTGCGGACAGGAGCGGGCCCCGGTCGCTGCCCTCCACGGTCCCCACCACGGCGGCGTACAGGCGTGCGAGCGAGCGGGCGTTGCCCACGCCGTTGGCCGCCGGCAGCTCGGCGGCCCGGACGTCGTCGCGGTTGAACACCCCCTCGCCGCTGAAGCCGTAGGCGCCCGTGCCGGCCTCGATGAAGCCGCCGAGCGCCTTGATGAGCAGGGAGTCCGGCCCGAGGAACTGCTCGATCGTGGCGACGAGGGTGGGCGGCTCCTCGGCCTCCATGCTGGTGGCGGGCGCAGCCGCCTCGGCCGCCCCTCGCCTGCGGAGGCCGCGGTTGGTGAGCGGCGCCACGCGGGACTGTTGCTCGTCGGGCAGGCCGATCCAGAACTCCAGGCCCAACGGACCGGACACCTCGTCGGCCAGCAACTGCCCGACCGACCGACCGGTCACCCGCCGGATCACCTCGCCGACCAGCCAGCCGTAGGTGACGGCGTGGTAGCCGTGGGCGGTGCCCGGTTCCCACTCGGGCTCCTGAGTGGCGAGGGCGGCCACCGGGGCCTCCCAGCCCAGCGCGTCCACCACGGACATCGGCCGGGTCACGTAGGGCAACCCGGCCTTGTGGCACAGCAGCCAGCGGACCGGCACGTCGGCCTTGCCCGCCGCCGCGAACTCGGGCCAGTACTCGGCGACCGGGGCGTCGATGTCGAGCTCGCCGCGCTCGGCCAGCAGGTGGGCCAGCAGCGCCGTCGGGCCCTTGGTCGAGGAGAAGACCAGCTGCAGCGTGTCCTCGCCGTACGGCGTGGTGGCGTCCGTGTCGACCCACCCGCCCCACAGGTCGACGACCTTGCGGCCCCCGACGTACAGCGCGGTCGCCGCCCCGACGTCGCCGTGCTCGGCGAAGTTCTGCTCGAAGGCCGCCCGCACGCCCTCGAAGCCGGGCTCCACGGAGCCGCCGATGGTCGCTGGCTGCTGCTCGGTCTCCACGGACGTCCCCTCCGGCGACGCCGCACCCGGGCGCCGACACCGCGAGCCTGCTCGGGTGACGGTCGCGCCTGCAAGGGAGGCGTCCCCGTCCGGGCCGGCGCGGTCCCGGTCGGCGGGCCGCGGGACGTTTGGTCCGGTCCGGGCGACGGGCGGTACCGTGCGCCCGATTCGCCGGGCCACGACCCGACGGGACGCGACTCCAAAGCGGGAGACCCATGCGACGTACCCCCATCCTGGCTGCGATCGTCGGCGGCCTGCTCCTCCTCGGTACCGCCTGCGGTGAGGACGATGAGGGGCCGATCCCCCAGACCGGCGAGGTCAACATCGGCGACGACGGCACGACGGCGCCGAGCACGGCGACGACGAACCCGCCGGGGCCGAACGACGACGCCGCCACGGACGACACCAACCCGCCCGTCGACACCGACGCCACGGTCGGTCCCGAGGACGACAACGACCCCAACGCCACGACCGACACCACGGGTGGCGACGGCGCCAGCGACACCACGGTGAGCGGCGGCGGCATGTGATGGCGGGGACCGGCGAACCGCCGGTCCCGCCCGCGCCCCCGCCCGCCCCGGCGCCGGACGCGTCCGACCTCGACGCACCCGCCCGGCCGCTGGACGAGGCGACCCGCTGGCGGATGGCCGCCGTGGCGACCGCCCTGGCGGTGGCCTTCGCCCTGCTGTCGGCGTTCGTCGGTGACCGGCCGCCCGGCGCCTGGGAGCTCGTGACCGTGCGACGGGCCACCGACCTCACGGACGTCGTCGGGTACCCGGCCCGCGGCGTGATGCAGCTCGGCACGATCGGCGCCATCGTCGGCGTGGGCCTGGTCATGGCCTGGCTCACCCGCAAGCGGCTGCCACCGGTGGCCGTGATCACGGCCGGCCTGGTGGCGCTCGGGATCGCCAACCGGATGAAGGTCATCGTCGACCGCGCCCGGCCGGAGGGCGTCCGCCTGCGCGAGGCCCAGGACGGGTTCGGCTACCCGTCGAGCCATGCGGCCGTGGCGGTGGCCGCCGCGGTCGTGCTCACCGCCCTCGTCCCCCGCCGCTGGCGGCCGGTGCCGGCACTCCTCGCCGCGATCGTGGCGGTCACCCGCATGCACGTTGGCGTCCACTACCCGCTCGACCTGCTGGGCGGCGCCCTCATCGGCGGCGCGGTCGGCCTCCTGACCCTGGCCCTGCTCGACCCGGCCCACCGCTGACCCGACCCCCCGCCGACCTCGGCGGAGTCAGGTGATGGGGGGTGGGTGGGTGTCGGTGAGGGCGCCGGCGAAGGCCGTGCGCTCCTCGTCGGTGCCGTGGGCCTCGATGTCGTGGCGGGCGGCGTCGAGGATCGAGCGCTCGACCCGGTAGGCGACCAGCTGGCCCACGATCGTGGCCAGCGCCCGGAGGGACTCGGCGACGCGGGCGGCCTGCTCCTCGGGGCTGCGGCCCTCGGCCGGGCCGGCCGCGGCGGGACCATGGCCCGTCACGTGGATGCCGGCGTGGCGCAGCCGGCTGCCGACCAGGTCGGCCCAGGCGTCGACCGCGTCGCGGCCGAGCTCGTCGATGGCGTCGATGAGCGGGCGGGCGATGCGCATGAAGTCGTCGAGTGACAGCCCGGCCCCGAGCAGGGCGAGCACGTGGCGGACGAAGCGGACGTCGGCCTCGCTGAAGCGGAACGCCCCGTCGACCTCGTGTGGCCGGAGCAGGCCCGACGCCTCGAGCGCCCGCAGCATCTCGACCGGCAGGCCGCTGCGCTCGGCCACGTCGGCCAGGCGCAGGACGGCGTGGTCGTCGACCGGGGCGGTGGCGCCGTTGTGCGGGGTGCCGCCCTCGAGCGCCTCGCCGATCATCCGGAGGCTGTAACCCCGCCCCTTGAGACGGCGGATCTGGACCAGGCGGTCGCGGTGCATGGCCCCGTACCAGGCCACACGGCCCTCGTGGCGGGGTGGCGGCAGCAGTCCCTTGGACTGGTACGCCCGGAGGGCCTGGACGCTGATCCCGACCTCGGCGGCCAGCTCGTCGGCCCGGTAGCGCTCATCGGCGACGGCCACTCCCCCACCCCTCTCGCCACTCGGCCATCCGCCGACCTTACCCCGCGTCGGTTTTCTCTTCGGCGCTCTTCTAGAAGAATTCAGGCAAACTGTGTAACCATTGAGGCCCGCGCCGGTCGGATCCTCACGTCCCCCGTCGGTCCCGCCGCCGGCCCCCGCGCTTCCACAACCCCCTCCTGGAGGCACCGCCATGCCCCATGCCGTGATCTTCCCGGGCCAGGGAGCCGCCGCGCCCGGTGTCGGCCACGCCTGGGTCGACCACCCGGCCTGGTCCGTCGTGACCGAGGCCGAGTCGGTCCTCGAGCGGCCCCTCGCCCGGCTCCTCCTGGACGCGGACGCCGCCGAGCTGGCGACCACCCGGTCGAGCCAGCTCGCCGTCTTCCTCACGTCGCTCGTCGTATGGGACGCGCTGGCGCCCACGCTGGACGAGCATCCGGTCGCCTTCGCCGGCCACTCGCTCGGCCAGGTCACGGCGCTCGTGGCCGCCGGGGCGCTGAGCCGGCGCGACGGCTTCCGCCTCGCCGCCCGCCGCGCCGACCTCTCGCAGTCCTCCGCCGACGCCAACCCGGGCCGCATGGCCGCCCTGATCGGCGCCGAGCTCGACGACGCCCAGCGCCTCACCGACGCGGTCGACGACCTGTGGGTCGCCAACGACAACGCCCCCGGCCAGGTCGTCGTGGCCGGCACCCCCGAGGCGATCGAGCGGGCCGCGAAGGTGGGGCCCGACCTCGGTATCCGCAAGCTCAAGCCGCTCGCCGTCGGCCACGCCTTCCACACGCCGCTGCTGGCCGACGCCGCCGCCGAGCTGCGCCCGCTGCTCGACACGTTCACGTTCGCCGAGCCGTCGGCCCCCGTCGTCGCGAACACCGACGGCCTGCCCCACACGCTCCCGGAGGAGTGGCCCGTGCAGATGAGCCGACACCTGGTCGAGCCCGTACGGTGGCGAGCGTGCCAGAAGGCCCTCGTGGCCGCTGGGTCTGACACGTTTCTCGAGGTGGGCCCCGGACGGGTACTCGCCGGCCTCGCCAAGCGCACCGTGCCGGACGTGACCGTCCACTCACTCTCGCAACCCGACGAGGTGGCCGCGCTGGGGCCGGTCGCCCAGATTTCGGAGGTGGCTCGATGACGATCGACGAGCCGACGCCCGACCCGGCCGCCACCGGGGCCGACACCCCCGGGTTCCACGCCGAGGACCTGCACGTCCCCGAGCGCCTGGTGGCCGCACCGACCGCCGGGGTGTTCCGTTCGGCGCCGCCCGAGACCGTGACCGGTGAGGGCGAGATCGTCCGGGCCGGCCAGGTGCTGGGCACCATCGAGGTGACCGGTGACGCCGTGCCGGTGACGAGCCCGCACACCGGTTTCCTCATGGGCCTGCTGGCGCACTCGGGCGAGCGCGTGCGCTCCGCCCAGCCCGTGGCCTGGCTGCGGGTCATCGCCTAACCCGGGGGCGTCCCCGGCGCCCCACCGGCCGCCCCGCGGCTCGTCCCCCCGCCGAGTCCCCCGAGCGCACCCACCTCCCTTTTCGTGACCACTTCACCCCCGCCATCGCCATCGTCCTCACCGCCGGGCGTGCCCGGCGCCGCCGTCGCCGGTTGGGGCATCGCCCTGCCCGAGCGCAGGCTGACGAACCACGACCTCACCGGCTGGCTCGACACGAGTGACGAGTGGATCGTCGAACGCACCGGCATCCGGGAGCGCCGCATCGCCGCGCCCGGCCGCGACGAGACGACCGGCCCGCTGGCCGTGCGCTCGTCGCGCGCCGCCCTCGAGCGCGCCGGCTTGACGCCCGCCGACCTGGACCTCGTCGTCGTGGCCACCACCACGCCCGAGCGCCCGATCCCGTCGACGGCGTCCATGGTGGCTGCCGAGCTGGGGACCACCGCCGGCGGCTTCGACCTCAACGCCGCCTGCGCCGGCTTCGTCTATGCGGTGACCGCGGTGGCCGGCCTGCTGGCCGTGGGCGCCGCCCGCACGGTGCTGCTCGTCGGCGTCGACACCATGTCGAGCGTCGTCGACCCGCTCGACCGCGGCACGGCGATCCTGTTCGGGGACGGCGCCGCGGCCGTGGTGCTCACGAGCGACCCGGCACACGGCGTGGCGCCGCGGCCCACGCTGCCGGGCGTCGGCGGCTTCCCCGGGATGCCCGGGCTCGTCGCCAGCGACCTCATGCACGACCCGGACGGCGTCGAGCTGCTGGTCGTCGACGCGGGCGGCGCCGGCATGCCCGCCACGGCCCAGACCGTCGCCGCCAACGCCCACAAGCTTCGGATGGACGGGGGCGAGGTGTTCCGCCGGGCGGTCCGGGGCGTCACGGTGTCCGTCCAGCGGACGCTGGAGCGGGCCGGCTGCAGCCCTGACGACGTCACGCTGTTCGTCCCCCATCAGGCGAACGCCCGCATCGTGGCGTCGGTCCTCCCGCGCCTCGGCATCGCACCGGAGCGTACGATCTCGACCATCGACCGCTACGGCAACACCTCGGCGGCATCGGTCCCGCTGTCGCTCGTGGAGGTGGCCGAGTCCGGCCGCGTGGCCCCCGGCGACCTCGTGCTCATGTGCGGGTTCGGCGCCGGCATGGCCGTCGGCACCGCCCTGTGGCGCTGGGACGTCGCCGCCGGCGCCGCCCGGGCAACCCCCACCACCACCGGGCCCGCTGACGACGGGCCCACCGAGCCCCGCGCCGCCGGCGAGGGGCCCGCACCCACGTCCCGGGAGGACGCCGCATGAGCCGCACCGCACTCGTCACCGGCGCCTCGGGCGGCATCGGCTCGGCCATCGCCCGCGCGCTCGGCGCCCGCGGCGACAAGGTCGCCGTCGGCTACGGCAGCTCCGCCGCCGAGGCGGAGAAGGTCGCCGCCGCCATCGCCGAGGCCGGTGGCCAGGCGCTCGCCGTGCGCGTCCCCATGGACGACACCGACGCCATCGACGCCGCCTTCGCCGCTGTCACCGAGGCGTTCGGCCCGGTGGACGTCCTGGTGAACGCGGCCGGGTCCAACCGCGACAAGCTGGCCGTGATGCTCAGCGACGACGACTGGGCGCACACGCTCGACGTCGACCTGACCGGCCCGTTCCTCGTGACGCGCAAGGCCCTGCGCCCGATGATCCGGGCGCGCTTCGGCCGCATCGTCAGCCTCTCCTCGGTCGTGGCCAGCACCGGCTCGCCCGGCCAGGCCAACTACGCCGCCGCCAAGGCGGGGCTGGTCGGCATGTCGCGCTCGATCGCCCGCGAGGTCGCCTCGCGGGGTATCACGGTGAACGTGGTCGAGCCCGGCGCCGTCGCAACGGCCATGACCGACGCCCTCGGCGACGCCCGCCGCGACGAGCTGGCCGCCATGACGCCGCTCGGCCGCTTCGGCACGCCGGACGAGGTCGCCGCCGTGGTCGCCTTCCTCGCCTCCGACGAGGCGTCCTATGTCACCGGCGCGGTGGTGCCGGTCGACGGCGGCCTGGGCATGGGCCGCTGACCCCAGCACAACCACGAAAGGACCCACCCATGAACCGAGACGACGCGCTCTCCGCCCTCCGTACCGCGGCGGTCGAGGTGCTGTCCGTCCAGCCGGAGCAGGTCGTCGAGACCGCCTCGTTCGCGGACGACCTCGAGGCCGACAGCCTCGACCTGGTCGAGCTGGTCATGCAGCTCGAGGACAGCCTGGACGTCAAGATCGAGGAGGACGACCTGAGCGAGGTCAAGACGGTGGGGGACGCCGTCGACCTCATCCTGGCGTCCGCCGCCACCCCCGCATGAGCGGGGCCACCGACCATCGCGGTCGGCCCCGGGTCGCGGTCACCGGCATGGGGACCAAGTCCCCCGCCGGCCTGACCGTCGACGAGCTGTGGGACGCCCTGCTGGCCGGGGAGGCCAAGGCTGCGCCGATCACGCTGTTCGACGCGTCCGCCCACGGCGTGCAGATCGCCTGCGAGGTGCCCGACTTCGACCCGGTGCCGTACGTGGGGCCCAAGGAGGTCCGCCGGACGGACCGGGCCTCGCTGCTCGGCCTGGCCGCGGCCTCGGACGCCCTCGCCGACGCGATCGGCGGCACCACGGGGGCGGAGCTGGGCCGCGAGGCGGCCGCCGGGCTCGACGTCGACCCGCTGCGCTGCGGCGTGGTGGCCGGCTCGGGCGTGGGTGGCCTCCGCACGCTGGAGGACCAGGTCCTCCAGTACGGGGAGCGCGGCCCCGACCGGGTCAGCCCGTTCCTCGTCCCGATGATGATGGCCAACGCCACCGCGGCGCTGGTCGGCATCCGTCACGGCCTCACCGGCCCGAACCTGGCCGTGTCGACGGCCTGCACCACCGGCGCCCACGCCATCGGCGAGGCGGCGCGCATGGTGCGCGACGGAACGGCCGAGGTCGTGGTGGCGGGCGGCACCGAGTCGTGCGTCAGCCCCGTGTGCATGGCTGCGTTCACCCGCATGGGCGCGCTGACCAAGAACCCCGACCCGGCGGCCGCCTCTCGGCCGTTCGACGACGCCCGCGACGGCTTCGTCATGGGCGAGGGGGCGGCGTTCCTCGTGCTGGAGACCTGGGAGCGGGCCGTCGCACGCGGCGCCCGCATTCACGGCGAGCTGCTGGGCTACGGCCTCACGTGCGACGCCGGCCACATCACGGCCCCGGCGGAGGACGGCTCCGGCGCCCGGGCGTGCGTCGAGATGGCGCTCGCCGACGCCGCGCTCCAGCCCGGCGACATCGGGCACGTCAACGCCCACGGCACCTCGACGCCGCTCAACGACGCCGCCGAGGCGGCCGCGCTGGCCAAGGTGTTCGGTCCGTCCGCCCTGCCGGTGACGTCGGGCAAGGGCGTGACCGGCCACCTCATCGGCGCGGCCGGGTCGGTCGAGGCGGTCGCCGCCCTGCTGGCCGCCAACCGCGGCGTCATCCCTCCCACCGCCAACCACGAGCGCACCGACCTCCCGGTCGACGTCGTGGCCGGCGAGCCGCGGACGGTCGTCCCGTCGCCGGTCCTGTCGACGTCGTTCGCCTTCGGCGGGCACAACGTCGCCCTGGTGCTCGGACCGGCAACGGCCTCCTGATGCCACGAGCCATCCCCCGGCTCCCCGTCGCCAGCGGCCACAGCGGCACCGTCGAGGCCGGGCTGGGCCTGATGCCCGGCCTCGACGCCGACCGCCCCGTGGCCTGGTTCCGCGGCTCCGCCACCCCCGGCGACGCCGAGGTCGTCCGCCGGACGGTGGAGACGGGCGTGGAGGCGGGCCTGCCGGTCGTCGGCGTCCTGCAGGGAGCCGGGGCCGACATCGCGTCGGGCATGGACGGGCTCGTGGGCCTGGGCCAGGTGGCCCGCGCCCTCGCCGGCGCAGCCGGGCTCGTCCCGACCGTGATCGTCGTGGACGGGCCCTGCCTCGGCGGCGTCGCGCTCGCCCTCGGGCTGGTCGACGTCGTCGTCATGACCGAGCGGGCCCACGCCTTCGTCAACACGCCGGGCTCGTCGGCCCGCGTGACCGGCACCGACCGGCTGGACCCCGACCTCGTGGGCGGCGCCTGGGTCCACCACACGCGGTCCGGCCTGGCCGACCTGATCGCCCCCACGCTCGCCGACGCCCTCGACCTGGTGGCCGACCTGCTCGACCACCTGCCGGCCAACAACCACGAGGCGCCGCCGTTCCTCGACACCGACGACCCGGCGGACCGTCCCTCGGCCCGGGCGGCCGCCGCCGTCCCCCACGACGGGCGGGCCAGCTACGACGTGCGCACAGTCATCGAGGACGTCCTCGACGACGGCGCCTTCCTCGAACTCCGGCCGCGGTTCGGCACGAGCGTCACGACCGGGCTCGGGCGCATCGCCGGCATGCCGATCGGCGTGCTGGCCAACCAGCCCAATCAACTCGCCGGCGCCCTCGACATCGAGGGGTCGCAGAAGGGCGGGCGGTTCGTCCGCTTCTGCGACGGCTTCGGGCTGCCGATCCTCACGTTCGTCGACACGCCCGGGTTCCGCCCCGGCCGCGACCAGGAGTGGCGGGGCATGATCCGCCACGGCGCCAAGCTGGCGTTCGCCTACGCCGAGGCCACCGTGCCCCGGGTGTCGATCGTCCTCCGCAAGGCCTACGGCGGCGCCTACATCGTCATGGACTGCAAGTCGATGGGCAGCGACTGCGCCCTCGCCTGGCCCACCGCCGAAGTCGCGGTCATGGGGGCCAAGGGGGCGGTCGAGATCCTGCACCGGCGCGAGCTGGCCGCCATCGACGACGAGGAGCGGCAGGCCAAGCGGCGCCGCGAGCTCGAGTCCGAGTACGAGGCCGTCCACCTCTCGCCGGCCGTCGCCTCCCAGCGCGGTTACATCGATGAGGTGATCGACCCGGCGTCCACCCGCTCGGTCGTGGCCGGTGCGCTGGCCGCCCTGGTCGCCAAGCGTGAGCGCCTCCCGGCGCGGCGCCACGAGAACATCCCGCTCTGACCACCCCGGGGGCCGGCCCGGCGCGGGCCGCCCGCCTCCCGACCCCGACGAGGGACCCATGCTGCTCGACGGCAAGAAGCTGGTCATCACCGGCGTGCTTACCAAGGATTCGATCGCCGCGGGCGTCGCCCGGATGGCCCAGGAGCAGGGCGCCGAGCTGCTGCTCACGTCCTTCGGGCGGGGCATGCGGCTGACCGAGCGCATCGCCCGTTCCCTGCCCACCCCGGTCGACGTGGTCGAACTCGACGTCACCAACCCCGAGCACCACCGGGCGCTCGCCGCCGAGCTGTCGACGCGCTGGGGCAAGGTGGACGGCGCACTGCACGCGGTCGGCTTCGCCCCCGAGGCCTGCCTCGGGCAGGACGACGGCGTCCTGGCCGCCGAGTGGGACGACGTCGCCACCGCCCTCCACGTCTCCGCGTACTCGCTGAAGACCCTGGCCCAGACGGTGGCGCCGCTCATGGTCGACGGCGGCTCGGTGGTCGGGCTCGACTTCGACGCCCGCCAGGCCTGGCCGGCCTACGACTGGATGGGCGTGGCCAAGGCCGCCCTCGAGGCCACGTCGCGCTACCTCGCTCGCGACCTCGGGCCCGCCGGCGTGCGGGTGAACCTGGTGGCGGCGGGCCCGCTGCGCACGCTGGCCGCCCGCTCCATACCCGGCTTCGTGATGATGGAGCAGGCCTGGGGCGCCCGGGCGCCGCTCGGGTGGGACGTGCGCGACAGCGAGGCCGTGTCCAAGGCATGCGTGGCGCTGCTGTCCGACTGGTTCCCCGCCACGACGGGCGAGATCGTCCACGTGGACGGCGGCGCCCACGCCGTGGCCCTGGCCGTCGCCGAGGGTGCGCCCGGGGTCGCCGGCGTCCCGGCCGAGGCCCCCGACCTCCGGACGCCCTCGCCGCGCCGGCCCGACGTCGGCCCGATCGTCGAGGGTGCCGCCGCCGGCGCCGGCGACACGAACGGCGAGGCGGCGCCTCGATGACGGCCGCGGGCAGCACGAACGGCAACGCGCCCGCCGTGGTCCCCTCCGAGGTCACGGCCGGAGTGGCCGACGCCCCGGCCGTCCCGCCGGTGGTGGGCGACCCGGTGGCCCTGCTGCCGCACCGGCCACCGTTCCGCTTCGTCGACGCCGTGGACGAGCTGGTGCCCGGCGAGCACGTCGTGGCCCGCTACCGGGTGACCGGCGAGGAGGCGTTCCTGGCCGGGCACTTCCCGGGGAACCCGGTCTTCCCCGGCGTCATCCAGCTCGAGGCGCTGGCGCAGGCCGGGGCCATCGCCCTGCTGTCCGACGCTCGCTACGCCGGGAGTCTGCCGCTGTTCGGCGGGGTGGAGAAGGCGCGGTTCCGCCGCCAGGTCCGCCCCGGCGACGAGATGGTGCTCACCGTCACGATGGAGACGCTGTCGGCCCGCGGGGGCTGGGGGGCCGCCACCGCCACGGTCGGGGGCAAGGCGTGCTGCCAGGCGCGGCTGTTCTTCGTCCTCGCCCCGGCCGGCTGACGTCCACCGACGTTCCACGTGTGACGCGCCGGCGTCCCGCCCGTGACCGCGGGTGCCGGACGGCCGGGCTGCGAGGATGGCGGCGTGACCTCCGCTTCCACGTTCCCCGACCTCGCCGCCCTGCCGCCCGTCGACCCGTCGCTGGTGGACTTCGCAGTCGAGCTGGTCCGGGACGCCGGCGAGCTCACGCTGCAGTGGTTCGGCGCCCCCGACCTCGTGGTGGACGACAAGGCCGACGGCACGCCCGTCACAGCTGCGGACCGGGCCGCCGAGCGGCTCGTGCGCGAGCGCGTCGGCGAGCGTTTCCCCCAAGACGGCGTGCTCGGCGAGGAGGAGCCCGAGTCGCACGGCACGTCCGGCCGCCGCTGGATCGTCGACCCGATCGACGGCACCAAGTCGTTCACCCGCGGCGTCCCGCTGTACTCGACGCTGCTGGCGCTCGACGACGAGCACGGGCCCGCCCTCGGCGTGATCGGGCTGCCGGCCGTCGGGCAGGTCGTCTACGCCGGTCGGGGCAGCGGCTGCTTCGCCGACGGGCGTCCGGCCCGGGTCAGCGACACCGCCCACCTGGCGGACGCGTTCCTGATGAGCAGCGGCTTCACGCACTGGCCGGAGGACGACCTCATCGCCGTGCGCCGGGCCGGATGCCAGCTGCGGACCTGGGGCGACGGTTACGGCTACGCCATGATCGCCACCGGCCGCGCCGACGTGATGGTCGACCCGGAGGTGGCGCTGTACGACGTTGCGCCGATGCCGGTGATCTTCCACGAGGCGGGCGGGGCGTTCACCAGCCTGGACGGCCGGCCGGGCGCGGACGGCGGCAGCGGGGTGGCGACCAACGGCCGCCTCCACGCCGAGGTGCTCGCCCTGCTCGGCGCGGGAACGCCCTAGTGGTCCGTCGCCGAAATGACGGCGCGGTCTCGGCGAGTCAGGGGCGTCGCTGGCAAGGACGCAGGAGGACGGCGCACACCGTGCGGCGCGGTGACGACGAGGACGCAGCCAGCGGCGTTCCTGGCCGGCGAGACCGCCCGCTCAATCCGGCGACGGACCACTAGGTCCACCCCTCGCGTCGGAACCAGCGGAACAGCACCACCACGCACACCGCCATCACGCCGAGCGCCATCGGGTAGCCCCACAGCTTCGTCAACTCGGGCATGTGCTCGAAGTTCATGCCCCAGACGCCGGCGAACAGCGTCGGCACCGCCGCCATGGCGGCCCAGGCGGCGATCTTGCGCATGTCGTTGTTCTGCTGGACCGAGACGTGGGCCAGGTTGACCTGGAGCACGTCGGACAGCAGGTCGCGCTGCACCTCCACCCGGCCCGCCGCCCGCCGCAGGTGGTCCTCCACGTCGCGGAAGTAGTGGCGCAGGTCGTCGTCGTAGAGCGGGTGGGGTGCCGAGTGGAGCCGCTGCACCGGCTCGAGCAGCGGGTCGATGACCCGGTACATGTTCAGCACCTGCCGCTTGAGCTTGTAGATGCGGGTGGCCGGGTTCTCGCGGTTGTCGGAGAAGACCTCGCCCTCGATCTCGATGATGTCGTTGTCGAGGCCGTCGAGCACCGGCGTGTAGTCGTCGACGACCCGGTCGATCACGGCGTGGACGACGGCGATCGGCCCCCGGGACAGCCGCTCGGGGTCGTGCTCGAGCATGCGCCGTGTCGACGCCAGCTCACAGGCGTTGCCGTGGCGGACCGTCACGAGGAAACCCTCGCCGGCCAGCATGAGCAGCTCGGCGAACTCGACGGACTCGCGGTCGTCGTTGTAGTTCGCCGTCTTCACGACGAGCAGCAGCATGCTGTCGTACAGCTCGAGCTTGGGGCGCTGGTGGGCGTGGATGGCGTCCTCGACCGCCAGTGGGTGCAGCTCGAACTCCTCGGCGACGGCGTCGAACTCCTCGGCCGACGGCTCGTGCAGCCCCACCCACACGAAGCTGTCGTCGTCCTTGCGGCCGGCCTCCAGGGCATCACGCAGGTCGAGCGTGCCGGGCTGGCGAATCCCCTTCGTATACGCGGCGCAATCGACGATCACACGGGAAGTCTGGCGCAAGATGGGGAGATGAACCGCGACGCCCACCTCTCGTCCCTGCGTGCTTCGGGTGAGGGCCTGCTTGCCGCCGCCGCGGCCGCCGACCTGGCCTGGCCCGTGCCCTCGTGCCCGGGATGGGACGTCGAGCGCCTGGTGGGCCACGTCGGCCGGGTCCACCGCTGGACCGCCGGGTGGGTCGCCCACGGCCACGGCAACACGCCGATGGACCGGCCGCCGGCCGGCCCGGCGGTCCTGGACTGGGCCCGCGACGGCCTGTCCCAGATCGAGGTGGCGCTGGCGTCGGTGGACGAGGCCACGGTCGTGCCCACGTGGACCGGTGAGCGACCCGGCCGGTTCTGGCCGCTGCGCATGGCGATCGAGACCGCCCTGCACCGGTGGGACACCGAGGCCGCGGTGGCGCTGGGCACGCTGTCGGGCGCGGCGCCGGCCCCCCTCGACGCCGAGCTCGCGGTCGAGGGGATCGACGAGCTGTTCACCGTGCTGGTGCCGTACCGGGCTTCCGACGGCATCACGGGCGACGGCGAGACGCTGCACTTCCACGCCACCGATGCCGACGGCGAGTGGGTGCTGACGCTGCGGCCCGACGGCGCGCCCGCGGTCGAGCACGCCCATGCGAAGAGCGACGTGGCTGCGAAGGGGCCGGCGTCCGACCTGCTGCTGTTCCTGTGCAACCGGGTGCCGGCCGACCGCCTCCAGGCATTCGGCGACACGGCCCTACTCGACCGCTGGACAGCGGCGGTCAAGCTCTAGCCGCGATCCGAAGTCGCGCCACTTGCGCCGGCGTCCGGCTGCGCCGTGGCGTCCGTCTTCGCCCCGGCGTCCGTCGGCACCCTGGCGGCGGCCGTCGGCGCCCCGGCGTCGGTTGGCGCCCCGGCGTCGGCCGTCGAGGCCCTCGCTTCGGCCGTGGACGTCGTGGCGGCGGCGACTGCCACCGTTGCCCGGGCCGAGCGGCGCTTGGGGACCAGGAGAACTGCGGCCGTCCGGGCCGCGCCGGCGGCCCGCAGCGCAGCGGGCTCGGCGACGGCGGGGCGCCCGCCGGCGGGACCGCGGGGACCCTGCCCCCCTGGCTCGTCCGGCTGGCCCAGCTCCTCGGGCGGGAAGGCGACGACCGGGAGGCCCAGGGCTGCGATCGCCGGGTGGTCCCTCCGGCTCTCGATGGTGGCGACCGCCGTGACGTCGTCGGACGTCATGCCCGCCTCCGCCAACGACGTCGCCACCAGCGCGGCCACCTCCTCCACGGTGGCGGCGCCGGCCACGCCGACGCCGATCACCACGCGGCGTTCCGGACGGCCGCCGGCTCCCGTCACGACGGGCCGGGGCCCCAGCACACGAACACGGGGTTCTCCGGGGCGAGCCGGGCGCCGAGGCCGCCGACCCGGACCGCCCGCGCCACGCTGACCTGGGCCATGTTGCCAAGGCGCTCGTGGGCGGCGACCGCCCGGTCGAGCAGGGCGTAGGTGGCGACCACGACGCCGCCGGGGCGCAGGCGGGCTCGCACGGCGTCCAGCACGTCGAGGCCGCCGCCACCCACGAACGCCCGGTCGGGGTCGGGAAGGCCGTCGAGCGCCGTTGGGGCCGACCCCTCGACCACGTCGACCGACACACCGTGGGCCTCGGCGTTGGCCACGATCCGCTCGACCTGGTCGGGATCCCGCTCGACGGCGATGACCCGCAGGGCCGGGGCGAGCCGGGCGCACTCGACGCCGACCGAACCGCTGCCGGCGCCCACGTCCCAGACCACGCCACCCAGCGGCAGCGCCAGCTTGGACAGCACAATCGCCCGCACCTCGGGCTTCGTGATCATGCCGTCGCGATGCTCGTAGGCGCTCTCGGGCAGCCCGAAGGACGGGCCCGGACCGCCGGCGGGCGGGCCCGGCCCCCAGGCCAGCGTCGGCCCGGCGGGGCCGTCGGTCACCGGGGCTCGCACCACCACCACGACCGACATGGGGTCGAAGTCGCCGGCGGCGAGGCCGGCCAGGTCGGTCCGCACGACACGTTCCCCGTGGCCGCCGACGTGGGTCACGACGGCCACGGCCGCCCCCTCGCCCTCGCCCGCGTGACGGGCCCCGAGGCCGGCGTCGAGGAGCGCCCGGCCGACCGCCTGTGGCGGGGCGTCGGGCGCCGTGAGGACGGCGAGCTTGCGGGCGCCGGAGTCGATCGCCGCCCGCACGGCGTCGTCCAGCGGACGGCCGTGGGCGGACACGACCGTGGCGTCGTCCCAGGGCAGGCCCAGGCGGGCGAACGCCATGGCGATCGACGACGGCGCCGGGTGGACGGCGAGTCGGGCCGGACCGACCCGGGTGCCGAGCGCCCGCACGATCCCGAAGAACCCCGGGTCGCCCGATGCGAGGACGCACACCCGGGCGCCCGCAGCAGACCGCTGGTCGACCACGGCGAGGACGTCCTCCAGCGGCCCACGCAGCGGCACCGCCTCGGCCTCGAGGGGGATGCCCGCCTCGTCCAGCTGCCGGGGCGACCCCACGACCACTTGCGCCTCCCGCAGCGCCCGCTCGGCGTCCGGCCCGTAGGGCACTCCCCCCAACAGCCCGACAACAGCGATGGTCCCGCCCTCAGCCACCCTCGTCCCCCCGGGAACGACCTGCGTCCGGGTCCGATGACCCCCCACCCCGCTCCGGCGCGGCGGATGCCGTCGGCCCCGGGGCCGGGCGGGGGGTGGCCCGGCGGAAGGCGTGGGCGTAGTGGGGGGCGTAGACGTGGCTGGCGCACGGGGGGCCGCCGGTGCCGAGGGCGTCGCCCACCAGGACCAGGACCGTGGTTGTCGCGCCCAGCGCCCGCAGGTCGTCGGCGAGGCGGCCGACGGTCGTGCGGACGAGCCGCTCGTCCGGCCACGAGACCCGGTGGGCGATGAGGGCGGGGGTGTCCGGCGTGTACGCGGAGCCGACCTGGCTCAGCTCCGACTGGAGGGCGTCCGGCCGGGCGGCCGAGAGGAACAGCGCCATCGTCGGGCCGAGTCGGGCGAACGCCGCCACCGACTCGCGGTCCGGCACGGAGGCGGCCGTGCGGTGGGCGAGCCGGGTGAGGACCACGCTCTGGGCCACACCGGGGGCGGTCAGCTCGCGCCCGGCCGCGGCCGCCGTGGCGGCGAGGGACGACACGCCAGGCACGATCTCGAACGCGCGCTCGTGCTCGACGCACCACGCCAGCTGCTCGGAGATGGCGCCGTACACGGACGGGTCCCCCGAGTGGAGCCGGGCGATCGCCGCACCGGGATGGGAGGCGAAGACGGCGGTGATCTCGTCGAGCGTCATGCCCGCGGAGTCGTGGACCTCCACGCCCGGGCGGCAGTGGTCCAGGACCACGGATGTCACCAGCGACGACGCCCACACCACCACGTCGGCCTTGCCCAGCCGGTCGACGGCCCGCAGCGTCAGCAGGTCGGCGGCCCCGGGCCCGGCCCCGATGAACGAGATCACGTGCCCCTCCCCGGCTGACCGGAGATGGAGCCGCCGGTCTCGACCGATCCCGCCGCCTCCGGGCCAGGGACGGGCGTCGCCGGCGTGCCTCCGCCAACCGGCGAAGGACCCGGCGACCCGGCCAGCGTGGGCCCCGCCGCCTCCGGGTCAGGGACCGACGTCGCCGGCGTGCCTCCGCCAACCGGCTGAGGACCCGGCGAACCGGCCGGCGCGGGCGCGGCGGCCGGCGTGGGCGGACCGGCCGACCTGGGCCTGGCGGCGGACGTCGGCGCTGCGGCCGGCGCGGGGCCAGGGGCCGGCGCGGGGCCAGGGGCCGGCGTGGGGCCGGTGACCGGCGCGGAGGCGGCGGCCGGCGTGGGGCTGGTGGCCGGCGGGGCGGGCGGGGTCGAGGGCGGGCGGGGTGGCGGGGCGATGACGGTGGCGAGGTAGGAGGCCGGGCGGTCGGCGCAGGCGGCGACCGGGAGCGTGCGGCCGCCCGGGAGGCCCAGGTTCTCGCCGAGGACGGCGTGGCCGAGCCGGCCGTGGCGCTCGAGGGCGGCGGCCACGGCGGGGAGGTGACGGCCGCCCTTGTAGACGACGAGGCTGCGGCCGGTGTCGTCGAGCAGCGGCTCGAGCCGGCGGGTGCCGTCCCCGTCGCTGTCCCCGAGGGTCAGCAGGGTCAGCTCCTCCTCCCCGTCGGCGACCACGGTGGAGGCCCGGGCGGCGAGCTCCTGGAAGGCCATGATCCCGGGGACGGTCTCGACCGGCACGCCGGGCCGGGCCGCCGTCACGGCGGCGGTGAGGCGGGGGAAGACCGACCACACGTTGGGGTCACCGAGCAGGGCGACCGCCACCAGCTCGCCGCGGTCGAGGTAGGCAACGACGCCGGCGGCCGCGGCCGCGATCGAGGCGTCCCGGGCCGGTCCGTCGCCCCGGATGTCGATGACGAGCCGGTCGACGCCCACGTCGGGGGCCGCCTCGCGCACGACTGTCTCCGCCCGGCCGATGGCGTCGACGCCGGTGGAGGGGGCCACGACACGGTCGGCCGCCCGCAGGACCGCCAGCGCTCGTCCCGTGACGAGGTCGGGGTCGCTGGGCCCGACGCCCACCCCGACCAGCCGCGGCCCGGGGCCGACCGGCGGGATGGCGGAGTCCGCCGGCGCGGTCGGCGTCCCCGCCGGGGGCGCCGCCGTGCCCGACCGCACCAGCCGCTCGATCGCCAGGCGGATCAGCTCGGCCTCGGACCGCCCGGTCCTTCCGGCCAGCGCCGCCAGCTCCGCCTTGAGCGGGTCCGGCAAGTAGACGGAGCTCTTGCGCACCGACGTAGGGTACGCGTAGGGCGCCACCTGAACGCACGCGTCCGTCCCGCTCTTCCGATGCCCGCCCCTCCCCCGCCTGCGCCCCATCCCGCCGACGGGCCCGGCGATGAGCGGCCCCCGGGGCCGCTGCGGCGGGGATGGACGACCGGGGCGTGTGCGACCGCAGCCACGGCGGCGGCCGTCGAGGCGCTGTGGAGTGGGACGTTCCCCGACCCGGTCCGGATCCGGCTGCCCCGTGGCCAGGAGCCGTGCTTCCCGCTCGCCACGCGCTCGCTGACGCCGGGCGCGACGGCCAGCGCCGGCGTGGTGAAGGACGCCGGCGACGACCCGGACGTGACCCACGGCGTCCTGGTGGTGGCCACGGTCCGGCCGGGCGTCGCGGGCAGCGGCGTGACGTTCCGGGCGGGCGACGGCGTGGGGACCGTCACGCTGCCCGGCCTGCCCGTCCCGCCGGGTGAACCGGCCATCAACCCCGTCCCCCGGCAGCTCATGACGGCTGCGGTGCAGGCGGCGGCGGCCCGGAACGGGGTCCCGGCGGATCTCGAGGTCGAGGTGGCCATCCCCGGCGGCGAGGACATCGCCCGCCGCACCTGGAACGCCCGCCTCGGCATCGTGGGCGGCCTGTCGATCCTCGGGACCACCGGGGTGGTGATCCCGTACTCGTGCTCGGCGTGGATCCACTCGATCCATCGGGGCGTGGACCTCGCCCGGGCGACCGGGCAGCGGCACGTGGCCGGCTGCACGGGGACGACGTCCGAGCGGACCGTCCAGCGCCTGTTCGCCCTCCCCGACACGGCCATGCTCGACATGGGGGACTTCGCCGGGGGACTGCTGCGCTACCTGCGCCGGCACCCGGTCGAGCGGCTCACGATCGGCGGCGGGTTCGCCAAGCTGACCAAGCTCGGCGCCGGCGCCCTCGACCTGCACTCGGGGCGCAGCCAGGTCGATTTCGGTTGGCTGGCGGCGCGTGTGGCGGAGGGCGGCGGGTCGCCCGGCCTGGTGGCGCTGGCCGGGTCGGCCAACACCGCGCTGCAGGTCCTCGAAGCCGCCGCGGCGGAGGGAGTCCCGGTGGCGGACGTGGTGGCGGACGCCGCCCGCCGGACCGCCCTCGACGTGCTGGACGGCGCCCCCGTCGCGGTCGACGTCGTGGTCGTCGATCGCCAAGGCACGGTCGTCGGGACCAGCCCGGTCGCCGCCACCACATAGGGCACCCTGCCCTACACGCGTGTAGCGTCGCCGCCGATGCCCGCCACCGGTCCCACCACCGCGCCCGCGCCCGCCTCGGCGCCGCCGGCGCCCGGGGCCATGGCCGCCCGGGGAGTGTGCCCGTCGGTGCGGCGACCGATGACCGCAGGCGACGGCCTGCTCGCCCGCGTGCGGCTCGCCGGCGGGTCGCTGACGCCCGACCAGGCCCGGGCGCTGGCGGCAACGGCCGCGCGCCACGGCAACGGCGTGGTCGAGCTGACGAGCCGGGCGAACGTGCAGGTGCGGGGCGTTCGGCCGGAGGCCCTCGACGCCCTGGTGGCCGACCTCACCGACGCCGGCCTGCTGTCGGCGGTGCCGGAGGGCGAGGCCTCGGCGGACGTCGTCGTCCCGCCCGCCTCGGGCGCCGACCCGACGGAGCGGCTGGACGTCCGACCCCTGGCCGATGCGCTGCGGGCCCGCCTGCGGGCGGGGGCCACCGGGCCGCTCCACCCGAAGGCGGGCGTGGTCCTCGACGGCGGGGGGACGCTGTCCGTGCGGGGTTTGGCCGCCGACGTCTCGCTCGGCGCCACCGTCGACACCGTGACGGGCGAGGTCGTCCTCGAGGTGGTGCTCGGCCACCCGCTGGCGCACGCCCAGGAGTCCGCGACCGCCCTCGTCGTCACCCCGGAGGCGGCGCCGGACCTGGTCACCCGCCTCCTCACGCTCGCAGCCCGGGGTACCGCCGCCGTCCTCGGCCCGACCCGCGTCCGCGACCTGGTGGCGACCCACGGCCGGGACGAGACCCTCCACCTCGCCGGCTTTGCTGTCACCCCGACGACCCCTGTGCACGACACGCACCCGGTGCCGGCGCGCACCGTCGAAGACCGGCCGCCCGGCTCCGGCCCTCCCCCGACCACCGCCCCCGGCGCGGGCACGCCGGCGCCCGGGCTGGACGACGACGAACGGGCAGTGTCCGTGCGGACAGTCGGCCGCCGGTGGCTATGGCCCGAACCGGGCCCGAGCGGGATCGGTGACGCCGAGGCCCCAACGGGCGGGCTGGCTGACGACAGGCGGGTGATGTCCGTGCAGATCGTCGAGCGACTGCGGCTCCGGGCCGCCGGGGCGACGGCCGCGGACGGTGACCACAGGACGCTCCTCGGCGTCCGGGCGACACGGCGAGGGCGGGCCATGGTCGGGGCGCTGCCGGCGCTCGGGCGGCTCGACGCCGGCGCGCTGCGCGGCCTGGCCGATGCCGTCGTCCGGCACGGCGGGACCGAGCTGCGGCTGACGCCCGGGCGGGGGGTCCTCGTGCCCGACGTCGACATCGACGACGCTCGATCGCTGGTCGCGACGCTGACCCAGCTCGGGTTCATCACGGCCGCCGGGGACCCTGCCGCCGGGGTGATCGCCTGCGCCGGCCGGCCGGGGTGCCCGTCCGCCCACGCCGACACGCAGTCCGACGGCTTGTGGGTCGCCGCCAACCTCGGCGGCGCGCTGCCGGGCGCGGCCCGGCCGACCGTGCACCTGTCCGGGTGTGCCAAGCGGTGCGCGTCCCGGGGCGCGCGCGACGTCACGCTGATCGCCGAACCGGGGGGCGCCTACGCCGTCCTGGTCGGCGACGACGAACACGTCGCCGGCCGGGCACACGGCGTCGAGGACGCCATGGCGCTCGCCGCGGCCGCTGCCGCGCCCGCCGCCACGACGACGATCACCGGCCGCACCGCGGCGCAACCGACGAACACCGGCGCACCGCGATGAGCTCGCTCGACTACGTCAAGGACGGCGCCGCCATCTACCGGCAGTCGTTCGCCACGATCCGGGCCGAGGCCGACCTCGACCGCTTCCCGCCGGAGGTCGAGAGGGCGGTCGTCCGCATGATCCACGCCTGCGGGATGGTCGACCTGGCCGGATCCGTCGCCTTCAGCCCGACGGTCGGCCGGGCGGCCCGGGCGGCGCTGCGGGACGGCGCCCCGATCCTCGCCGACTCGATGATGGTGGCCCACGGCGTCACGAGGGCCCGGCTGCCCGCCGACAACGACGTGGTCTGCACGCTGCGCGACCCCGACGTCCCCGCGCTGGCGGCCCGCACCGGCACCACCCGCTCGGCCGCGGCCGTCGACAAGTGGCTGCCCCGCCTGGCCGGCTCTGTCGTGGCGATCGGCAACGCCCCGACAGCGCTGTTCCGGCTGCTCGAGCAGCTGGCAGCGGGCGCCCCGCCGCCGGCGGCGATCCTCGGGCTGCCCGTCGGGTTCGTCGGTGCGGCCGAGTCGAAGGAGGCGCTGGCGACATCGGGCCTCGGCGTCCCGTTCCTGACCGTGCACGGGCGGCGGGGCGGCAGCGCCATGACCGCCGCGGCGGTGAATGCCCTGGCCAAGGACGAGGAGTAGCGGTGAGCGAGGTCCCCGCCCCGGTCGCCCCGGGCGCGTTGTACGGCATCGGCGTCGGTCCCGGCGACCCCGAACTGATGACGCTCAAGGCCCACCGGCTGCTCCGGTCGTCCGACGTGGTCGCCCACTTCGCCGCCCGGGGCCGGCCCGGGAACGCCTGGGGTGTCGTGGCGCCGCACCTGCGTCCCGGCCAGCGCGAGGTCCGCCTCGAGTACCCCGTGACGACCGAGGCGCTGCCGGCCGGGACCTCGTACGAGGACCTTCTCGTCGCCTTCTACGACGAGTCGGCCGAGCGGGTGGCGGCGCTGCTCGACGGCGGCTCGGACGTGGCGCTCGTGTGCGAGGGCGACCCGTTCTTCTACGGGTCGTACATGTACATGCACAACCGGCTGGCGCCGAAGTACACGACCGAGGTCGTCCCCGCCGTCCCGGCGATGGCGGCGGGGGCGGCCATCCTCGGCGCCCCGCTCGTCTGCCGGGACGAGGTGCTGTGCGTCCTGTCGGGCGTTCTTCCCGAGGAGGAGCTGGTGGCCCGGCTGGAGGCCGCCGGCGCCGCCGTGGTGATGAAGTTGGGGCGGAACCTGGCCAAGGTGCGCTCGGCCGTCGAGCGGGCCGGGCTGCTGGAGTACGCCCACTACGTCGAGCGGGCGACGATGGACCGCCAGCGGGTCCTGCCGCTCGCCGAGGTCGACCCCGCGACGGCGCCGTACTTCTCGATGGTGCTGATCCCGAGCCGCACGGCCTCGCAGCGGTGAGCGGCAAGCCCACCGCCGACCCGACCGCGGGGACACCCGACCCGACCGCGCCCGGGCCCGGCCGCGCGCAGGGGCCCACTCCGGGGACCGTGACCGTGGTCGGCCTCGGCCCCGGGGGACCGCCCACGTGCACGCCCGAGGTCCTCGCCGCCCTGCGGACCGCCACCGACCTCGTCGGGTACGCCCCCTACCTCGCCATGGCGGACGCCGTCCTCGCCGCGTCGGCACCCGGCCCGGACGCCCCGGCACCCCGCCATGCCTCGGACAACCGCCAGGAGGCGGACCGCGCCCGTCACGCCCTCGACCTCGCCGCCGCGGGGCGACGGGTCGCCGTCGTATCGTCCGGCGACCCCGGTGTGTTCGCCATGGCCGCGGCCGTCGTGGAGCAGCTCGACGTCACGCCGGACGCCGCCACCCGGTGGCCGGGCGTCGAGGTGGTCGTGCTGCCGGGCGTGAGTGCGGCGCAGGCGGCCGCTGCCCGGGCAGGCGCACCGTTGGGCCACGACTTCTGCGTGATCTCGCTGTCGGACAACCTCAAGCCCTGGGACGTCGTCGAGCGCCGCCTGGAGGCCGCCGCCGGGGCGGACTTCGTCGTGGCGCTGTACAACCCCACCTCCCGCCACCGGCCGTGGCAGCTGGCCCGGGCGGCGGAGGTGCTCCTGGCCCACCGCTCGCCGGACGTGCCGGTCGTCCTCGGCCGCGACGTGGGCCGCCCGGCGGAGTCCGTCCGCGTGGTGTCGCTCGGGGACCTGGCGGCAGCGGACGTCGACATGCGCACGGTCGTGATCGTCGGGTCCTCGACCACCCGCACCCTGGTCACGCCGACGGGGACGACGGCGACCTACACGCCCCGCACCTACCGGGCGCCGACCTCGACGCCCTGATCAGGGCAGGTGGGGCGCCAGCCAGGCGAGCGCCTCGGCGACCGTCGCGGCCCGCGGCCCGGGCGGAGAGGGCGGGCGGTCGACGAGGACCACCGGCAGCCCCCGCTCGCGGGCGGCGACGAGCTTGGCGCCGGTGGCGGCCCCTCCGCTGTTCTTCGTCACGACGGCGTCGATGGCCCGCTCGTCGAGGAGCGCCCTTTCGCCCTCGACCGTGAACGGGCCGCGGGCCAGGAGGACCTCGGCGTCCGCGAGCGTCGCCAGGACGGCCGGGTCCGGCGCCTCGACGGAGCGGACGAGGAGCCACGTGTCCCGGCAGACGGCGAACGGCGCCAGCTCGGTGCGGCCGGTGGTGAGCAGCACCCGCCGGTAGCGGCCCGCCCGGACCGCGGCCGCGGCGGCGTCGATGTCGGCCACGACCGTCCACCGGTCGCCCGGCTCGGGGGCCCACGCCGGCCGCTCGACCCGCAGCCGGGACACCCTCGTGGCCTCGGCCGCAGACGCCGCGTGCCACCGCATGCGGGCGGCGAACGGATGCGTGGCGTCCACCAGCACGTCGACGCCCTCGTCCCGCAGGTACGTCGCCAGGCCGTCCGCACCGCCGAAGCCGCCGACCCGGGCACGCCCGGCGGCGGCCACCGGCGCGGTGGTCCGCCCGGCGAACGACGTGGTGACCTCGACCCCCGGTCGGTCCGCCAGCGCTCGGGCCAGGCCCGACGCCTCGGTCGTCCCGCCGAGCACCAGGACCCGCACGGGCCGGTTGCCCGCCTGGCCCGAGGGCCGCGCCGGTGGGACCGGCCCGGGCTCCGGTGCCATGGAGGGAATCAGGCGCCCTCGAAGACGGCGGCGCGGACGCCGCTGCGGGCCAACTCCCGGAGGAACGGGAGGGGCTCGACCAGGCCCGCCAGGCCGAGAGCGCCGCGGTGGGTGACCTGGCCGGTGGCGATCCAGCGGGCGACCTGGCCGGCGACCGTGCCGGCGGCGACGGCGGGCCGGTCGACGGCACCGAGGACCGTGGTCTGGTGGTTCGAGCCCTGGCGTCCCCGGACCTCGACCCGCAGCCCGCCGATGCGCCCCTCGGTGTGGGGGCGGCGCAGCATCGGGAGGCTGGCGGTGAGCCGGTCGCGCCGGGTGGCCGCCAACCGGGCGGTCACCCGCTCGACGCCGGGGAAGTTGGGGACCAGCAGCAGGGCGTCCGGCAAGCTGGCCCGGTAGCAGTCGGCGCCCCCGATCGGGTCGGGGAAGAACGACAGCTCGCGGCCGGAACCGGGGGCCCGGCGGCGCCAGGCGTGGTCGCGCCAGTCCAACCCCGTGGAGCGGAGGGCGGCGTGGTGCTGGCGGGCGCAGGCGGGGCCGCCGGTGCCGTGCTTGGACACGTGCACCTCCTCCACCGAATCGAACTCGCTGGCGGCGTGGCAGGCCAGCAGGCACGACAAGCCCGGGGAGAAGCCGGCGCCGACGGCGACGACGACGCCGCGCTCGTGCGCCTCGGCATCGAGGTCGAGCAGCCGCTGCACGGTCGGGACGCTGTCGGCGACGGACACCACGTGGCGTCCGGCCGCCACCGCGTGGCGGACCAGGTCGACCTGCTTGCCGGACGGTGTCGCGACGACGACGAGGTCGGCGTCCTCCACGACGGGCTCGTCGACGGCGACGGCCCGGGGGCCGAGGGCGGCGGCCACGGCGGCGCCGCGCTTGCGGTTGGCGTCGGCCACGAGGATCGAGTCGAACGACTCGTCGGCGATGAGGTGGCGGGCGGCGCGCGCGCCCACGGCGCCGGCGCCGCAGACCAGTGCGGTGGTTCCCATCGTCAGCGGAGGTCGGGGCCCGACAGCTCGCGCCAGCCACCGGCCTGCGGCGGGACGCCACCGGACCCGCGCAGCCGGAGCACGGCGGCCACGATGCCGGCGATGCCGATGGCCGCGAGCGCACGACGCAGGAGTGCCATGGCGGCACTCTAGGCGCTCCGGCGAACGACCCCTCCGGCCCCACCCCGACGGCCCGATCGGCCGGGACGCGCAGACGCCCCCGCAGGTGGCGGGGGCGTCGAAGCCAAACTGTGGGGCTAGAAGGAATCGAACCTTCGACCTCACCCTTATCAGGGGTGCGCTCTAACCGACTGAGCTATAGCCCCGTTGGCAGGCGAATGACTCTAGCGCTTCTCCCCGGAGGGCAGCGAACCACTGAGCCGCTTGAGCACGCCGCGCCGGCGCTTGGGGCCCGAGGGCTCGCGGATGATCGTGTACTTCATGCCGCCCGACACCTCGGTAATGAGGTTGAGGAGCACGGCCATCAGCACGTTGGCGACCGAACCGGTGATGGCGATGACGGCACCGCTGATCAGAGCCGACTTGAAGACCACGCCGTCGTCCAGCACGAAGCTGTCGACGCGGACGGTGCCGTTGGGGCAGTCGTCGTCGCTCACGAACTCGGTGCCGGCGGCGACCTCTTCCTCGGGGACGCACTCGCCGTACGCCCCGAGCTGGGTGACGAAGCCCTCGAACTCATCGATGACGCCGGACGAGCGGCCGACGTTCCACAGGACGGTGCCGGCCACCATCACGACGAGGAACATGCAGGCGTAGAACATCACCGAGATCTTGAAGACCGACCACGGGTCGACCGACCACAGGCGCTGGCGGATACGCCGGCCCTCGCGGCCGCGACCGCGGCGGCGCAGGCGCTTCCTGCGGGGCTCGGCCGTGGCCGGATCGGGGCCGCCGGCCAGGCCGGGGTCGAGCGGGGAGCCGTCGCCGGCCGTGCGGTCGGCGCGGAGGACCGGCGCCGGGCCGGGATGGCCCTGGCGGGACATCGGGTCGGGATCGGGGAAACCGCCGTGGGCCTGCGGGACCGCCACGCCGGAGGAGCCGTCCAGGGGGTCGAGCGGGCCGTGCCCCTCGACCTCGGCCAGCAGAGCAGCGAACCCGCCGTCGTCGTCGCCGTCCACGTCGGTGTCGAGGTCGGTGTCGGAGGTGGCCCCGGGCCCGGAGGGGCCGGCCGACAGGTCGCCCGACGGCGCGGTCGCGCCACCGTTGCCGCTGGCGGGACGGGTGGCAGGAAAAGCGTCGCTCGCCGCCGCCTCGCGGTCTGCACCCTCCGCGGAGGCGAGGCGGTCGTCGGCGGTCGCGCGCGGGGCGTCGGCCGGCATCGGCGCGAGTCTACGGCACGGACCCTGGTGTCTCGGAGCGGGTCCCGATCATCGGTGCGGGCCCACCCGGCCCGGGACTGACAACGAGCTCCAGGGTCATCTCCCACACACCACGAAGTGCACGGGGTCGGACTCGGGCAGCGGCTGGCACAGGCCGGCGAGGGCGGCCACGGCGAGGACGTCGGGCACCTCGGCTCGGGGGACGTCGACGGCGAGCCCGGTCTCGTGGTCGGACGTGCCCGGCCGGGCCACGGGATAGGGGTTGGTGTGGCGCCGGTCCCATAGCGCCTGCTGCTCGGCCCGGGTGCGCAGCCCGGAGGCCACCGTCACCGTCCGCCCCAACAGTGCGTCGGCTCGGGCCAGCGCCGCCACCATGGCCGGCGCCAGCCCGGCGCGGTCGCCACCGACCGCACCGGGTACGCCGGGCCGCGGCCCGGCCGGCGTGGGCGGGAGCCGGGTGCCACGGGCACTGGCCCACGCCGTGACGTCGCCGACCCGCACCTCGACCACGACCTCGTCGCCGTCGCGGGAGAAGCCGAGCAGTTCGGCGCCGTTGGCGTCGGCCAGGCGGTCGGCGGCGTCCTCGCCCTCCGCCGCGCCGGCCAGGGCGGCGGCGTCGGCGGCCGTGCGGGCCTGCGTGCGGTCGCCGAGCACACGGCCCACCGGCCCGAGGGAGGCCGCCACCAGCAGCGCCAACGCCAGGATCGCCGCCCCCAGCGGCGTCGCCTGACCCCGGTCGTCCAACCGGCGCTGACGGAGCCGGTGGGGCGAGCCGGGCCGGCCGGGTTGACGGGCGCCCGGTCCCGGAGCAGGCGGACCGGATCGGTCGGCGGGGACCGGTCGGGCAGCAGGAACCAGCAGGTGCCCCACGGGGCCACCTCCCTCCCGGGCGCGGCCACGCGGCCGGCACCCGTCGTCGGAACGGGGAGGGGGCGGGGCCCCGAGATGGGCAACCCGGCCGGGCGTGGAGGCCCGGCCGGGTCAGCAGGTCACTCGTCGGAGGCGAGCACCGGGGCGACGGCGGCCACGGTCTGGCCCGCGCCGAGCTGCATGACGCGCACGCCGGTGGCGTCGCGCCCCTGGGACGACACGTTGCGCACGGCGAGCCGCATCAACGTGCCGGTCGAGGAGATCAGGACGATCTCGTCGTCGATGCCGACCATGAACGCCGCCACGACGGCGCCCTTCTTGGCCGTGAGCTTGATGCCGCGCACGCCCTGGCCGCCACGCCCCTGGGCGTTGAAGCGGTCGAGCTGGGTGCGCTTGCCGTAGCCGGCATCGGTGATCGTGAGCAGCGACACCTCGTCGCGGGACACGTCGGCGGACACGACCTCGTCGCCCGAGCGGAGCTTCATGCCACGGACGCCCGCCGCGGCCCGGCCCATCGGCCGCACCTCGGACTCGGGGAAGCGGATCGCCATGCCGCTGCGGGCGATCATGAACACGTCGCTGTCGCCGTTGGTCGGCAGGACCCGGACGAGCTCGTCGCCGTTGCGGAGGTTGAGCGCGATCAGGCCGCTGCGCAGCGACGAGTCGTACTCGTTGAACCGCGTCTTCTTGACCTGGCCCTCCCTGGTCACGAAGAACAGGTAGGGGTTGGTCTCGTAGTCGCGGGTGTCGATGATCGCCTGGATGTGCTCCTCCGGCTGGAGGGGCAGCAGGTTGACGATCGCCGTGCCGCGGGCAATGCGGTCCTTCCGGGGGATCTCGTGCGCCTTGAGCCGGTAGACGCGCCCGAGGTTCGAGAAGAACAGCAGGTAGGCGTGCGCCGTCGTCGACAGGATGTGTGTGACGTAGTCGTCGTCGCGCAGCTTGGCGCCGGCGACGCCGCGGCCGCCGCGGCCCTGGGCGCGGAACATGTCGGCGGGGACCGTCTTCACGTATCCGCGGGACGACATCGTGACGACGAGCTCCTCGTCGTCGATGAGGTCCTCGATGTCGATCTCGCCGACGTCGTAGGTGATCTCGCTGCGGCGCTCGTCGCCGAAGCGCTCCCTCACCTCGAGCAGCTCGTCCTTGATGACCTGCCGCAGGCGGGCGGGGTCGGCGAGGATCGCCTCGAGGTCGGCGATGCGACCGCGCAGTTCCTCGAGCTCGCTCTCGAGGTCGATGCGGGCCAGCCGGGTGAGCTGGCCGAGGCGCATCTCGAGGATGAAGTCGGCCTGCTCCTGCGAGAACTCGAACGGCTCGGCCATGAGGCCGGTGCGGGCGGCATCGCGGTCGTCGGACGAGCGGATGAGGGCGATCACCTCGTCGATGACGTTGATGGCCTTGAGGAGGCCCTCGACGAGGTGCTCGCGCCGCTTGGCCTTGTCGAGGCGGAAGCGGCTGCGCCTCGTGATCACATCGACCTGGTGGGCGATGTAGTACTGCAGCATCTGCTGCAGGTTCAGCGTGCGCGGGACGCCGTCGACCAACGCCACGGTGTTGACCGCGAAGTTCGACTGAAGCGGCGTGTGCTTGTACAGGTTGTTCAGGATGACGAGGGCGGGGGCATCCTTCTTGAGCTCGATGACCAGGCGCGTCTGGCCCTGGGCCGACTCGTCGTTGACGTCGGCGATGCCCTCGATCTGGCGGGTGTCGACCAGTTCCTTGATCTTCGTGGCCGTCGCCGCGATCGACGCCTGGTAGGGCATCTCGGTCACGACGATACGGTCGCGGTGCCGGCCGGTGCCCTCGACGATCTCGGCCCGGGCCCGCAGCCGGATCGAGCCCTTGCCCGTGCGGTAGGCATCCATGATGCCGGCGCGGCCCATGATGAGCCCGCCGGTGGGGAAGTCGGGCCCCTTGACGAACTGCATGAGGTCGTCGGACGTGGCCTCGGGGTTGTCGATGAGGTGCACCGTGGCGTCGACCACCTCGCGCATGTTGTGCGGCGGGATGTTCGTCGCCATGCCCACCGCGATGCCCTGGCTGCCGTTCACCAGCAGGTTGGGGAACCGCGAGGGCAGGACCACCGGCTCGGTGAACTCGCCGGAGTAGTTGTCGGCGAAGTCGACCGTGTCCTCGCCGATGTCGGCCAGCATCAGCATGGCCAGCGGGGCGAGGCGGCACTCGGTGTAGCGGGCGGCGGCGGGGCCGAAGTCGGGCGAGCCGAAGTTCCCGTGGCCGTCGACAAGGGGGTAGCGCAGCGAGAAATCCTGCGCCATGCGGACGAGGGCGTCGTAGATGGAGCCGTCGCCGTGGGGGTGGTAGCGGCCCATGACGTCGCCCGTGACCCGGGCGCACTTCATGTAACTGCGATCGGGGCGGGCCCCGATGTCGAGCATGCCCCAGAGGATGCGGCGGTGGACCGGCTTGAGTCCGTCGCGCACGTCGGGCAGCGCCCGCGCCGTGATGACGGACATGGCGTAGGCCAGGAAGGAGTTCTCCATCTCCTCCTGGATCTCGATGGGCTCGACCGCCAAGCGGCTGCCGCCTGTGCCCTCGCCGGGCTCGTCGCCGGTGGGAGGTGTGGTGTCAGTCATGGCTCACTCAGATGTCGACGAAGTCGACGTCGCGCGCGTTGGTCTGGATGAAGTGCTTGCGGCTCTCGACGTCCTCGCCCATGAGGATCGACATGATCTCGTCGGCGAGGGCCGCCTGCTCGACCTGGACCCGTAAGAGGGTGCGGGACTCGGGGTCCATCGTGGTGACCCGGAGCTCCTCGTAGTCCATCTCGCCGAGGCCCTTGAGGCGGGCGAAGTCCTTCTTGTGGTTGGGCCGGCCCGCGAGGAACTGCGCCTTCGCGGTGTCGTCCTTCAGGTAGACCTTCTCCTTGCCCACCTCGGTCGAGTAGAGGGGCGGCTCGCAGATGTAGACGTGGCCGTTCTCGACCAGGGCCTTCATCTGGCGGAAGAAGAACGTCAGCAGCAGGGTCCGGATGTGCGCCCCGTCGACGTCGGCGTCGGTGAGCAGGCAGACCTTGTCGTAGCGCCGCTTCTCGATGTCGAACTCGTCGCCGAGGCCGGCGCCGATCGCCGAGATCAGCGTCTGGATCTCGGTGTTCTTCAGCATGCGGTCGGGCCGGGCCCGCTCGACGTTGAGGATCTTGCCCCGGATGGGGAGGATCGCCTGCGTCGCCGGGTTGCGGGCCGACACGGCGGAGCCGCCGGCGGAGTCGCCCTCGACGATGAACAGCTCGCGCTCGCCCCGGTCCTTCGACGAGCAGTCCTTCAGCTTGTCGGGCATGCCGGCGCCGTCGAGCAACGTCTTGGACCGGATGACGTCGCGGGCCTTCTTGGCGGCGGCGCGCGCCTGGGCGGCCGCGACGGCTTTCTTGACGATCTTGTTGCCCTCGGTCGGGTTCTCTTCCAACCAGTCGGACAGCTTTTCGTTGGTCGCCTTCTGCACCAGCGTCTTCATGCTGGTGTTGCCGAGCTTGGCCTTGGTCTGGCCCTCGAACTGCGGCTCCCGCAGGCGGACGGACACGATGGCCGTGATGCCCTCGCGGATGTCCTCGCCCTGGAGGTTCGGGTCCTTCTCCTTGATGATGTTCTTGGACCGGGCGTACTTGTTGACCGCGGTCGTCAGCGCGGCCTTGAAGCCCTCGACATGGGTGCCGCCCTCGATCGTGTTGATGCCGTTGGCGAAGCTGTGGATGCCGTC
>DATFOS010000076.1:0-25963 GCA_035265325.1 Acidimicrobiales bacterium
GAGCCCGAGAACAGCACGGTCGACGACTGGCTGGGCCAGCAGGTCGAGCGTGACGACGAGCTCGCCGACGAGCTCATGGAGGAGACGGGCGGCGACGTGGAGGAGGCCGAGCGCCGCTTCGAGGAGCGCTCGCACGAGGACCGGCCCGACCGCCTCCCTACCGAGGAGCGGCGCACCTGATGAGTGACACCGCCCACGGCACCGAGACCGATCGCGAGAAGGCCGAGCGGCTGGCGTCCGAGGTCGCGGTCACGAACGAGGACTCCGAGACCCGCCGGGAGGCCATCGAGCAGGAACTCGAAGACGAGGGCCTGTCCGACGAGGGCGAGCACCTCGGCGACCACATCGAGTGACCCCGGTCGCCCGCCCGGGCGCCGCAGATACCCTGGTGCGCTGCCCGCCGACCTGGTCGGTCCGGGCAGCGCACCGGCGGTTTTGGTTCGGACGGTCCCCTCGCTCAGGAGGCGGCGCCGGGCTCCTCGGGCTGGGTCGTGGGACGGCTGTGGCCCTCGAGGCGCTCGACCTCGCCGGCGGCCTCCTCGCCCGTCTCGCCGGAATCGGCCGCCGGGTCCGGCTGGATCTCGTAGCCCTGCGGCGCCCGGGTGCTGCGGCCGAGCGCCGTGTCCTCGGCGTCGTCGGCGGTCGTGTCGGTCCTGCGCTGGTCGGTCATGTGGGTACCTCCGCCCCGTGGCTTCCCCCAACGGGCGCCACGCCAAACGGCCGGGACGGCCGCAGGTCGCGCAGGTGAACGAGCGCACGCCGGCGAGTCCTGCCCGATCGGGCGACCCCCGATCCTCGTGTAGCGCGTCCCGCGGCGGTTAGTCACCCCATGAGTCCAGACGCGGGCGGAGACGGAGGACACACATGGCATCCGAACTCGCCGGACGTGAAGTTGCCTTCCTCGTCGCCATGGAGGGCGCCGAGCAGGTCGAGCTGACCGGCCCGTGGCAGGCCGTGCAGGAGGCGGGCGGCCGCCCGGTCCTGGTGGCCCCCGAGGCGGGCGAGGTCCAGGCCTTCAACCACCTCGACAAGGGCGACACGTTCCCCGTCGACCTCACCGTCGACCGGGCCGAAGTCGGGCGCTTCGTCGGCCTGGTCCTGCCGGGCGGGGTGGCCAACCCCGACCAGCTGCGGACGGTCCCGGCGGCGGTGGCGTTCATCAAGGACTTCTTCCAGGCCGGCAAGCCCGTCGCGGCGATCTGCCACGCCCCCTGGGCCCTCGTCGAGGCGGCCGCCGTCGACGGCCGCACGCTGACGAGCTGGCCGAGCCTCCAGACCGACATCCGCAACGCCGGCGGCACCTGGGTCGACGAGCAGGTGTTCTCCTGCAGCGCCGGCCCGAACGTGCTCGTGACCAGCCGCAAGCCCGACGACATCCCGGCCTTCTGCGACGAGTTCGTCAAGGTGTTCGCCGCCAGCGGCGACCACACGCCGAGCTGATTCCCGGCGAAATCCTCACGAGAAACACCGGAGCGAGATCGGCACGACGGTGGCCGGTCTGGCAAGATCGACCATCCGGGACGCCGGGCAGGTGCCGACCCCAGCGGCGCCGCCCGGCGGCCCGTCGTCATGGCCCGGGGGTGCGCCGCCGGGCACGTCGCTACGGTGAGCCGCATGCGTCGCGACCTGTTCGACGAGGAGCACGACCTGTTCCGGGCCAGCGTGCGGCGGTTCCTCGACACCGAGGTGGTCCCCCGCAACGCCCAGTTCGAGCGGGACGGCGTCATGGACAGGGCGGTCTTCGCCAAGGCCGGCGCCGCCGGGTTCCTCGGGATGAATGTCGACGAGGCCTACGGCGGCGGGGGCGTCGACGACTTCCGCTACAACCTCGTGCTGGGCGAGGAGGTCCAGGCGGCCGGCGTGAACGCCGCCGGGCTCGGCATCACGCTGCACAACGACATCTGCCTCCCCTACTTCACCCGGCTCACCACCGAGGAGCAGAAGTCCCGCTGGCTGCCCGGCATCTGCTCGGGCGACCTGATCACGGCCGTGGCGATGACCGAGCCGGGCATCGGGTCCGACCTCGCCTCGCTGGGCACGACGGCGACCCGCGACGGCGACGACTACGTGGTCAACGGGTCGAAGACGTTCATCACCAACGGGATCAACGCCGACCTGGTCATCACCGCGGTCAAGACCGACCCGTCCGAGCGCCACCGGGGCATCTCGCTGCTGGTGCTCGAGCGGGGCATGGCGGGCTTCACGCGGGGCCGGAACCTGGAGAAGGTCGGGCTCCACGCCCAGGACACCGCCGAGCTGTTCTTCGACGACGTGCGCGTGCCCGTCGCCTACCGGCTCGGCGAGGAGGGCAACGGCTTCCGCCACCTCATGGAGAACCTGCCCCAGGAGCGGCTGTCGATCGCCCTGTCCGGCGTGGCGGCGGCCCGGGCCGGCTTCGAGTGGACGCTCGCCTACGCCAAGGAACGGACGGCCTTCGGCCAGCCGATCGGCTCGTTCCAGAACAGCCGGTTCAAGCTGGCGGAGATGGCGACCGAGGTCGAGGTGGCGCAGGCGTTCGTCGACCGCTGCGTCCTCGCCCACAACGCCGGCGACCTCACGGCCGAGGAGGCCGCCATGGCCAAGTGGTGGTGCACCGAACTGCAGGGCCGGGTCATCGACATGGGCGTCCAGCTCCACGGCGGCTACGGCTACATGGCCGAGTACCCCATCGCCCGGGCGTGGGCCGACGCCCGCATCACCCGCATCTACGGCGGCACGACCGAGATCATGAAGGAGATCATCGGCCGCTCGCTGGGTGTCTGACCCGGGTCGGGCGCGTCGATCACGCGGCGGCGACCGCCCGGCCGGCGGCCCGGTAGAGCGGGGCGCCGGCCGCCAGCAGCAACGCGGCCACGGCCAGGGCGGCGGCCGGGCCGGCGCCGGACGCCAGGGCGCCCAGCCCGACGGCGGCCACCGTGCCCCCGGCCCGCGCCGCCAGGCTGTGCGCCGACAGGATCGTGGCCCGCCGCGACCCGTCCACCAGGCGGTGGACGAGGGCGTAATGCACGACGTTCGCCGTCCCGTGGACGAACTGGCCCGCCAGGTAGCCGGCGACGAGGGCGGCCGGCCCGCCGACCACGGCCATGAGCAGCGCGGATGCCCCGTGGACGAGGCGCAGCACCGCCCCCGCCCGGGCCTGGCCGCCCGACAGGCGTGTCACCCGTCCCGTGGCGGCCGAGCCGAGCGCCACCACGGTCCAGCCGAGCGCCATGGCCAGGGCGAACACGACGGCGCTCTCGTCGCCGCTGCCCAGCAGCTCGACGAGGCGCGGGGCGGTGAACAGCTCGATGCCGGTCAACCCGGCGCCCCAGAGCAGCTCGACGGCGACGAGGCCGCGCAGCGCTGCGCTGGCGCCGAGCAGCATCCACGACGACCGCAGCGTGGCGGCCGTGTCTCCCAGGGCGATGCGGGCCCGCCCGCGGCGGGGCACGCCGACCCGGTCCGGCCCGGCCGCAAGTCCGGCGGCCGGCGCGGCGCCGGTGACGGCGACCGGCGCTGCCGCCGCGGCGCCCGGGCGGACGTCCCGCAGGCCGGCGGCCAACGCCAAGGCGCTCACGACCCGAAAGGCGATCGACACGAGGACCGGGGCCACCAGTGCGTCCACGCCGCCCGGCGGCCATGTGACGAGCGCGGCGGCGCCGAGCGCCCCGGCGGAGATGGCGACGCCGATGGCGACCCCGGCCCGCGCCAGGCCCCGCTCGACGGCGGCGGCCCCCTCCCCCTCGCGGCCGGTCGCCGCCAGGGTGGCGTCCACGAACCAGGCCTCCAGCGGGCCGGACTCGAGCGCCCGGTAGACGCCCTGGATCGCCCACGCCACGAGGAACGTCCCCGGCGAACCGGCGGCGGCGAACAGGACGACCGACCCGACGTCGAACACCGACGCCCACAGGAGGACCGGCCGGCGCCCGACCGCGTCCGCCAGCCCGCCGGTCGGAAGCTCGAGCACGGCGACGACGATGCCCTGGGCCGCCGTGACCAGGCCCACCTGGCCGAGCGACAGGCCGCGGTCCTGCTGGAGCAGGACCGTGACCGGCATCAGCAGCCCCGTCGGGAGCCACCGCAGCGCGGTCAGGGCGAGGAAGCGCCGCCGGACGGATCGGACGGATCGGACGCCGTCGCCCCGCACGTCACGCCCGCTCGCCGCCGCCGGGCCCGCCGTCGTCGTCATCGGCGTCATCGGCGTCGCGGGCGCCGCCCTCGGGCTCGACCGGGTCGGGCAGGGCGAGCGTGAACAGGCGGAGCGGGCGGGCCGCCGGGTCATGCGGCCGGTCGAGTGCCGCCTGCCGGTGCCGGAGGACCACCTCGTGGACCTCGGCCAGCATCGCCCGGACCTCGTCCGGCGTCATCGTGAGCAGGTAGTCGCTCTGCTCGGCGGCGGACACCCAGGCGGGGTCGGCGTCGGGTCGCCGGCGGGACCAGTCGTCGATCAGCTCCATCGCGGTGCGGGCGTGGAAGCCCGACAGCCACTCCTCGGCCGCCTCGGCGGCGGGGTCACCGGCGAAGTCCTCCGGGCGCCAGGACGTCATGCCCTGCGCCGCCCGCCACCAGCGCTCGCGGCCGCGGCCCCTGCCGCGGTCCTCGACCACGAAGCCGTACCGGGCGAGCGCGCGCAGGTGGTAGCTGGTCGCCCCGGAGCTCTCCCCCAGGGCCTTCGCCAGCGACGTGGCGGTGGCCGGCCCGGTGCGCCGCAGCCGGCCCACGATGCGCACCCGCAGGGGGTGGGCCAGCGCCCGCACCGACTCGGCGTCGAGCCGCTTGACCGTGGGGCGTTCGCCCTCCATGCGTGCCAACACTATATGCAAAGAGTCTTTGCAACAAGCCTTTGCGTCCTCGTCGAGCGCGTTTCCTTCGGCGCAACGGGGAAGATGGACCCCATCGCCACCGTCCGCGCCCTCGTCCTGTCCGACACCCACCTACGTGACGACCTCGCCAAGCTCCCGCCCGAGGTCTGGGACGGCCTGACGACGGCCGACGTGGTCCTCCACGCCGGCGACGTCGTCACCGGCCACCTCCTGGGTGCCCTGCGGGACCGGGCCCGCGACGGCGTCGAGGTCCACGCCGTCCTCGGCAACAACGACCGCACGCTGGTCGGCCGGCTCCCCGAACGGCTGGAACTGGAGCTCGCCGGCGTCCGGGTGGCCATGGTGCACGACTCCGGCACCCGTGTGGGGCGGGAGCGACGCATGCGGCGCTCGTTCCCCGACGCCCGGGTCGTGGTGTTCGGGCACAGCCACGTCCCGGTCGACGCCGAGGGCATCGAGGGGCAACTCCTGTTCAACCCGGGCTCGGCGGTCCAGCAGCGGCGCCAGCCGCGGCGGACGATGGGCTGGCTCACGCTCGCCGACGGCGAGGTCACCGGCCACGAGGTCGTGGCGATCAGCTGAGCAGCGTCCGCGGGCGGCGACGTTTCCCCTGCTGGGGCCCGGGGAAGCAGCCGGGCCATGGAGACCCCGATCGTCGTGCTCGTCGTGGCCGTGGCCCTGGTGGCCATCGTGTGGGGCGCGGTGATGCTCACGAAGCGCTCGCCCGCCCGACTGTCGGAGGAGGATCCCCGCCTCGCCGACGGCGACGTGCTGGCCTCGGACGAGGACTGGCAGCGGGGCGCCCGCAAGGACGACGTCATGGACCGCCCGGCCGGCCCCGGCGCCGAGGCGATGGGCGTCGAGCCCGGCGGCAAGACCACCAGCATCACCGACCGCGGGGCGGCCAACCCGCGCCCGGAGCCTCGCGCCTGACCGATCGACAGCTGACGTTTCCCCCGTCGCACGGAGGGTAGGCCTTCGCTGGGCCGGCGGAGCGGTCTCCGCCCGTCCGCTCCCCGGCCCGCTACCTCGCGCCCGCGCTCCGTCGGGTTTCGCGCGTGGTCGCCTTCCGGGGCCGCCCGGCTCTCCGCCGGCCAGCGCCGCCGTCGTCTCCGGCAGCCGGCGCGCCGTCTCCGGGACGACGTCGAGGACGAGCGTCAGCTCATCGTCGTAGCCGCCGTCGAGCCCGTCGAGCGCGGCGGCCATCCCCTCGGCCGGCGGCGCAGCCCCGAGGGGACGCCGCCGGCTCAGGTCGCGATGCGTTGGCCGGGCGGCTCGGAGGGGCCGTTCAGGAGGACAGCTCGCGTTCGAGCGGCGTGCGGAACCGGGGCGTGACCCGCCGGTCGCCCAGCCAGGCCGCTACCCGCTCGGCCTCGGCTGCGACCGCGGCCATCACGTCGGCGCCGACGACCTCCAGGAGGTGGAACGCCACCTCGCCGTCCCTGCGCTGCGCCCAGCCGCCCACGATGCGCCCGTCGGCCCAGATCGTCGGCCCCGGGTTGCCCGACCGGTCGTACAGCGCCGGCCCGTGCTCGCCGACGTACCAGGCGCGCTCCTTCCAGCCCATGAGCGTCGGGTCGAGGGCCGGGAGCAGCGCCACCCATGGCTCGGGGGCCGGGACCGGGCCCTCGTCGCCCGGCAGCACGAGGCCGGCGCCGCCGGTCACCCCGGTCAGCCCGACGGGTACCGCCCCCACGGCGGCCAGGGCGGCGCTCGCCTCGCGGGCGGTCCACCCCGCCCACCAGCGCAGGTCGGCGACGGTGGCCGGGCCGAACGCCCCCAGCCAGCGCCGGGCCAGCTCGGCCTGTGCTTCGGCCGTGCCCAGGTGGTCGACGCCCGGGTGCCCGGGACCGAGCCAGGCCTCGACGGGCGCCCAGCGGTACTGGTTGCCCATCCACGAGCCGAGCGGGCGGCCCCGGACGACCCGGCCGGCGGCCGCCAGCGCCTGGAGGACGGCCGTCGCCATGCCCAGCGTCCCCTCGTAGGCCTTGCCCACGGCCAACGGGATCTGCACGTTCAGGGCCTCGATGTCGGCCCGCAGCTCCTTGGAGGTCGCCTCGCCGCGGGCCGCCAGGGCGGCGACGGTCTCGTCCTCGACGGCGCTCAGCCAGGCGGCGCCGTCGTCGGCGACGCCGGCGCCCTCGATCTGGCCGACGAGCCGGCGGCGCTCCTTCACGGCCACGGCCCGGGTGCAGGCTGCGTGGACGACGGGGACCAGGTCGACCGGCACGACGAACACCGTCCGGCGCATACCGAGCATCCGGACCAGCGTGCGGTCGTCGTACAGCGCCCGCTCGACGTCGGCCGGGACCAGCCCGTCGACCCGCGCCCGGGCGGCCAGGAACACCGCGGCGGCGTCGGTGGCGTGTAGGACGGCGATGGCCTCGGTCAGCGTCGTCACGTCGGGGGCGGCGGCGTCCGGGGCGAGGGCGTGGCGGCGACCGAGGCGGGCGCGCCGCTCGCCGTCGTCGATCGTCCGGGGCGCGCCCACCGGTGTCGGCGGTCAGTCCCGGGGGCCCGGCGCGTCACGCCCGGGCTCCTCGTCGCGGCCCGCCTCGCCGCCGCTGCCGGTGTCGGGCCCGGTGCGGCCGAGCAGGTCGTCCTGGCGGCGGCGGTCGGCCTCCATCTCGGAGCGCGCCACGCGGGCCATGTCGGACAGGTCCTGCGGCAACGCCGGATCGGGCGCGGGGGTGCCGCCGTCCGGCCGCTTGCGGCGGAGGCGGCCGGGGATCGCCATCCGCGCCGTCGTCACCGGCCCCTGGCCGGGGTCGGGCTCGGGTTCCGGCTCGGCGATCCGGACGCGGGGCACCGTCGGCCGGGTCGGCGCCGGGGCGGGACGGGACGTGGCCCCGGGCACCGGCGGGCCGGCCACCGTGTCGTCGTCGCGCCCGAGGTCGCCGGGCGCTGTGGCGCCGGCCGCTGTGGCCCCGGGCCCCGTGGTGCCGGGCTGCGTGGTGCCGGGGCCCGGGGCGGTGTCGGCCGCTCGGATCACCACGGCCGGCCCACCGGCGTTCGGCGTGGCGTCCTCGACGACCAGCGCCGAGCGCACCCGCTGCTCGCGCTGCTTCCGCCGGAAGGCGATGAGGCCCCGGTTGGCCGGCATGATCGCGTAGTCGGACCGGCGCCCAAGCGGCGTCGTGGCCCCCTGCTTGGCCACGATCATGTCGGTTAGGTGGTGGGTGAACGACTCGAAGTCGTCGATGCCCGACATCCTGCGAAGGCCGGTGTGCTCGTTGGCCGACTGGATGTGGAGGGTGGCGTAGCCGAACAACCGCTCGACGAACGACTGCTCGAAGTGGACGTCGGTCACCCGCACCCACGGGATCGACTCGACGTCGTTGCGCAGCACGCCGGACATCCGGATCATGCGGGCGTTCGTGATGACGTACGCCGTGTAGCGATCGTCGAGTCGCATGACGAACAACACCACGACGATGACGACGGCGACGACGGCGAAGAACCCCGCCGCCCACCCCCACCCCTCGAGCAGCGAGACCAGCATCGCTGCCACGACGACGGCCAGGGCGAGCAGCCACGCGACCTTGCGCACCAGGAACCAGGCCAGGGCGGGGCGGTCGTCGTGCAGCACCTCCTCGCCGGCGCCCAGGTGGCGGTCGATGTTCTCGATCGGCAGCGGGAGGAAATGGCGGCGGGCGGCCGTGGCCCGGGCGCGCAGCGCCGAGGGCTGCACCGGCGCCTCGTCCGGCTCGCCGACGTATGGCGCCGGGTCGAGCCAGTCGGTCTCGCGCCACTGCCGGCGGTGCCGCCGGGCCCACAGCGGCCCGGAGTCGATGACGGAGCCGCCGAAGGGGTCGAGTTGCTCGGCCGGATCGGCCGGCATGCCGGTGGGCGGCTGGGGGACCGAGCGGGGATCGCGCCCGTACGCCGTCTCGTCGCGCCGGCGGATGCGGCGCTCGTCAGCCACGGTCGACCACCCCGGCCCGCACGGCGATCAGTCGCCGAAGAGGCCCTCGAAGAACTCGCGGCCCTTGTCGAGCAGGTCTTCCACCCAGCCCCCGACGTCCCCCAGGAAGTTGCCGAAGTTTTCGGCCGTACCGGACGGGTTGTTCCAGATCGACATGGCCAGGAACGCCACGGCGATGAGGACGACCGCCTTCTTGGCGTCGAGCTTCACCGCCAAATACTACCGGTGTAATTACATCAAGTGCAATCACCGGGTCAGTCGATGATCGGCGCCGGCACGTCGACCGCCAGGCACCGCGGCACGTCGGCGGCGACGTGGGCGGCCCGATGGAGCAGGGCCGACGTGGGCGTGATCACCACCGCCTCGCCGTCCACCGCTGCCACCCCGTCGACCATGAGGCTGTGATCCTGTCCGGGCGGTGCCGCCCACAGGAGCGTCACGGCGGGGTTGGCCGCCACGTTGTCCCGGGTCGTGCTCCCGGCGGGCACGGTCAGGCCGGCGGCGCGGTCGTCGGCCACCTCGACCAGGACCGCCACGACGTGCGGCTTCCCATCCGCCGCCACGGTCACGAGTTGGGCGCTCGGCCCGTGGGCGCGCACCTGGCTGCCCAGGTCGGGCGGTGACGCAGGGGGTGCCATGCCCCGATGCTAGGTCGGTGGCCGGTCGTCCTGGTCGGTGAACGGGTCGTCCGACGGGCCGCCCTGGTGGGCCAGGGCCCGCGTGGCGATGTAGCCGACGACTTCGTCCGCCCGCGTCACCCGCCCGAGCCAGGCGGACAGGGTCGGCTTGGGCACCGCCCACGCCACGATCGGGGCCTCTCCGGCCCGGCCGATCGTCACGCCGCGCGACGTGGCGGCGCAGCCGGTGACGTCCTCCCACCGGACCACGACCGTGCGCAGCGGGTTGCGGACGGTCACGCCCGTGCCGGACGCCCCGATGAGCGGGTGGCTCCCCCACCGCCAGGCGCACACGGCCACGAGGGCGTTCACCCAGGCCACGAGCAGCGACGCGCCGACATCGCCGCCGCCGAGGGCACCGGCCACCCCAGCGAGCGCCAGCAGGGCGAACACGCCGATGATCGCCCCGAAGGCGAGGCGCGCCCCCGCCGACGGGCGCCACACGCGATCGAAGTGGTCCCCGGCGTCCACGGCCATCCCGGCATCATGCTGCCGCGACGCCGGCCGCCGTGTCGGCGAGGACGCTCGCGCCGGCGGCGGCCACCCCGGCCACGTGCCGCTCGAGGGTGGCCCGCACGGCGGGCACCCGGTCCGCCGGCAGGGCCAGCCGCGGGCGCGGCGCCAGGATCGCCACCAGCCGGTCGGCCACCCACGCCGGGTCGTCGTACCGGAGGCGGTGCGGCCGGGTGCGGCCGCTCCGCCAGGCGTCGAGGAAGGCGCCCCAGCGGGCCCGGTCGCCCGGGGCCACGACGGCGGTGGCGCGGTCGACGAGCGCCAGCGCGTCCTGGAAGGCCGCGTCGGCGGGCGTGCGGAGCAGCGTGCCGTCCAACAACAGCTCCCAGCCCACGTGTCCGACCGCCCGGGCGGCGCCCAGCTGCACGCCGGCGTCCCGCAGGTCGCGCCGGATGGCGGACGAGCCCGCCAGGAACCGGGCGTCGCGGTGGAAGACGGCGTCGGTGGCGACGTGGCACCGGACCCCCGTGGCCAGCGGGTCGCCGGGCGACGCCGCCGCCAGCGCCGCTCTGTCGAGGCGGACCCGGGCCATCGTGGCCAGGTCGGGCAGGAGGGCGCCGAGGACCGCCTCGGGCTCGTCGTGGCCGGTGGCCACCGCCACCCAGGCGTGGGCGTGCAGGTTCATCCATCCCATCGTGGCGGGGGCCGGCGAGGAAGCGGTCCAGGACGTCACAGGATCGCCAAAAGGCCGCGCGTACAACCGGGGCCCTCCGGTACGTTCGCCAGCCGTGACTGCCGTCGTCGCCCAAGACCTCACCAAGAGCTTCGGCCCCACCCAGGCCCTGCGCGGGGTCGACTTCGAGGTCGAACGCGCCAAGGTTCTGGGGATGCTCGGCCCGAACGGGGCCGGCAAGACCACCGCCGTCCGCATCCTCACCACGCTGCTGAAGCCCGACAGCGGGCGGGCCTTCATCGACGGCATCGACGTCGTGGCCGATCCCAACCGGGCCCGGGCGCGCATCGGGCTGACCGGCCAGTACGCCGCCGTCGACGAGCGCCTCACCGGCTTCGAGAACCTCGAGCACGTCGGTCGCCTCTTCCACATGGGCAACGCCAACGCCAAGGCCCGGGGACGCGAGCTGCTCGAGCGCTTCTCGCTGGCCGAGGCCGGCGACCGGGTCGTGTCCGGCTACTCGGGCGGCATGCGGCGCCGGCTCGACATCGCGATGAGCCTCATCGCCCGGCCGTCGGTGCTGTTCCTCGACGAGCCCACTACGGGCCTCGACCCGCGCAGCCGGCAGGACGTGTGGGCGCTGATCGACGAGCTCACCTCCGCCGGGACGACCACGCTGCTCACGACCCAGTACCTCGACGAGGCCGACCACCTGGCCGACGAGATCGTGGTCATCGACCGAGGCGAGGCCATCGCCCGCGGGACCGCCGCCGAGCTCAAGTCCCGCACCGGCGGCGACAGGGTCGAGGTCACGGTGGCCGACGCCGCCGACGCCGGTCGGGTCCTCGAGCTCCTGGACGGGAAGGCCTGCGGGGAGGGCACGGTCGAGGGCGACCGGCTGGTCATCGTCCCGGTCCCCGACGCCACCGGCCTCGTCCCCGAGGTCGTGCGCGAGCTCGACCGGGCGGGCATCGGCGTAGCCGATGTCGGCATCCGCCACTCGACGCTCGACGACGTCTTCTTCTCCCTCACCGGCCACCCGGCCGAGGACGCCGAGGGCCCCGACGGGGCATCCGCCAACGGTCGGGCGCCCACCCCCGACCGCACCCCCGACCTCACTTCCGACCGCGACGAGGCATCCGTCCGATGACGACCGTCGACAAGGCGCTGACGCTGTCCGACGACCACGAGGTCCCCACCGGGGCGTCGTGGATCCTGCGGGACAGCTGGACCGAGGCCCTGCGCCACCTGCGCGCCATCCCCCGCAGCCCCGAACTGTTGGTCTTCTCGATCGTCCAGCCGATCATGTTCGTGCTGTTGTTCGTCTTCGTCTTCGGCGGGGCGATCGATGTCGACATCCCGTTCTTCGAGGACAACTACGAACAGTTCCTGCTGCCGGGCATCTTCAGCCAGACCATCCTGTTCGGCTCGGCGTTCACGAGCGTCGGCGTGGCGGAGGACCTGTCGAAGGGCATCATCGACCGGCTGCGGTCGCTCCCCATCTCCCCGGCCTCCGTACTGATCGGGCGGACGCTCTCCGACCTCGTGCGCAACCTGCTGACCTTCGTGGTCATGCTGGCGGTGGCCTTCGCCATCGGCTTCCGGTTCGAGGGCGGGCTCGTCGACGCCGCCCAGGCCACGCTGCTGCTGTTCATCTTCTCCTACGCCTTCAGCTGGATCCAGGCGCTGATCGGCCTGTCGGTCGGCTCCGTCGAGGCGGCCAACTCGGCCGGCTTCATCTGGATGTTCCCGCTGACGTTCCTGTCCTCGGCCTTCGTTTCCGTACAGACGATGAAGGCCTGGCTGGAGCCCATCGCCGAGAACAACCCGTTCACGACCGTCACCGACGCCACCCGGGCGCTGTACAACGGCCTCCCGCCCGGCAACGACGTGTGGATCGCCCTCGCCTGGGCGGTCGGCATTACCGTGGTGTTCGCCACGCTGTCGATCAGGAAGTTCTCGTCCTCCGCCAGTCGCTGACGGCTCGGTAGCGTGAGCAGGTGACCGACCAGGGAACCGACGAGGCGCAGGCCGCCGACGCCACGGGCCAGCAGATCCTCGTGATCGCGCTCGACAAGCCCACCCGGGCCTCCGAGCTGCTGCTGGCACTCAGCAACCTCGCCAACGAGGGCAAGGTGCGCATGCACGACGCCGTGATCGTCGCCAAGGACGCCAACGGCCACGGCCGGGTCGTCCAGACCGTCGACACCACCCCCGCCCGCGGCGCCCTGGCAGGGGCCTGGTTCGGCACGCTCGCCGGAATCGTCGTCGGCGGGCCGGCCTTCCTCGCCGTCGCCCTGGGTGGAGCGGCCGCCGGCGCCCTCTACGGCAAGCTCGTCGACCGCGGCCTCGACGACGGCTGGGTCAAGGACATGGCCGAGTGGGTCGCCCCCGAGACGTCGGCCCTGCTGCTGCTCGTGGACGCCGGCTTCGACACTGCGGTGGTGGACGCGCTCCGCCGCTTCGAGGGAATCGGCCGCCTGTCGTACTCGACCCTCCCGGCCGAGGCGAAGGCGGAGATCGAGCGCGCCCTGTCGGGCACCTGACGCTCAGCTCCGTCGCCGGCGGCCAGCCGATGGTGAGGCCGTGTGGCGGGCGCCCCGTCGTCGGGGTCGCCCGGTCGCTCGCACGGCTGGAGGCGGCGGCGGGAATCGAACCCGCGTACAGGGCTTTGCAGGCCCTTGCCTAAGCCACTCGGCCACGCCGCCGTGGGTGCACGACCTTAGCGTCCCCGCCCCCGCTCCCCGGACCCCGAGGCGGCGTAGCGGGCCGGCGTCGTGCCGACGTGCCGGCGGAAGTGCCGGGTCAGGTGCGCCTGGTCGTGGAAGCCGGCGGCGGCCGCCACGTCCGCCGGGGCCTGGCCGTCCAGGAGGCGGCCGCGGGCGTCGTCGACCCGCCGGGCCACGAGGTAGGCGTGGGGCGGCATCCCGTAGGCCGCCGTGAACACCCGGACCAGGTGCGTCGGCGATGCCCCCAGTGCCGCGCCGGCGGCCGCCAGGGTCACCGACCCGCCGTCCGGCCCGTCGAGCAGCCCCCGCAGGTCGGCGGCCAGTTGGCGCCGGGCCCGCCGCGCCACCGCCCCGCCCGCGTCACGAGTAGTGGCCGGGCCCGGGACGCGGCGGTCGAGGTGGGCGGCGAGGTGCTCGACCACGAAGGCGAGGCGGGCCTCGGCCTCCAGCGGGTCGGTCACCGGCCCGTCACCCCGCAGGCAGGCGTGGAGGCTCCGCAGCCGGCCGCCCAGCACCGGGTCGGCAAGCGTGGGGGCGTCGACAGCCCGGCCGGCCCGGGCCTCGCCCAGCACGCCGGGCTCCAGGTACAGGACCCGCTTGCGGAACCCGGCCCCGGTGGCGGCCCGTCCGTCGTGCACGACGTGGGGCGGCAGCACGGTCACCACCGAGCGGAACGAGCCGTGGTCGTGGCGGTCGAGCCGGTACCGGACCACCCCGGCCTCGACCAGCAGGATGCCCCAGGCGTCGTGCGTGTGCGGCGGGTAGGCGTGGTCGACGAACCGGGCGTGGAAGACCTCGCGCACTCCCGCCACGGGCGGCCGCCACGCCTCCACCCGCTCGGGCCCGGTCAACGCCTCCGTCTCCACTCGCGAGGAACGTACAAGACGCCCGGCGGGCCTCCACCCTGGAATGGAGGCATGCACACCGAACGGAAACTCGCCGTCGCCGTCCGCGCCGACCTGGCGGACTGGCAGAAACTGAACGTGACCGCCTTCGTCGTGAGCGGCATCGGCTCCGCCCACCCCGACCTGGTCGGGGAGGACTACGAGGACGGGTCAGGGGCCCGCTACCTGCCGATGTTCGTGCACCCGGTCCTGGTCTACGCCGGCGACGGGCCGGGACTGACCCGGGCCTTCCGGCGGGCGACGAGCCGGGGCCTCGAGGTGGCCGTGTACACGGACGACCTCTTCGCCACCGGGAACGACGTCGACAACCGAGCGGCGGTGGCCAAGGTGGCGACCGACGACCTCGTCCTCGCCGGCCTCGCCGTCGTCGGATCGAGCAAGGAGGTGGACAAGGTGTTCGACAAGCTGAGGTTCCACCCCTGAGGCGGCGCGCGCACCTCACGCATCCGCCGGGCCGGACGTTGGTCCTCCGCCCACCGACCGACGAGGAGACCGGCCGCATGAGGAGACTGGCACGATGACGCTCCCGGCCCCGCTCGACGACGCCCCCCGGTCCGCCGCGTGGGCCGCGCGCGACGACCTGGTGGCGCGGGCCGTCCGGCTGGTCGACGACGGGTTCGCCGACCGCGGTGGCGCCGACGCGGTCGGGCCGGCCCTGGGCGTGACGGCCGGCGTGCTCGAGGACGCCCTGGCCGCCGAGCTGGGTACCGGGGCCGCGGCCCTCGCCGCCGCCCGGCGGGCCGCCACCGAGCGGGCCCTCGCCACCGCCGTCGCCGACGAGGACGGCTGGACCGACGTGACCGTGCGGCTCCCCTTCCGGCCGCCCCTGCCGTTCGCCGAGGCGCTGCCGTTCCTGGCGAGCCGGGCCGTGCCCGGGGTCGAGGAGGTGGTGGACGGGCGCTACCGGCGGGTGCTCCGGCTGCCCCACGGCCTGGGCGTCGTCGACGTCAGGGTCGGCGGATCCGACGGGCGCGCGCACTGGCTCGCCGCCCGGTTCCTCCTCGCCGACCGCCGAGACCTCACGCCCGCCGTGACCCGGTGCCGGCGGCTGTTCGACCTCGACGCCGACCCGGCCGCCGTCGCCGCGGCCCTGGGGAACGACCCGCTCCTCGGGGCGTCCGTGCGCGCGTCTCCCGGGCGGCGGGCGCCGGGGCACGTGGACGGCGCCGAGCTGGCCGTCCGGGCGGTCCTCGGCCAGCAGGTGTCCGTCGCCGCCGCCCGCACGCTGGCCGGCCGCCTCGCCGCCCGCCACGGCGAGCCCCTCCCCCGGCCCGCGGGCGGGCTGACCGTGGCGTTCCCGTCCCCGGAGGCGCTGGCCGGTGCCGACCTCGGCGGGCTCGGGATCACGGGCGCCCGCATCGGCTCGCTGCACCGGGTGTCGATGGCCGTGGCCGTGGGCGACGTCGACCTCGGCCCCGGCGCCCGCCGCGACGACGTGACCGCCGGGCTCGTGGCGCTGCCCGGCATCGGGCCGTGGACGGCGGGCTACGTCCGCATGCGCGCCCTCGGCGATCCCGACGCGTTCCTGCCCACCGACCTGGGCGTCCGCCGGGCGCTCGACGGGCTGGGCGAGGAGGGCCGGCCCCGGGCCGCCGCCGCCCGGGCCGAGGCCTGGCGCCCGTTCCGCGCTTACGCGCTCCAGCACCTGTGGGCCACCCTCGCCGCCCCACCGGCGAGACCCACGCGGGATCCGGCGCCGGCTCCTACGCCGTCGCCAGGACGGGGTCCGCGGACGAGCACGGCGGCCGGTCCTGGGCGGCGGTATGCCGTGACCACGACGCCCGTCGGCGACCTGCTGCTCGTGGCGGACGGCGAGGCGCTGGTCGGGGTCCACTTCCAGCCCGACCGGCGCTGGGGCGTGACGGTGGGCGACGGCTGGGCGCACGACCCCGCGGGCCTGGCGCCGGCGGCCGAGCAGCTGGCCGCCTACTTCGCCGGCGAGCTGACCCGTTTCGACCTCCCCCTCGCCCCGGTGGGCACGCCGTTCCAGAAGGCGGTCTGGGACGAGCTGCTCGCCATCCCCTACGGGGAGACGACCTCGTACCGCGAGCTGGCCGAGCTGTTGGGCCGCCCCGGGAGCGCGCGTGCCGTCGGGGCGGCCAACGCCCGGAACCCTCTGGCGATCGTGGTCCCCTGCCACCGGGTCGTCGGGTCGGACCGGAGCCTCACCGGCTACGCCGGCGGCCTCGACGTGAAAAGGGCGCTGCTGCGCCTCGAGGGCGGGCACCCACTGACCGTGACACATTGACCGTTCGACGCCCGATGATTGAGCCGTAACGAAGGAAAATAGGCCGGACAGCATGGTGAACGCCGTCCGGAAACCGGTTTCCCACCACAAGTGTCGGAAAATCCTCCGTTACTGCCGATCACCTCTTGACCCGGGCCCATGTGCGTGGTGCGATCCGGTTCCGTCTCTGCTGTCGGTGCTGTCTCCCGGGCTCCGGCAGGTCTGATGGGAACGACGATGTTGGGGTCAATGGGCCGGGGGTCGACGGCCCGAGGAGGGAGACATGCCGATCGCCGAAGCGGCGAGTAGCGGGCGCCAGCGCGCCACGCGAGCCGGGGGCGACGCGCCCGGCGCTCCCCGCAACCGGGTGGGTGCGGAGGACCGGGCCTTCTCGCCACGAGCCCGGCGCCTGGGGGTGGCGTACGTGTGCGCCACCCTCCCGCTGGTGGCCGCCGCCGGGCTGCTGGCGCGCAGCACCGACAGTTACCTGGTGGTGTTCGTGCTCAGCAGCGCGGTGTACACGACGCCCGCGCTGACCGTCACGCGCGTCGCCGTGCGGCGGACCTCCGGGGCGTACCGCCAGTCCTGGAAGCTCTGGTACGCCGCGATCGTGTCGATGTACGTGACCGGCACCCTCATGCTTGTGGGCGCCTGGTCCGACTGGGCGGCGCCTCCGTGGGTCGGGACGCTGGCCGTGCTCGCCATCGGCGGGTTCCTCACCACGGCGGTCGTTCGGATCTGCCGCACGCGTTCGGGGGGACGGGCGCTGTCGGTCGACGTCGCCGAGTGCGTGATCGCCGTGCTCACGGTCAGCGCCCCGGCGGCGCTGGTGTGGGGCGACCGGATCATCCACGCCGAGAACGCCTGGTTCACGATCCCGTCGAGCCTGGCCGCGGTGGCCATGGTGTCCGGCGGCTACTGGGCCTGGTTGCTGTACCTGCGCCTCGGCGACTCCGCCCGCACCACCGAGGCGTGCGGCATCGCCTTGACCGTCGTCGGTGCCTTCAACAGCGTCCTGCAGGTGGCGCAGGGTGTCAGCGACTTCAGGCTGCCGGCCGTGCCGCTCATCGCCCTACAGGGGCTCAGCACGGCGATGCTGCTGTTGGTCCCGCTGCTGATGCCACGCGTCAGCCGGCCGGGGCTGGGCAGCCTCCCGCCCCAGCTGCAGGTCCGGGGCGGCGGCCTGTCCGCCCTCGCCACGCTGGTCGGCCTCCCCTCGCTGCTGGGCGCCACCTGGCTCGTGGCCGACACGCGCCCGTGGGCCGTGCCGTTCACCACCGCGGCGCTGGCGCTGTTGCTCGTGCTGGGCGCGCTGCGCCACCTCGCCACCGTGCGCGAGACCCGTCGGCTCTACAGCCAGGTCGAGGAGGCCGCCCGGCAGCGCCGCGAGCTGCTCACCGCCGTCATGCAGCGGACCGACGAGGACCGGCACCGCGTCGCCGCCCAGCTCCACGAGCAGGCGGTGAGCGCCTACGCCTCGTTCGTGTCGTTCATCCAGGCCAGCGGCACCTCGCTCGGCGACCAGTCGCCGCTCACGGCAGCGTCGAGCCGGGTGCGCGACGACCTGGCCCGCCACGCCGACTCGCTGCGCCAGTTGCTGCTCGCCATCGCCCCCCTCGACCGCGGCGCGACCACCGACGGCGCCGCCGCCGCCCGCGACGGGGCGGAGGAGGGCCTGCCGGGCCTCGGTGCCCTGGTCCGGGGGTACCTCGACAGCCTGTACGGCGACCGGCCGGCGCCCCTCCTGCGGGTGTCGATCGCCGGGCGCATCGTCCTCGACTGGACGACCGAGACGATCGCCCTGCGCATCGTCCAGGAGGCCCTCGGGAACGTCCACCGCCACAGCCACGCCCGCAACGTCGACGTGATGATCGACACGGTGGGCGACGGCGTCGACGTCCACGTGGTCGACGACGGGGTCGGGTTCGACCCCGAGGGCACCCTCTTCGAGTCCGGCATCGCCGCCATGCGGGAGTTCGCCGCCCTGGCGGGCGGGACGATCGAGGTGGCGAGCGGCCCAGGGCTTGGCACGACCGTAACGGCGCACCTGGGCCAGGGGCCGAACGACGAAACGGCGGGCTACGAGGACGACGACGCCGACTACGAGATCGACGAGTTCGAGGACGGCGAGTACGAGTTCGAGGAGTTCGAGCCGGAGCCGGAGACGGTGCCGGCGCTGCGCCTGGTGCGGGGCGGCCGGACCGACTGATCTCGCCGATCGCCGGGCCCCGCGCTTGGGGCCCGGTGGTCGGCGAGCCGCCGGGGCACCGTCCCCGGCGGGCGGCACCCGCTAGGGCACGGGGACGTCGTCCGCCATGCGGATGATCGAGAACGTGGCGCCGAACGGGTCGGCGACGACCGAGAAGCGGCCGAACGGCATGTCCGTCGGCGGCACCGACACGTTGCCGCCCAGCTCGGCGACCCGGGCCGCGACGGCGTCGCAGTCGGCCACGGCCAGGTACACCATCCAGTGGGGCGGGATGTCCCGCGGCCACTGCTCGTTCATGCGGACCATGCCGCACAGCGTCCGCCCGTGCTCGCCCAGGAAGAACGTCGTATACGACATCTCGCCCATCTCGCGTGTCACGCCGGACCAGCCGTACACGGCCCCGTAGAACGCCTTGGCGGCCTCGGGGTCGCGGCAGGCCAGCTCGCTCCACACGAACGTGCCGGGCTCGTCGACGACGTCGGCGCCCGCGTGCGCGCCGGGCTGCCAGGCGGCGCTCACGGCGCCCTGGTCATCGGCGAGGACGACCATGCGCCCCGCGCCCTGCGGGATGTCCAGCGGCCGCAGGATCACGGACCCGCCCGCCGCCTCCACCGCCTTGGCCGTGGCGTCGGCGTCGTCGACCGCCACGTACACGGTCCACGACGGCGGTGCGCCCGCCTGCGTCGGGCCGATGCCGGCCACGTCGAGGCCGTCGCGGCGGAACATCCGGTAGCCGCCGGTCTCCTCGTCCGGGCCGTTGCTCACGGCCTCCCACCCGAACAGGTCGCCGTAGAAGGCGACCGAGGCGTCCACGTCGGGGCTGGTCACGTCGACCCACGACGGCGCACCGGCCGGGTACTCCTGCTGACCCATGGGCCTCTCCCTTCGCACTATTCCGATGGGGAACAGTAGAGCGAATATGTTCTCGGATTGGAAGCCGCCGGCGAGGCGTTCTCGTCCGGGCTGGTGCCCGACGTCGCCCTGGCCGGGACCGTGAGCCTGGAGCCGGCCGGCCACATGGCGGAGGCGGTGGCGGCCGAGCGCCACGAGACCCTGCTCACGGCCTCGCTCCTCCCGGTCGTGGCGTCCCCCGGGGGGCGGAAGGGGCCCCGGCTAGGGTCGCCGGGTGGACGAGTACGGCAAGGTCGGCATCGACTACCAGGTCCTGGACGCGTCGAAGCGGTCGGCCATCGACGTCGCCCGGGCCACCTCGCCGCTCCTGGCGCTGCGGGGCGGGGCCGCCGTCGACGCCTCCCGGGGCGCTTCGGCGTTCGTGTTCACCCTCGGGGAGCGGCAGCTCGCCTTCGTGCTCGAGACGCTGGGCACCAAGTCGGTGATCACCCGCCAGTGGTGGGAGGCGACGGGTGAGGACCGCTTTGCCGACATCGCCGTCGACACCGTGGCCGCCATCGTCAACGACGTGTGCAGCGTCGGCGCCCTGCCGTTGGTGGTGAACGCCTACTTCGCCACCGGCCGGTCCGACTGGCACGCCGGCTCCCCCGCCCTGGCCTCGCTGCTGGCCGGCTGGCAGCGGGCGTGCGAGCTGTCCGGCGCCACCTGGGGTGGCGGCGAGTCTCCCGCCCTGCCGGGCCTGGTCAGTCCCGACGACATCGAGCTGGCCGGGTCGTGCGTCGGGGTCGTGCCGGAGGGCTGGGCGCCGGTGCTCGGCGAGGAGCTGGCCGCCGGCGACGCCATCGTCCTGGTGGCCAGCTCGGGCCTCCACACGAACGGCGCCTCGCTAGCCCGGGCCGTCGCCGCCGACCTGCCCGAGGGCCTCGCCACGCCGCTGCCGAGCGGGCGCCGGTTCGGCGACGCCCTGCTCGACCCGTCTCTGGTGTACGTGCCTCTGGTGGCCGAGCTGCACCGGCGGGGGGTGCGCCCGTCGTACCTGTCCCACGTCACGGGTCACGGGCTGCGCAAGCTGATGCGGGCGCCCGGCGACTGGGCGTACGTGATCGACGACCTGCCGCCGGTCCCCGACGTGCTCGACTTCCTGGTCCAGCAGCGCTCGATGCCCGAGCGCGAGGCCTACGGCACCTTCAACATGGGGGCCGGCTACGCCGTCTACGTCCGCCCCGACCGGGCCGACGACGTGGTGACGGCCGCGACCGCCTGCGGGATGGACGCCCTGGTCGCCGGCCACGTCGAGCCCGGCGAACGCCGCGTCGAGGTCCCCGGCCTGGGCATCACCTTCGCCGGCGACGAGCTCGACCTCGCCTGAGAAGGCCTCAGCTCGCGATGTCGGCGCGGGCGTCCTCGCACATGAAGAACACGCCGAGGGCGGCCGCCTCCTCGTCGAGCGCCCGGCGGGTGGGCACGTCGATGCCCCGGCCGGCCAGCGGGAGGACGGCCACGACCAGCGTCCGCTGCTCGATCGACGACCGCCAGGTCGCGACCGGCCGGCCGCCGGACAGGACGACCCCGGGCCGCACCGCCGGCTCCCACACCTGGGCCTGGTGCGCCGGGTCGGGCAGCAGCGTGGCGCGGTCGCGCTGGGCGAGGAAGGGGTCGTCGGCCGGCAGCAGCCGGACCCCGGTCGCCGGCGGCGGGTCGTCCAGCAACGGGACGTCGGCTTCGCGGATCCACGCCGGCCGGCCCTCGAGGTCGACCTCGACCGTCTCGAGCTGGAGGCGGGCGAAGCGGTCGCGGGCGTCCCGCACGCCGACGCCGGCCCAGGCGGCGAAGTGCTCGGGGGTGGCCGGCCCGTAGGCGGCCAGGAAGCGGCGGGCCAGCTCGACCCGGGCGCTGTCGACGCTGCCGCCCAGCGGCGCGCCGAGCCAGGCATCGAGGCTGACGAGCCCCGGCTCGCCCCGCACGGGACGCCCGTAGCAGAACGCCCCGGCCGCCCCGGCGAGCCTGAACAGCTGGTGGGGTACGTGATTGGACTGGCACGCCTGGCACCAGGGCTCGAGCGCGGTGGGCAGGTAGCCGTGGAGGGCCCCGCTCAGCTCGCTCGCCGTCCTCGGCTCGCCGTCGGCCAGGGTGGCGGCGAACACGCCGGTCACGGCCGCGAGCGCCTCGTGGGCGGTCCACCCGGCCGCCTGCACCGCCAGCCAGTCGCCCAGCAACTGGTCGCGCAGCGAGTCCTCGTCGGCCCCGAGGCTGCCCGGGCCGAACACGACGCCGTCGGGCCGGGCGGCCACGTGGGGCACGCCCCGCACCGAGTGGAGGCGCAGCAGCGACCGCTCGACGAACAGGGCGCGCTCCAGCTCCGCGGGGACCAGGTCCTCGATGCGGGCGGCCAGCCCCAGGCCGGCGCCGGCCGGTGGGGCCGTGTCCTGGATGGGGAACAGCGTCGTCGCCTCGACCAGCCAGCCCTCGGGCAGGCGCTCGTCGAGGTTGTGGGCGGCCACACGGAAGCCGACGGCCTGGGCGGCGGTCACCGTCGGCGCCGTCCGCGTCTCCACCGGCGTCACGCTACCGGCCGACACGGCCTGCTCAGCCCCGCTCGGCGGCACCGGCCGCGTTGCTCGCGTCGGTGCCCGACGACCCCATCGCCCGGCGCAGGGCGTTGACGTAGCCGGCGCCCGCCCGGCCCTGCTGCCAGCGCGCCAGCGGCCCGCCCAGGCGCATCAGCGGGTGGTGCGCCCGCGAGAACACGGTGACCTGGAACTCGACCCGGCCGGACGGCGTCCGCACGACGACGAACGCCTCCTCGCCGCTGGCCGGGTGGGTCGGCAGGGTGCCGTAGGCGAAGCCGAACCGGTCGGCCTCGTCGACGACCCAGACCACCCGGCACACGGCCAGCACGTTGACCGGCGGGACCCGCAGCACGGTGAGCACCTCGGTGCCCACCGTGATCGGCGGGTCGTCGGGCACGACCGTGAAGCCCTGCTCCCGGTGCTGCGACCAGGCCCGCAGCGCGGCCCTGGCCCGGTCGAAGTCGGACTCCCCCTCGCCCACGACGCCGGCCCAGCGGCCGTGGCGGTAGCCCTCCGGCAGGGTGGTGCCCGGTCGGGCGTGGCCGGCCAGCGGCTCGCTGGCCCCCACCTCGTCGTAGGTGAACGCCGCACCGGCCGACGCGGCGAGGACGGCGTCGAGCCGGTCGCGCGACGGCGGGCGGAGCAGGAACATGGACCGGATCCTCCCACGTCGGGGCGGTGATCCGGGACGGCATCCCGACGGTGGGGTTCGTCTCGTGCAGTGCCCCGTGTGTGACGTGCCGCTCTCCATCTCATCGCGCGAAGGCGTCGAGATCGACTTCTGCCCCCAGTGCCGCGGCGTGTGGCTCGACCGGGGCGAGCTCGACAAGGTCATCGAGCGCGCCTCGGCGGCCCTCGCCGGCTCGGCCGCCCGGGGCGGCGACCGCGACCGCTACGACGACCGGCCCCGCGAGCGCTACGACGAGCACGACCGCTACCGGGGCGACGACCGCCGTTACGACGACCGGCGCCGCTACGACGACAGCGGCGAGCACCGGCGCTACGACTCCGGCGAGCACCGCCGGCCCGGCGAGTCCGAGTACCGCACGCGCAGGAAGCGCTCGTTCCTCGACGACCTCTTCGACTTCGACTGAGCCGCCCGGCCCCCGGTCGGCAGGGAGTCAGCGCAGCTCGTCGAGGGCGGTGCGGAGGGCGGTGAGGTCGCCCAGCACGCCGTCGAGCTCGGTCCCGAGGGCGGCGGCATCACCGGGGCCGGCACTCAGCGCCACCTCGGCCGCCCGGGCCACGGCGGCGCCCAGCCGGGCGTCGAGCAGCCGGAGCCGCTCCTCCGTGTCGTCGAGCGAGTTGAGCAACCCCTGCACCGACGTGAAGCGCTGGGCCAGCACCTCGGTCAACTCCGGGTCGGCGCCGGACCGCTTGGCCTGCTTGTACTCGTCCGTCACCCGCTCCGGGCCCAGCGCCGCCAGCGTGCGCTCGACCTCGCCGGCCCGCACGGCGGTGTCCCACACGGCGTCGACCCCGGCGTCCAGGCGGGCGCCGACGGCCACCAGCTGGTCGCGCACCGGGCCCGGTCGCGTGCCGGCGACGACGGCGGCGTAGCGGTCCCGGGCGTCGAGGGCGGCGGCCACGGCCCCGGCGAACCGGCGGGGCGCCCGGGCGGGGTCGACGTGGGCGAGCGGGTCGGGCGGCGGCGGAGGGGGTTCGGGGTCTCGACGCCGGCGCAGCACGCGCCCGACCCTACCGACGCCGGGACGGGGTGGACGGGGGTGGACGGGGGACAAGTCACCGTGATTACAGTTCAATGCGCATGCATGAACCGAGGGGGAACGGGCCCGACGGGACCACGAGCGCCCGCCTGGTCCGGGCGGCCGAGCAGCTGTTCGCCGAGCGGGGGATCGACGGTGTCAGCCTTCGGGAGATCAACCGCGTGGCCGGCGCCAAGAACGCGTCCGCCCTGCAATACCACTTCGGGGACCGCAACGGCCTGCTGCGGGCCGTCCTGGCCAAGCACCAGGGGGCGGTCGAGGACCGCCGCCACGCCATGCTCGACGCCTACGAGTCCGCCGGCGTGGACGACCTGCGCGCGCTGGCCGGGGCGCTGGTCCGCCCGCCGGCGGCCAAGCTGGCCGACCCCGACGGCGGCCCCGCCTACCTGCAGATCATCGCCGACCTGGTGAACCGGCCGCGGCCGGTCATCAACCCGGCCGACCTCGAAGACCCCTTGTCCAGCACGCACCGCTGGCGGCTCGCCGTGGCCCCGCTGCTCGACAACGACGCCATGCGCCTGCACCGGCGGCTCGTGGCGATCCGCTTCAGCGCCGTCGAGCTCGCCCGACGGGCGCGTGGCGGCCCGCACACCGACGACCGGCTGTTCGTCAGCCACCTCGTCGACCTGGTCACGGGCGTCATGGCCGCCCCCCTGTCCGACGAGACGCTCCGCCTCGACGCGGAGCGCTCGGCCCTCGCCCACCCCGACACCGCCGGAGGCTGACATGCCGATCGACTTCACGCTGAGCCCGGAGCACGAGAAGACGCGGTCGAGCGTCCGCGAGTTCGTCGACACGGTGATCCGGCCGGCCGAGGACCGCATCGCCGCGGAGAAGCCCGGCCGCGACGCGTACCTGAAGATCATCTTCGGCCTGCGGGGCCAGGCCAGGAAGGCCGGCATCTGGCTGCCCCACATGCCCGAGGAGTGGGGCGGCATGGGACTCGGCCACGTCGAGCTGGCCATGGTCCAGGCCGAGGCGGCCAAGACCCGGCTCGGCCCCTGGGTGTTCAACTGCCAGGCGCCCGACGAGGGCAACATGCACACGCTGCTCCACTGGGCGACCGACGAGCAGAAGGAGAAGTACCTCCGGCCGCTGTGCGAGGGCAGGGTCATGAGCTGCTTCGCCATGACCGAGCCCGAGGTGGCCGGGTCGGACCCGACGCTCATCCAGACCCGCGCCTACCAGGACGGCGCCGAGTGGGTCGTCAACGGCCACAAGTGGTTCATCTCGAACGCCCACCGGTCGAACTTCGCCATCCTCGTGGCCCGCACCGAGGACGACCCCGACCTGCCCCAGGCCGCCAACTCGGCGTTCCTCGTCGACATCCCGTCCGAGGGTTGGGAGGAGGTGCGCGAGGTCGAGACCATGCATGGGTCGACCGGCCACTCCGAGATCCGCATCACCGACCTGCGCGTCCCCGCCAGCGCCATGCTCGGCGGGCGGGGCCAAGGCCACCTGCTCGGCCAGTACCGCCTCGGGCCGGCGCGGCTGGCGCACTGCATGCGCTGGATCGCCCAGGCCGAGACGGCGCTGGACATGATGGTCGACCGGTCTTTGAACCGCTTCGCCCACGGCTCCCTCCTCGCCGAGAAGCAGGGCATCCAGTGGATGATCGCCGACTCCACCATGGAGCTGTACCAGGCCAAGCTCATGGTCCTGCACGCCGCTTACCGCATCGACAGCGGCCTCGACTTCAAGTCCGAGGTGTCGATGGCGAAGCACTTCGTGGCGAACGCGCTGAACCGCATCATCGACCGGTCGATCCAGGTCCACGGGGCGCTCGGCTACTCGACCGACACCCCGCTGGCCAGCATGTACCAGCACGCCCGCTGGGCCCGCTTCGCCGACGGTGCCGACGAGGTCCACCAGATGCGCATCGCCCAGCGCACCATCGCCGCCTGGAAGGACCACGGCTCCACCCGCTCGGCGACGGGAGACCTGCCGGTATGACGCCCGGCTAGGACGCCCGCTCGGCGTCCTCGTCCTTCTCCTTCTCGCGCTCGGCGGCCGGGGCCGAGGAGCGGCGCCAGCGCGCCAGGGTGCGGTCGACCCGGGTGCGGATCCGCTCGCCGCCGTCGGTGGGCGCCGGGACGCCCCGGCTGTCGAGCCACACCGCCTTGGAGGCGGCGATAAGCGGTGTCGCCAGCAGGGCACCGGGGACGCCGGCGGCGGCGCCCCCGACCAGGGCGGCGAGCATCGTGGCCGGCGGCG
>DATFOS010000077.1:0-5227 GCA_035265325.1 Acidimicrobiales bacterium
GGTGTGGCGCTCGAACGCGACGAGCTGGTCGCCTTCCTCGCCGCCGCCAGGGATCACCGTTTGGGCGCCGCCGTCGCGCTGCTGTTCCTGCAGGGCTGGCGCGTGTCCGAAGTCCTCGGCCTGGCCTGGGAAGACCTCGACCTCGAGGCCGGAACCGCCCATGTCCGACGGGCCTCCGTGTACGTCGACGGGAGGGGACAGCAGCTCGGGCCACCCAAGACCGAAGGTGCCCACGGCGAGCACTGGCTCTCGCCCACCGTCGTCGCCCTGCTCGAACGCCGCCGCAGGACGCAGCAGTTCGAACGGGAGGCGGCCCCGGTGTGGGAGACGCACACCTACGACGGCGAGCGCATCAACCTCGTGTCCACCACCCCGACCGGCGGGCTCGTGCTCCGCCAGACCGTGACCAAGGTGGTCAAGCAGGCCGCGAAGACCGCCGGCGTCGCCGTCGACCTCGCCACCCACGCCGGCCGCCGCACCGTCGTCACCCTCCTCTACGTGGAAGGCGACGAAGCGCTGGAAGACATCGCCCACTACGTCGGCCACGCCAAGCCGGCCACCACCGCCGGCTACGTCAAGCGCCTCGGCCGCCGGCCCCGCACTGTCGCCGAACGAGCCGCCACCCTCCTCGACACCGGGCCGACCGATGCCACCAACGGAGAGGGGAGGGTTCGGAATGACTGTGTGGCCGACGCGAGCAACGCCGCGAGCAACGCCGCCGAATCGCCCGACACCACCCCGGACGGGTCCGAACGATGAGGCCTGGTCAGAGCGGTGGTCCCGGACCTATGCGGACCGTCCGGGACCTGGTGGCGGAGGGAGTGGGATTCGAACCCACGGTGGGTTGCCCCACACACGCTTTCCAAGCGTGCCGATTCGGCCGCTCTCGCATCCCTCCTGGGCCGGGGCCTGTGGCGCCCGGGACGGGACAGGCTATCGTGTCCGCACGCCGGTGGCCGCAGGTGGCGGCCGGGTCCTGTGCAACCGCAACCCGTGAACCGAGTCAGGGCCGGGAGGCAGCAGCTCTCAGCGGAGCTTGCGGTGTGCCGCAGACAGCCTGGCCGCCACCTGTGGCCACCGGCGTCGTCCGTCCTCGGGACCTTGGGGGATACCGCCTCCGGCCGTGCGACCTGCTCCGAGGCTCCGCCGGCGTGATCTTCGACGCCGGTCAGCGGGGCTGACGAAGGGCCTCGCCGGGGCGCCCGTCAGGCCGATTCGGGTCGATAGCATCGCCCCGATGGCCACCTACCAGTCGCTGTACCGCCGGTACCGCTCCCAGCGGTTCGGCGAGGTGCTCGGCCAGGACCACATCACCCGAGCGCTGCGCAACTCCGTTGTCGAGGGTCGTGTGGGCCACGCCTACCTCTTCAGCGGCCCCCGGGGGACGGGCAAGACGTCGACCGCGCGCATCCTCGCCAAGGTGCTCAACTGCGCGGCCCCGACGGCCGAGGGCGAGCCCTGTTGCGCGTGCGACAACTGCGTGGCCGTGGCGGACGGCCGGGTCATCGACTGGCTCCTCGAGCAGGACGCCGCCTCCAAGAGCAAGGTCGACGACATGCGTGAGCTGCTCGAGCGCGTGCCGCTCGGCACCTCGGGCAACCGCAAGGTGATCATCCTCGACGAGGTCCACATGCTGAGCCAGGGCGCGGAGAACGCCCTGCTCAAGACCCTCGAGGAGCCGCCGGAGCATGTCGTGTTCGTCCTGGCGACGACCGACCCGCAGAAGGTCCGGCCGACGATCCGCAGCCGGACGCAGCACTTCGAGTTCCACCTGCTCCCGCCCGACGTGCTGGCCGACCACGTCCGCAACGTCATCGAGTGGGCCGGCCTCGACCTCGGGGCCGACGCCGTCGACCACGTCGTGCGGGCAGGCGGTGGGTCCGCCCGCGACACGCTCTCGGCGCTCGACCAGGTCGCGGCGCTGGGCGAGGTCGTCAGCGAGACCCAGCCGGTCGAGGCGATCATCGACGCGCTGTGCGCCCACGACGCCGGGGCCGCCCTGGTGGCCGTGGCCGACGCCTTGGCCACCGGGCGCGATCCCCGGACGCTGGGCGAGGCGCTGATCGGCAGCCTGCGCAACGCCTTCCTGGCGGTCATGGGCGTGGCCGACACCCACCTGGCGCCGGCCGACCGCGAGAGGGCCGCCGCCGTCGGCGACCGGCTCGGCGCTCCGGGCCTGACCCGGGCGCTCGAGGTGCTGGGCGAGGCGCTCACCGAGCTGGGCCGCAAGCCCGACCCCCGCATCGTGGTCGAGGTGGCGCTGGTCCGCCTGGCCCGGCCGGACACCGACCGCTCGCTCGACGCCGTCCTCCAGCGCCTCGACCACGTGGAACGCGGCCTGGCGTCCGGCGCTGCAGTCGGGGTCGGCGCGGGTGCTGGCGCGGCGCTGGCCGGCGTTGGCGCCGGTGGCCGCTCGTCGGCCGGTGGCGCATCCCCGGGCGACGGCGTCGGTGGTGCCGGCGGCCTGGCTGTGACCGGGGCCGGCGGACCGGGGCAGGCCGGTGGGCGCCACGCCGCACCGGGCGGGACGACCGGCGACGTGCCGATCGCCGGCGTGCCTGACGGCCCCGGCGGCGCCTCCGTGGCGTTGGCCCGTGCGGCCCTCGCCGCTCTCAAGGGCGATACGGCCGATGCGCCGGCCGGGTCCTCCCGGTCGGGCGCGTCCATGCCTGCGAGCGGGACGGGCGGCGAGACCACGTCGCCTGCCGAAGCTGCCTTGTCGGACAACGCGTCCGCCCCGGCGGACGCGTCCGGCGCTGCTCTCGCTGCCGGTGGTGGCACCGCGGCTGGAGCCGGAGCTGGCCGTGCCCCGCGGGGCGGCGGCAAGGCCAAGCCGACCCTGGGCGCCGTCGTCCGAGGACGCGGCGCCGCGGCGTCCGCCGATCGGGCACCGACGGCTTCCGCCGCGGCTGCGCCCCCGACCGCCACGGGCGGCCCGACCGGCGCGGCCGGCGCTCCGCCCGCCGGGGCTTCGGGCACGGGTCCCACCACCCGGGCCGCGAGCACCGACCCGGCGACGGGCGGCGGCCCGGGCTCCGGCTCCCCCTCGGGTGGCGCCGATGCCGGCCGCTCAGCCGACGGCGGTCCTGGACCCGGCTCCGCTGTGGAGGGCGGCGCTGGCCCCGGCTCACCGCCGGGGGGCGCTGCGACGGCGGCCGCGTCCGGAGACTCCGCCCCCGCCGCGCCGCCCGCTGCGGCGGCCGCCGGCTCGGGCGGCGCCGTGCTCGCTCTGTCGGTGGTCGAGGGAGCGTGGAACGGGACGGTGCTCAAGGGCCTCGCGATCCCGGTCCGCAGCAAGTGGCGGGCCGGCCGCTGGGTCGATCCCGACGGCGAGACGCTGCGCTTCGCCGTCGACAACGAGTGGCACCAGAAGGTCTGCGAGGACACCCGGCGTGACGTCGAGCAGGCGCTCGGCACGCACTTCGGCCATCCCGTACGCATCACGGTGGTGGTCGAGGGCGGTCCCGCTCGCGGTGGTGGCGGGCCCCGGGCGGCGGCCCCGGCCGCGGCGCCGCGGGGCGCCGGTGGACCGGTCCCCCCGCCCGACGACGAGGAACACATCGACCCGACCGAGCTGCGCGATGCCGGGGAGGCCGCCATCGGCGGCGTCGACCTCCTGGTACGCGAGTTCGGGGCGGAACTGGTGGAAGGCGAACGATGAGCGACGCACCCAAGACGCCGTCCGGCGACGACCCCGCCGACGAGCCGACCGCCCCGACCGGCGCCGGTGAGCAGGCCGAGGCCGGAACCGGTGACTCGATGACGGACGACGACGATGTCGTGGTGGCCGAGGTCGAGGTCACGGAGGTCGAGGTGGCGGGCGACCCGTCCGCCGGGTTCCCGGGCCTGCCCGGCCTCGGCGACGTCGGTGCGATCGGTGGCCTCGAGGGCCTGCTCGAATCCGCCCAGGAAGCGCTGTCCGCTCAGGCGGCGGCGGCCGAGGAGGTCATCGAGGGCACGGCGGGCGGTGGCGTGGTCGTGGCGGAGATGTCCGGAGCGGGCGAGGTGCTGTCACTGAAGATCTCGCCCGAGGTCGTCGACCCGGACGACGTCGAGATGCTCCAGGACCTGGTGGTCGCCGCCCTCCACGACGCGGCGGGCAAGGTCACGGCCCTACAGCGCCAGGCGCTCGGTGCGTTCGGGGGCATGGACCTCGGCGGCCTGGGTGGCTTCGGCGACACCGGCGGCGGCTGAGGCCGGGCGCCGCACGTGGCTATCTACGCCGGTCCCGTCCAGGACCTGATCGACGAACTGGGCCGGCTGCCGGGTGTCGGGCCCAAGTCCGCCCAGCGGATCGCCTTCCACCTGCTTATGGTTACCAAGGAGGACGCCCTGCGCCTGGCGCGGGCGATCTCCGAGGTGAAGGACAAGGTGGCGTTCTGCTCCACGTGCTTCAACGTGGCGGAGGGCGATCAGTGCGGGATCTGCCTCGACTCCCGCCGCGACGCGACGACCGTGTGCGTCGTCGAGGAGCCCCGGGACCTGGTCGCCGTCGAGAAGACCGGCGAGTTCCACGGCAGGTACCACGTGTTGCAGGGCGCCATCAGCCCGATCGAGGGCGTGGGGCCGGAGCAGCTGCGCATCCACGAGTTGCTGAAGCGGATCGAGTCCGAGGGCATCGCCGAGGTCATCCTCTGCACGAACCCCAACCTCGAGGGCGAGGCCACTGCGCTGTACCTCGGCCGGATGCTCACTCCGCTCGGCCTCAAGGTGACCCGCATCGCCAGCGGCCTCCCGGTCGGCGGCGACCTCGAATACGCCGACGAACTGACCCTCGGTCGGGCCCTCGAGGGCCGCCGCCAGATCGAAGCCTGATCCTCGGACCCCTCCCGGGCGCGCCGGTGCCGCCCGGTGGGGGCCGCGCGGCGGGCGCGTGTGGCGGCGGGTGGTGGGCGTCCCTCGGCGTCCTCGAATCCCCTGACGGACAGATTGGCCGGCTCCGGGCGTCGATCGCTGAGGGCGGTCCGAGTGCGACACCTTCGGTCAAAGTCAGCGAGACGCACCCCGCCGGCGCATCCTCGTGCCTACCGCTCTGAGTGCGTGCGTGGGCGGATCGGCGGGGTTGTCCGGCGTCAAGGGGGCCGGGCAAAACGACAACACCCCGTGGCCGGAGCCACGGGGTGGGACGTATTCCGTCGACGTTCCCTGGTACACCGGCCCAGCGGTCGGGGCGGGCGGACGGGACCGACCACCGGACCGGTGCACCACGAAACGTCGACGTGCGACT
>DATFOS010000078.1:0-11697 GCA_035265325.1 Acidimicrobiales bacterium
GAGGCGGACCGCGACTACTACCTGGAGCGGAAGTACCCCTCGTTCGGCAACCTGGTCCCCCGCGACGTCGCCTCCCGCAACGCCAAGACCCAGGTCGACCAGGGCCGCGGCGTCGGGCCGCTCAAGAACGGCGTGTACCTCGACTTCGGCGAGGCCATCGCCCGCGTCGGCGAGGACACGATCCGCGAGCGGTACGGGAACCTCTTCGACATGTACGACCGCATCACGGACGAGAGCCCGTACAAGTTCCCGATGCGGATCTACCCGGCGGTCCATTACACGATGGGCGGCCTCTGGGTGGACTACCACCTGATGTCGAACGTGCCCGGCCTCTTCGTCCTCGGCGAGGCCAACTTCTCCGACCACGGCGCCAACCGCCTGGGCGCCTCGGCGCTCATGCAGGGCCTGGCCGACGGCTACTTCGTCATCAGCTACACGCTGGCCAACTACCTGTCGGGCCTGCTGGGCAGCGCGCCGGTCCCCACCGACGACCCGGTGTTCACCCAGGCCGAGACCTCGGTGGGCGACGTCGTGGCTCGCCTGCTCTCGGTCAAGGGCACCCGCTCGGTCGACCACTTCCACCGCGAGCTCGGCAAGATCATGTGGGACAACTGCGGCATGGCCCGCAACCAGGCGGGGCTCGAGAAGGCCCTGTCCGAGATCCCCGCGCTGCGCGAGGAGTTCTGGAAGGACGTCCGGGTCCTCGGGTCCGGCTCGCTCAACCAGTCGCTCGAGAAGGCCACCCGGGTCACCGACTTCTTCGAGTTGGCCGAGCTCATGGTGCGGGACGCACTGCACCGCGAGGAGTCCTGCGGCGGCCACTTCCGCGAGGAGAGCCAGACCGCGGAGGGCGAGGCCCTCCGCCAGGACGACAAGTACGCCTACGTCGGCGCCTGGGAGTGGACCGGCAAGGGCAACGAGCCGACGCTCCACAAGGAGTCGCTCGAGTTCGACTACGTGAAGCTCACCCAGCGGTCCTACAAGTGACCGCCCTCAGCACCCCCGAAGGGACGAGCGCCTGATGGACCTCACCCTGCACGTCTGGCGTCAGCCCGGCCCGGGCGAGGCCGGCAAGATGGTCACGTACACCGAGGAGGCGAAGGGGATCAGCCCCGACATGTCCTTCCTCGAGATGCTCGACATCGTCAACGAGCGGCTCATCGCCGCCAACCGCGAGCCGATCGCCTTCGAGCACGACTGCCGCGAGGGCATCTGCGGCAGCTGCGGGATGATGATCAACGGCCAGGCCCACGGCCCCGAGCGCGGCACGGCCACCTGCCAGCTCCACATGCGGAAGTTCCGTGACGGCGACGAGGTCGTTATCGAGCCGTGGCGGGCGCGGGCCTTCCCCGTGCTGCGCGACCTGGTCGTCGACCGCCAGGCCTTCGACCGGATCGTCGAGGCCGGTGGCTACATCACGGCCCCGACCGGCACGGCGCCCGACGCCAACCTCATCCCGGTGCCCAAGCCGGCGGCCGACGCGGCGATGGACGCCGCCGCCTGCATCGCCTGCGGCGCCTGCGTTGCGGCCTGCCCCAACAGCGCCGCGCAGCTGTTCACCGCGGCGAAGATGCAGCACCTCAACCTGCTGCCCCAGGGCCAGCCCGAGCGCTGGCAGCGCACGGCGGCGATGGTCGACACGATGGAGGAGTTCTTCGGCTCCTGCACGCTCCACGGCGAGTGCCAGGAGGCGTGCCCGAAGGAGATCTCCATCGACTTCATCGCCTACCTGAACCGCGACTACATCAAGGCCCAGGTCAAGAACCGCAAGCTCGCCGGCCAGACCTAGCCGGCGGCATCCAGCAGTCGGCGCAGGCCGTCACGGTCGACGACCGTGACGGTCGCGGCCGGGTGCCGCACCAGGCCGAACGGGGCGATGGCGCTGACCGGCCGGTGGAACGAGATGCACAGCCCATCGGTCCGCCGGGTGCAGAACGCCACGCCCTGGTCGGCCAGCGAGAGGTGCGCCGGCCCGGCGATCTTGACCAGCTGGTACGGGCCGGTCTCCGTCGTCCCGGCCACGTTCGCCAGCGGCGTCGTCAGCGACCAGGGCCCGTAGCGGATGTGCAGGCGCTCGTGGTCCACCGTCACGCCCGTGGTGAGCGGCGTGACGCCGAACGGCAGCCCGGCCAGCAGCTGCGCCCGCTCGAACGCGAAGGCGAAGTGCCGCACCGTCCCGGGCGGGAGGCGCCGGGCGTCCGGCTTGTCCTGTTCGCGGTCGGGGTGGTGCCCGGGCCGGCTCTCCTCGGGGACGGGCCCGGCGCCCGACCCCTCGCCGGCCAGCGACCCGCGCCTGGGGGTGGGCGCGTCCTCGGGCGTGGTGGCCGAGCGGCGGCTGCGGGCGAGCTCGGGTTGCTGGGGGTTCGGCATCGGCGCCTGCCTTCCCCGGAACCGGCGCCGAAAACGCCTGAGAGGTGCGCGGATGGGCACGGTTGCCTTCTCGGGCGCTGGCGCGCCCGAGAGGTCGAACGACGCGGCATCTCCGCTCTTGGCGCCTTCGGCGCCGGGCCGCTGGGCCACGGCTGCGCCTATCGGCGCAGCCTCTCAGAGGTGCGCCCCGACGATGACCTTCACGGTCTTGTCAGGGAACCGGCGGGCGGGTCGTTCGCCTCCATCCAGCCGGCGCCCGCGAGCCCGGTGGCCGGGTCGGTGAAACGGCACAGCACCCGGTCGAGGCGCGCGGCCCGTCCGTCCGGCGCTTCCACCAGCACCGGGGCGGAGGCCATGGGGCGGCGGGTCACCTGCAGGTCGTGGCCGAGCTCGGTCTCGACCCCGCACCACGAGCCGTCGTCCAGGCGGCCCGACAGCCGGATCCACTCGGTGTCCCACCAGCGCTCCACGCCCCAGGCGTGGCGGCGGGAGCCGGTGGCGTCGACCTCGATCCGCTCGTCCGCCACCAGCACCTCGCCGTGGACCAGGCACGGCAGGTCGTACCCGCCCCATTCGCCGCCGGCGGGGCCTACGACGGCCGGCCCGTCCGTCTCCCACTCCAGGTCGAGGCCGAACGGGAGACGGTCGCCCAGCAGGGGCCGGCGCCAGGCGTCGTGCGGGTCGTCCAGGCCCAGGGCGAACGCCTCGCAGCCCAGCGTGACGTGGTCGAAGGGCACCTCGACGGTGTGGTCGGCCCACAGGCCGTGGTGGCGGACCTCCAGGGTGGCCGGCGCGGCGGCGGGACCTCCTGGTCGACCACCAGCACGGTGGGCCGGCCGGCGCCGGCCAGCGCGGCCCAGTACCAGCAGGCCCCGAGGTGGGGCAGGAACCCGATGCGTACGTAGCCGCCGAGGGCGGCGTCCGGCGTCCACCACCAGAACGACCAGCTCTCGCCCCACGCCGGGTCGTCGCCGGGCGGGTGGGAGCGCTCGTCGGCGGCGGCCAGTCCGTCGGGCACCGGGGCCACGGCCATCCGGCCACCGTAGCGGCGGGGCCCGGCCCGCCCTCGCGGTGCAGGTGACCGGGCGGGAGCGCCGTCGTTAGTGTCGTCCCGGTGCTGTACCTGAGCCCGGAGTGGATGGACGCCGCCGGGCGCGCCCTCGCCGCCGACACGGGGCTGAAGGCCGCCACCGCCGAGGTGCGGCTCACGCTCGAGCAGGTGGTCACCGGCGTGCCGCCCGAGGCCGACCCGGACGGGTCGGGCACGGCCCGCTGGCACGTGCGCATCGACCAGGGCGAGGTCGTCCTGGCCACCGGCGCGGTCGCCACGGGCGGCCCGGAGGCCGACGTCCGCTTCACCACCGACTACGCCACGGGCTCCGCCATCGCCACCGGCCGGCTCGGGGCGCAGCGGGCGTTCCTGGACGGCCGGCTGCGCATGGGCGGCGACGTGGGCATGCTGACCAGGTACCAGCGGGCGTTCGCCGCCGTCGACGACGCCCTCGCCGCGGTCCGGGAGGCCACGACCTTCCCGGCGGGAGGGCCGACGGCCGGCCCGCCGGCGCAGTAGAGGAGACAGGAGCGCCCCCGTGCCCGAGATGCCCGAGGTCCAGGCCCACGCCGAGCGGCTCACCGACCAGTTCGGCGGCGCCGTGCTGGAGCGGTTCCGACCCATCACGTTCACCGCGCTCAAGACCTTCAGCCCCGCCCCCGAGACCCTGCAGGGCCTCCCGCTGCTGGAGGTGGGGCGGCGGGGCAAGCACCTGCTGCTGCGGTTCGAGCCGGCGACGTTCGTGGTCCACCTCATGCAGGGCGGCCGGCTCAAGCCCGACGAGAAGCAGGCGGCCAAGCCCCGGGGCGGGCAGGCCCGTTGGCGCTTCGAGGACGGCCGTGCCCTGCTGCTGACCGAGGCCGGCACCGAGCGCAAGGCCGGGGTGTGGGTGGTCGCCGGCGACCCGGACGACCAGCCGCCGCTCGACGAGCTTGGTCCCGAGGCCGACACGCTCGACCGCGACACGCTCGCCAAGCTGCTGGCCGAACACCGGATGCGCCTGCACGGGTGGCTCCGCGACCAGCGCATCGTGGCCGGCATGGGCCGCCGCCTGGCGAACGAGGTCTGCCACCGGGCCAAGGTCTCGCCGTTCGCCAGCACCGGCAAGCTCGACGACGCGGCGGTCGACCGCCTGCACGCCGCCATCGGCGAGTGCATCGCCGAGTCGCTGGCCTACGAGCGCACCCGGTCGGACATGTCGTCGTCGAAGGACCGCCCGGGGGCCGTCCACCACCGCGAGGGCGAGACGTGCCCGGTGTGCGGCGACACCGTGCGGGCCGTCGAGTACAGCCGCTACACGGTGAACTACTGCCCCACCTGCCAGACCGGCGGCAAGGTCCTGGCCGACAACACGACCAGCAAGTTCCTCAAGTAACCCCCCTTCGCCAAATTGCGCACCTGAGGCCGCCATATGCGGGCTGAGGTGCGCAATTTGGCCGGAGGGTTTGCTCAGATCAGGCCCAGCTCCTGGACGGCGCTGCGCTCGTCGGCCAGCTCGGCCACCGAGGCGTCGAGGCGGCCCCGGCTGAACTCCTCGAGGTCGAGGCCCTGGACGATCTGGTACGTGCCGTCGCCCGCGGTCGTGACCGGGAAGCCCGAGACCAGGCCCTCGGGCACGCCGTAGCTGCCGTCGGACGGCACGGCCATCGACACCCAGTCACCTGCCGGGGTGCCCAGCGCCCAGTCGCGCACGTGGTCGATGGCGGCGTTGGCCGCCGAGGCGGCGGAGGACGAGCCCCGCGCCTCGATGATGGCGGCGCCCCGCTTCTGGACCGTGGGGATGAAGTCGTTCGCGAGCCAGTCGCGGTCCTGGCCCACGGCGTCCCACGCCGGCTTTCCGCCCACCTCGGCGTGGAACACGTCGGGGTACTGGGTCGCCGAGTGGTTCCCCCAGATCGTCACCTTGGACACCTCGCCCACGCCGACGCCGGCCTTGGCGGCGATCTGGGCCGCGGCCCGGTTGTGGTCGAGGCGCGTCATGGCGGTGAAGCGCTCGGCGGCGATGTTCGGCGCGTTGTTGAGGGCGATCAGCGCGTTCGTGTTGGCGGGGTTGCCGACCACGAGGACCCTGATGTCGTCGGCCGCCGAGTCGGACAGCGCCTTGCCCTGCGCCGTGAAGATCGCGCCGTTGGCGGACAGGAGGTCGCCGCGCTCCATCCCCGCCTTGCGGGGCATGGCGCCCACGAGGAGGGCGTAGTTGGCGCCGTCGAACGCCTCGTTGGCGTCTGCGGTCGTGACCACGCCGGCGAGCAGGGGGAAGGCGCAGTCGTCGAGCTCCATGCGGACGCCCTCGAGGGCGCCGACGGCCTGCGGTACCTCCAGCAGGTACAGCACCACCGGCTGGTCGTCGCCCAGCATCTGCCCGCTGGCGATGCGGAACACCAGGGCGTACCCGATCTGGCCGGCGGCTCCGGTCACGGCGACGCGCACGGGGTCCTTCATGGTGGAGCTCCTCCAGGGTTCGGCGATGCTCGCCAGCAGGCCGAACGTCGTTCTGCTGACCGGCCGCCGACCTTATCCCTCCCCCCTTCGGCCACCAAAGGACCCGGATACGTAGTCGCGATGGGCCCCATCGATCGACCACATGAGGACTCGCGGCCGGCGAGGCAGGCCTGGAGCCGGGCGAAGTGGCCCTCCATCGCCTGCTCGTAGGCCGGCGTGCCGGCGTGGCCGACCGGGTGGGCGTACCAGAAGTCGACCAGGACGCTCTCGGGCTCGGGCATCGCCGGATGCTGGCCACCACCGCCCGGAGTGGGCAACGGAGTTCCAGGCGGGCCTAATGTCCGCCCATGGCCGAGGTCACCGTGCTCCACAACCCCAAGTGCTCGACGTCGCGGCACGCGATGGACGAGCTCACGGCGGCCGGCACCGACGTCGAGGTCGTCCAGTACCTCAAGGCGCCGCTCGACCGGGCCGCGCTGCTCGAGCTGATGGCCAAGCTCGAGGACCCGCCCGCCGACCTCGTCCGCAAGGACGGGTTCTTCAAGGAGCTGGGCCTCGACCCCGCCGACTACACCACGCCCGAGGCGGTGGCGGCGTTGCTCGCCGAGCACCCGCGCCTCATGCAGCGCCCGGTGCTCGTGCGGGGCGACCGGGCCATCATCGGCCGCCCCAAGGACCGCGTCAGCGACTTCGTCGCGTAGTCGGGTGGCCTGCGGCCGCGTCCTCCCTCGCCGCCGCCTCCCGCGGAAACGGCGCGACCGGGCCCGCAGGGACGGCCGTGAGGCCTCCCTGGGGCCCGGTCGGGGCGCGCAGGCTCTGAGCTTCGCTCAGAGCTGCATCGACTTGACCTCGAGGAACTCGTCGAAGCCGAAGGGGCCGTACTCGCGGCCGTAGCCCGAGTTCTTGTAGCCGCCGAACGGGGCGCTCGGGTTGAAGGCGCCGCCGTTGACCTCGATCTGGCCGGTGCGGATCTTCCGGGCGAACGCCTTGGCGTGCTCCTGGTCGGACGACCACACGCCGCCGGACAGGCCGTAGACCGAGTCGTTGGCGATGGCGGCCGCCTGATCCTCGTCCTCGTAGGCGATGATCGACAGGACCGGCCCGAAGATCTCCTCCTGGGCGATGGTCATGTCGTTGCGGACCTCGGAGAACACGGTCGGCTGCACGTAGTAGCCGCTCTCCAGGCCCTCGCCCTGGGGCCGCTCGGGCCCGCCGACGACGAGCTTGGCGCCCTCGTCGATGCCCTTCTGGATGTAGGTGGTCACGCGCTCGACCTGCGCCTGGCTCGACAACGGGCCGAGCATGGCGCCGTCCGCGAACGGGTCACTCGGCTGGAACTTGGTGGCCACCTCGTCGGCGGCGAGGCGCTCCGCGTCGGCCAGCCGGTCGGCGGGGACGAGCATGCGGGTGAGGGCGGTGCAGGTCTGCCCCGAGTTGAGGTAGGCCTTGCCGACGCCGTCGCGCACGGCCTTCTCGAACGTCTCGTCGTCGAGGTCGGGCAGCAGCACGTTGGCCGACTTGCCGCCGAGCTCGAGGGCGACCCGCTTGAGGGTCCGCGAGGCCACCTCGGCGACCCGCCTGCCGGCCCGCGTCGAGCCGGTGAACGACACCATGTCGACGTCGGGGTGGGCGGCGATCGCCTCGCCCACCTCGGGGCCGGTGCCGGTGACCATGTTGAACACGCCGGCGGGCAGGCCGGCGTCGTTCATGACCTCGGCCAGGATGAAGGCGTCGATCGGGGCGACCTCGCTCGGCTTGAGCACGACCGTGCAGCCGGCACCGAGGGCGTAGGCCACCTTGGCGGCGATCTGGTGGAGCGGGTAGTTCCACGGCGTGATGGCGCCGACGACGCCCACCGGCTCCTTGACGACGAGGCTCGAGCCCAGCGTCTCCTCGTACTGGTAGGTCTCGGCGAGCTGAGCTGCGGTGTTGAACGAGTTGATCGGCAGCCCGGCCTGGATCATCTGGCTCAGCCACTTGGGCATGCCCGCCTCACGGGTCACGACCGTGGCGATCTCGTCCGTGCGGGCGCCGAGGCCCTCGGCGACCCGCGTGAGGACCTTGGACCGCTCCTCGGGCGAGGTCTGCGACCAGGTGGCGAACGCCTTGCGAGCGGCGGCCACCGCGGCGTCGACGTCGGCGGCCGTGCCGGCGGGGATGGAGGCGATGACCTCGCCATTCGTCGAGTCGTGCACGTCGATCGAGCCGGAGCCCGCCGACGGCACCCACGCCCCGTCGATGTAGAGCTTGTCGTAGGCCTGCATGCGTCCCCCTCGTCGGTGGTGTGTTCCCGACGATAGGCCCGGCCCTGACGTCGGGGTCAAGGGGTGGCGCAGGTCGGGCCGGAATCGTCAGGCGGGCGCGGGCGCGAGCCGGCGCAGCGCGGTGCCCGCGTAGAGAGCCACACCGGTGACCAGGGCGTCCTCGTTGAGGACCATCCGGTTGGAGTGGTTGGGCGCCGCCTCGGCCGCGGAGGTGCCCTCGGGCCGCGTCCCGAGGAACGCCATCGCCCCGGGGACCTTCTCCAGGAGGTACGAGAAGTCCTCGGCCCCCATGACCGGTGCCGCCATGGTGACGGCCGCCCGCTCGTCGCCGATCTCCCGGGCGAGGTCGAGCACCTCGGCCGCCGGCCCGGCGTGGTTCACCGTGACCGGGTAGCCGATCGTGATGTGGACGTCCGCCTCGCACTCGTGAGCGGCGGCGATGCGGGTGACCACGCGCCTGACGCCGTCCGTCACCCGCTCGCGGGTGGCGGCGGAGACCGTGCGGATCGTCCCTCCCAGGTGCACGACCTCGGGGATGACGTTGCTGGTCGTCCCCGCCCGGACCTGGGTGACCGTGACCACCGCGGGCTCGAAGGCGTCGATGCGGCGGGTGACCAGCGTCTGCAGGGCCGAGATGACCTCGGCGGCCACCGGGATGGGGTCGTTGGCGAAGTGCGGCATCGAGGCGTGCCCGCCGCGGCCCCGCAGAGTCACCCGGAAGTCGTTGACGGACGCCATGAGCGGGCCCGCCTTCGTCGCCACCGTGTGGCGGCGCTGTGAGGGGGACTGATGGACGGCGAAGGCGTACGACACGGCCTCGCCACCGTCCGTGGCATCGAGCAGCCCCTCGCGCAGGGCGACGGTGGCACCGGCCTTGCCCTCCTCCCCCGGCTGGAAGAAGAGGCGAACCCGTCCGGCCAGCTCGCCCCGCCGCTCGGCCAGGATCTGCGCCGCCCCGACGAGCATCGCCGAGTGGGCGTCGTGGCCGCAGGCGTGCATGGCGCCGTCGACGGTGGACGCGAAGTCGAGGCCCGTGTCCTCCGGCATGGGCAGGGCGTCCATGTCGGCCCGGAGGAGGACCGTGGGGCCGGGCCGCTCGCCGTCGAGGTCGGCGACGACCGAGCTGAGCTGCTCGCCCGTCCGCACGGTGAGGGGGAGCCCCGCCAGCGCGTCGAGGACCCGGCCCTGGGTGCGGGGCAGGTCGAGGTCGAGCTCGGGCTCCCGGTGGATCGCCCGCCGCAGCGCCACCACGTCGTCGTGCACCGCGCCCGCCGCGGCGATCAGCTCGGAGGTCATGGCGCCAGTGTCGCCCAGCCCGGGCGACCCTGCCCGGCCCTCAGGGCGACCGGGTGATGGCCCAGAACGCGATGCCGGCGGCCACGCCCACGTTGAGGGAGTCGACGCCGGCCCGCATGGGGATGCCGGCGCGGACGTCGGCGGCGGCCAGCGTGTCCTTTCCGAGGCCGGGGCCCTCGGCACCGAGCAGGAGCGCCACCCGCTCGTCGGGTGGGAAGGACAGCTCGTCGAGCGGGACGGCGTCGGCGTCCGGCGTCAGCGCCACGAGGCGGAACCCGGCCTCGGCCAGGACCGCCAGTCCGCCCGGCAGCCGGGGCAGCCAGGCGTGGGGCAGGGCGTAGCTCTCGCCCATGGCCACCCGCGACACCCGGCGGTACAGGGGGTCGGTGCAGGCGGGGTCCAGCAGGGCGGCTCCGACGCCCAGGCCGCGGGCGCTGCGGAGGATCACGCCCAGGTTGGCCGGGTTGCTGACGTTCTCGAGCACGACGACCCGGCGCGTGCCGGCCAGGACCTCGGCCGGGGACGGCAGCGGCCGCCGGTCGAAGCTGGCCAGCAGGCCCCGGTGGACGCCGAGCCCGGTGATCCGCCGGAGGACCGGCGGGGCCGCCGCGTACACGGGCGCCTCCGACGGCACGCCGTCGGGGAGCGGCGCAGTGCGCGTGGCGTCCACGAGGACGGACCGCAGGGCGTAGCCGGCGGCGAGCGCCCGGGCCGCCACCACGTCGCCCTCGGCCACGAACACCCCCTCCGGCCCGGCGCCCGCCAGCCGGCGCTGCGGATCGCCGGGCCAGCGGCCCTCGCTCAGCGGGCGTTCGCGTAGGCCGACGAACTCGGCGATGGCGGGGTCTTCGGGGTCCTCGACGACCAGGCGCGGCACCCCCCAATCATCACCACGTGAAGGCGTTGCAGGTGTACCGACCCTGGCCGGCGTTCCAGGTCCACCACCGGATCGTGCGGCGGGTCGTGGGCCCGTAGACGCCGTCGGCCGTGATGCCGTGGATGCGCTGCGCATTGCGGAGGGCGAAGCGGGTCGCCTCGCCGAAGCGGGCGTCGGCCGCGATCGTCTGGCCGTAACAGTTTTGCAGGGTGACCTGGAGGAAGTAGACGCCCCAGTTGTGGGCGCCGAGGCTCATGAAACAGTTCATGCCGTCGGGCCAGCCGTGGTACATGACCGGGATGTAGACCGACCCGATCGGCGCCATGGTGCCGGAGAACTTGTAAGCGCCACCGCAGGGCTCGAGCCCGGCGGTGGCGTCGACGGGCGCCGACGGTGCGGCGTGTGCCGCCGGCGCGGCGCCCGCCGGGCTCGCCGCCGGCCCGAGGGCGAGGCCGGTCACCGCCCCGCCGACGATCGTGAGGACGAGCAGACACCGCTTGAGCCGCACCGCGATTCACGCTCCCGGCCGGCTCCCATCGACACCCCGGCCGGCGTGCCAGCTACCCGCCGCCCGAAGGCCCGGCTCGCTGCGTAGCCGGAGCACCACCATTCGTACGTGCTCCGAACGAACGGCGCAACAGTCGTTACGGCTGTTCACGGTTCGTTCTCGTGTCCGCCGCCGTGCGTGACGGGCGTCCCGGGCGGCGCCTAAGCTGTACAAGTCCGATACAAGTGGGAGAAAGACTTCAGATGCCGAAGATCGCCGTGACCAACCCCATCGTCGAACTCGACGGCGACGAGATGACCCGCGTCATCTGGCAGTACATCAAGGACAAGCTGATCCTCCCGTACCTCGACGTCGACCTGCAGTACTACGACCTCGGCATCGAGCACCGCGACGCCACCGGGGACCAGGTGACGATCGACGCCGCCAACGCCATCAAGGAGCACGGCGTCGGCGTGAAGTGCGCCACCATCACGCCCGACGAGGCCCGGGTGCAGGAGTTCGGGCTGAAGAAGATGTGGCGGTCGCCGAACGGCACGATCCGGAACATCCTCGGCGGCGTCGTCTTCCGCGAGCCGATCATCTGCTCGAACGTGCCCCGACTCGTCCCCGGGTGGACCAAGCCGATCGTCATCGGCCGTCATGCCCACGGCGACCAGTACCGGGCCACCGACTTCGTGGTGCCCGGCCCCGGCACGGTGACGATCAGCTACACGCCCGACGACGGCGGTGAGCCGATGGAGATGCAGGTCGCCCAGTTCGCGGGCGGCGGCGTCGCCATGGGCATGTACAACTACGACGACTCGATCCGCGATTTCGCCCGGGCGTCGTTCCGCTACGGCCTCGATCGCGGCTACCCCGTCTACCTGTCGACGAAGAACACGATCCTCAA
>DATFOS010000079.1:0-8513 GCA_035265325.1 Acidimicrobiales bacterium
CCCGCGTGGTGCTGAACCCGGCGCCGGTGCCCGAGGGCGTCGAGCGCCTGCTGGCCCTCGCCGACGTCGTGGTGGCGAACGAGGGCGAGGCGGAGGCGCTCGGCCTGCGGCCGGACGGCGACGTGGTGGTGACGCTCGGCGACGACGGCGTGCGGGTGCGCGGCCGCGACCTGCTCGCCTACGCGGCCACGGTCCGGGACCCCACGGGCGCCGGCGACGCCTTCGTCGGCGGGCTGGCCGTGGCGCTGTCCGAGGGCGCCGACCTGGTCGACGCCTGCGGGCTCGGGGCGGCCGCCGGCTCGTGCGCGGTCGAGGTCGTGGGCGCCGAGCCGTCGTTCCCCACCCGTGCCGCGGCCGAGGCCCGCCGGGCCGGTGGTGGCTGACGGCCACGGATACGGTTCAGGGATGCTCGCCCGACCGCGGTGGACCCACGTCGCCCTGCCCGTCGGTGACCTCGACCGGTCGGTGGCCTGGTACCAGCGCTACACACCGCTGGCGCTGCTCGACGCCCGGCGCGACGCCGACGGCCGGGCCGCCTGGCTGGCGCACGAGGGGCAGGTCGAGAACCCGTTCGTCCTGGTCCTGGTCATGTTCGACGCCGACCGCGGCACCCCGCAGCCGCAGCTGGCGCCGTTCGCACACCTGGGCATCGAGGTCCCCGAGCGGGCCGACGTCGACCGTCTCGCCGACGAGGCCCGCGCCGAGGGCTGCCTGGCGTGGGAGCCGACCGACGTCGGCCCGCCGGTCGGCTACGTGTGCGCCCTCCACGACCCCGACGGCAACGTGATCGAGATCAGCCACGACCAGGGCGTCCACGCCAAGGTCCTGGAGGTGTGGGGCAAGGACTGAGGCCCCGGGGTCAGTCCTTGGGGTCTGTGGCGGCCGGGGAGGCGCCGGTGGCGGTGCCGCGGCGGGCGTGGAGGCCGACGGCGAGGGCGGCGAGCGCCACCGCCAGGAACACGGCGATGCGGACGGCGCCGACCTCGTTCACCCAGGCGGTGATGTCGTACGACCAGCCCGTGACCGTGTCGGTGATGCCGGAGTCGGGCGGGGTGCCCGACGCGCGGTACCTCTGCAGCTCGAGCGCCCCGTAGTAGGCGACGTAGGCGCCGGCCAACGCCACCAGCCCGCCGGACACCCGGCTCACGTACTGCTGCGACCGGCGCAGCAGCCGGACCAGCGACGTCCGGGCCAGCGCGATCGTCACCGTCAGGGCGGTGAGCACGATCGTCATCCCGAGGCCGTAGACGCCGAACACGGCGATGCCGTCCACCAGTGACTGGCGCTCGATCGTCCCGGCCACGGCCGTCAGGAACAGCGGCAGCGTGCAGCCGATCGACGCCACCGCGTAGGACACGCCGAACACGAACATCGAGCGCACCGTGCGCGACCGGCCGCCCCGGTCGAGCTTGGGGAGTCGGGCCGACCACTCGAAGCCGGCCACCATCGCCACGCCCAGCACCAGCAGGGCGAGCCCGATCACGACCGAGACCCACGGCATGTTCTCGTAGACGAGGCGGTCGTCGACCGTCCGCACGATCGTCCCGGCCACGGCGAAGACGGCCAGGAAGCCGGCCGAGACCGCCAGCGCCACCCGCAGCGCCTGGCCCGCCCCGGCCCGGGCGTCGGCCGGCGAACGGGCGTCCTCGACGCCCAGGAAGTACGACAGGTAGGCCGGCAGCATGGCGAACCCGCACGGGTTCACCGTGGCCACCATGCCCATGGCGAGGTACAGGGCGAAGGGGCCCTCGATCACGCCGGGCCCCTCATGCGACGCCGCTCACGCCGGCACGCCCAGGAGGTCGGTGATGCGCGTCCGCAGCTCGGACTCGTCCAGCTGGCGGCTCTCGACGCTCACGACCTCGCCCTCGGCGTCGATGAACACGGTCGTGGGCATCTGGATGCCACCGAAGAACGTGATGGCACTGCCGTCGGAATCGGCGTAGGTCGGGTACGTCACGCCTGTCTCGTCGACCATGGCGACGGCGCGCTCGAGGTTCGTCTCGGCGATGTTCAGGCCCACGAAGGTGACCTGGTCGCCCACCGACTGGCTGACGGCCTCGAGGTCGGGCATCTCCTCGAAGCAGGGATCGCACCACGAGGCGAAGAAGTTGAGGACGACCGGCCGCTCGCCCAGGTAGTCGCCGAGCACGGCCTCCTCGCCGCGTTCGCCGAGCGCCGCCAGGCGGACCTCGGCGGTCGAGGCGGGCAGCGGGCCGGTCTCCTGCAACGGCAGGGACGCCCCGTCGAGGCCGGGGACGTCCTCCCCACCGCCGTCGTCGTCGCCGAAGACGGCGTACACCCCCACGGCCGACACCGCGGCGAGCAGGGTGCACAACACGACGGGGATCAGGGGGAAGCGGCGTGCAGCCACGCCGAGCAACGGTACCGGGGCCTGGACGGGCCGGTGGCATCGAGGGGGTGATGCCACCGGCCCGCGTTCCCTGGCCATGGACGGGCCCGATCGGCTCCGACACGGCCTGCCGCCCCGGGCAATCCGGGTCGGGGCCGACGTCGGCGAGGGGGACGCCGCCGCCACGCGGCCATCCCCGACGGGACGTACCGGGCGCCGGCACCACCACCAGGCCGTGGGCGCCGCTGCCGTCGCGGCACCTCCGGTCACGAGGCCTCGACCGTCCCGGCCACTGCCTGCCGGGGGCACCACCGCCGCGTGGTGCCCCCGGCGCTCCTCACTGCATTCGCCGCTGTGCCGGGAGCAGGTGCCTGGGGGGAGGTACCAGCCCGATCGTCGCAGCTAGCAGTTTTGGCTCACGGCGTGGGACGGGCCCGAGGACTCACGCGATGCGGATCACGGCCACGTCTCGCAGGTGCTCGGGGATCGGGACCTCGGGGAGCTCGTCCTCGGGTCGCGGGGTCTTGGGCGGACGGCCCCTCCGCCTCTTGCTGGCAAGGATCTTGCCGTTGAGGAAGAGCTGGCCACCCCAGACACCCCACGGCTCCCGCCGTTCGAGCGCCCCTTCGAGGCAGGGGATGAGCGCCGGGCACGTTGCACAGATGTGCTTCGCCCGGGCGATGTCCTGGAGCTCCTCGCTGAAGAACATCTCGGCGAGCCGACCGCTGCCGTCGTTGCAGCGAGCGTGCGCCCACCAGCTGTCCTCGACGAGGAGCTCGGGCCTTGGCTCGTCGGTGTCGCCGTCGAGCCCAGGTGATCGGTCGGGGGTTGATTCCTCGGTGTCGGGCGAGAGTTGGGCGAACATCTGCCCTTGCCTTCCTCTAGTGAGCGGATCTCGTATCGGGGGCGGAAAAGCAGAAAGGCCGTCGGGTTGTCCCGACGGCCTTCCGGTGGTGGTGCGCTGCGTGCGCCTGATCGATGTCAGGGTGAGCGCTCCGGAAGCCGTGGGTTGGGTCGATCGGTGGTGAACACCGGGGACACCTGCCGGTACGTCGTCCACGCGACCCACTTCGCGGCCATCTGGACCTGAGCGGGCGCGTGGGCGGGCGCGATGGCGCGCGTCCCGATGTCGGTACCGGAAACGACGAGATGGACGGCACCGCCGTGACGCGCGGCGCCGGCCATGTGGCCGTTCTTCAGCGTGATGCCGCAGGTCATCGGAACGATTGCCGTCCTTTCCGTGAGAGCAAGGCCACCGCTGGCCCAACTCATTTCGTCTGCTGTGACCGACCGCCGCACCCGAGTGAGATCACCGCGGGCGTCGAGACGCTCGTCTTGCCTGAGAGAAGGCAACTACGGGACGCCCCGCTTCGTCAACGGATTATTACGAGATGGCGCTATTCGTGTGTTCGGCGGCAGCATCGGCCGCACGGAACACCTGCTCGCGGTAGTAGCGCAGCTCGTTCACGCTCTCGCGGATGTCGTCCAGCGCCCGGTGTGCGGCCGACTTCTTCGGGGCTGCCTCCACCACCTTCGGGTACCACCGGGCCGCCAGTTCCTTGACCGTCGACACGTCCACCGACCGGTAGTGGAGGTGGTTCTCGATGTCGGGCAGGTAGGCGGCGAGGAAGCGTCGGTCCGTCCCGATCGAGTTGCCGCACAGCGGGACCGAGCGCACCTGGGGCACGTGGGCGCGGATGAACGCGAGCGTCTCGGCCCCCGCCTCCTCGAGCGTGACGGTCGATGCCGCGATGGCCCGGGTCAGGCCGCTGCGGCCGTGCATCTCGCGCACGACGTCGTCCATGGCGGCGATGGCGGCGGGCGGCTGGTGGACCACGAGGTCGGGCCCCTCGGCCACGATCGTGAGCTCGTCGTCGGTCACCAGGGTGGCGATCTCGACGATCACGTGGCGGGCCGGGTCGAGGCCGGTCATCTCGAGGTCCATCCACACGAGCACGTCCCGGACCCTATAGGCGGCGCGACAAGATGGCGGAGTGTTGCGCGTGCTCGTGATCCGGCTCGATCCCGACCTGCCGCTGCCGGCCTACGCCCGGCCCGGGGATGGCGGCGCCGACCTCCTGGCCCGGGAGGGCGCCAAGCTCCGGCGCGGCGGCGGCCGGCGGCTCGTGCCCACCGGTATCGCGCTGGCCCTGCCGGTGGGGTACGCCGGTTTCGTCCAGCCCCGCAGCGGCCTGGCGACCCGTCACGGCGTCACCTGCCTCAACTCGCCCGGGCTGATCGACAGCGGGTACCGCGGCGAGGTCCACGTGGCGCTCGTCAACACCGACCCCCACTCGGACTACGAGGTACGCCGCGGCGACCGGATCGCCCAGCTCGTGATCCAGAGGGTCGAGCAGGCCGAGTTCGTGCCCGTCGAGTCGCTGGACGGGTCCGAGCGGGGGATCGGCGGCTTCGGCCACAGCGGCCGGTAGCTACTCGTCCTCGTCGTGGAGGTCGGTGCGCCGCTTGTGGAGGGTGATGCGGCGCTCGGTCGGCGCCACCTCCCACGTGTCGACGGTGCCGTCGAGGACCATCCGGGCCAGGTCCGGGACCTCCAGCTCCTCCGGGCCCGCGTCCGGCGCGTCGGTCACCTCGAGCTCGATCCACAGCCCGGTCCGCTCGACCACGTAGAGGACCTCGAGCCGCGGCACCTCCGTGCCGTTGGAGGCGCCGGTGCCGGCGAGCAGGGCGGTGGCCTCGTCGACGGCGAGCCGCAGCTGCTCGACCTCGCCGTAGCTGAAGCCCGCCCGGGTCGCGAGGCCGGCGGCGCTGACGCGCGTGATCCGGGCCGCCGCCGGTGTGGCAGGCACGGTCAGGCGTATCCGGTCGCCCTCGTCACTCTCCACTCGCGACGGAGCCTACGGCAGGGCACCAGGGGTCACGGTTCCCGGACCACCTCGGCCGCGTCCTTGTCCGTCCGCTGGCCCATGTAGACGGGATGGCGCATGCGGCCGTCGTCGGTCCACTCGCCGAACCGGACCTCGACCACCACCTCCGGCGCCACCCAGCGGGCGCCGCGCACGTGGAGGGCCGGCGGGCGCGGCGTGAACGGGCAGTCCGGGATCGCCAGCGGCGCCAGCAGCCGTTCCATCCGGGTGAGCTCGGCGTGCGTGAACCCGGACCCGACCCGCCCCGAGAACCGCAGCTCCGGGGCGCCCGGGCTGTCGTGGACGCCGACCAGCAGCGACCCCAGGCCGCCCTCCCGGTTGCCCTCGCCGAGCGCCCAGCCGCCCACCACGACCTCCTGCTCCCGGCGGACCTTCGTCTTGACCCACGAGCGGCTGCGGGCGCCGGGCACGTACGGGGAGTCGACCCGCTTGGCCACCACGCCTTCCATGCCCTTGGCGCGGCACGCCTCCAGCAGGCTGTCGCCGTCCTCGAACACCTGCGCCAACCCGGTGCCGGGCGGCAGGTCGTCGGCGAGGTTGCCGAGCAGGCGGCGCCGGTCGGCCAGCGTGAGCGAGGTCGTGTCGTGGCCGCCCAGCTCGAGCAGGTCGAAGACCACGAATTCGACGGGGACATCCTGCGCCCGTCGGCGGGCGTCGGCGACGGCCGTCACGTGCATCCGGTGCTGGAGGCGGGTGAAGCTGGGCCGGCCCTGGGCGTTGAGCGCCACGACCTCGCCGTCGAGCACGCACTCGACCGGCGCCAGCGCCGGGCCCAGGGCCGCCAGCTCGGGGTAGGTGTTCGTCGCCTCGAGCCCGTTCGAGCTCCAGAGGCGGACGCCGTCCGCGCCGACCTGGGCGAGCAGCCGCATCCCGTCCCACTTGACTTCGTAGGACCACCCCGGGCCGTGGGGAAGCGTCCCGCTCACGGCCTTCATCGGGGCGAGCGGGGTGAGCACGCGGCGGAGGCTACCGAGGCCCCCGTTCGGGGACGAGGTGCGGAACCGCCGCCGCGCGCTCCGTAGTGGCTGCTAGGCGGTGCCCTGGTCGGTGGTGGCCTCGTCGGGGGCGAACGACACCCGGATGTCGAGCTCGTCGGTCACCCGCACGACGTGGAGGTCGAGCGTCCCGCCCTCGGGGACCGCCGCCAGCACGGAGAACAGGTCGTCGGCGTCGGCCACCTCGGTGCCGCCCGCCGAGGTGATGAGGTCGCCGCGCAGGATGCCGGCCCGTGCCGCCGGGCTGCCCTCCTCGACGCCGCGCACCATCACCCCGTCGCGCTCGGGCAGGCCGACCGCCTGGCGCATGCGCCGGGCCACGTGGGCAGGCGCCACGCCGACGCCGAGGAGCGGCCGGCGCGGCTCGTCGCCGGCGGCCAACTCGTCGACCCGGCGCCGCAGGCCGGCGTCGGCGGCACGGGCGATGGCGAACCCGTCGCCCAGCCGCAGTGTGGTCACCCCGAGCAGGCGGCCCTGCTCGTCGACGATCGGGCTGCCCGAGCCGCCCTTGCCCAGCGGCGCGGTGTGCTCGATGCCGCCGGTCACCAGCCGGCCGCGGGGGCCCCGGAACGCCCGGTCGAGGCCGGACACCGTCCCCGAGGTCACCCGGACACCGTCGCCCGTGCGAGCCACGGCGAACACCGTGGTGCCCCAGTCGACCGGGACCCCCGCGGTCTCCGTCCCGCCGCCCGGGCCCTCGCCCTCCTCGCTCGCGCCGCCGGAGCCCGACGTCGCCCAGGTCACCGGCGGGGCGTCGCCCGTCTCCACCTGCAGCACCGTGAGGTCGCCATCGAGGTCGACCCCGGCCGCCCGGCCCTGGGTGGCGCGCCCGTCGGCGAAGGTCACCTGCGTGGTGCGGTCGCGGAGGTTGTGGGCGTTCGTGAGCACGAGCCCGTCGCCGACCACCACCCCGCAGCCGCGTCCGCCGTGTCGCCCGATGCGCACCACCGACGGCGCCACCGCGTCGACGACCCGGCGGGTGGCGTCCCTGATCTCGTCCGTTGCCGTCATTCCTGCTCCTCCGTCCCCGTGCCCGGACCTGCGGCCTGGGCCGCTCGCCGCTCCCGGCCGTAGCCTGGGGGACCGACGAGCTAGTCACTAGCAAGTTGCAAGTGACCCTACCGCAGGACCGACCGATGCCACCTCCCGCACCCGTGACCCCCACGGCGGACCCCGCCCTCGCCGACGCCCTCGGCCGCGTCGGCGACCGGTGGTCGCTCCTGGTCGTGGCCGCCCTCCTCGGCGGGCCACAGCGCTTCGGCGACCTGCTGGCGTCGCTCGACGGGCTCGCGCCGAACATCCTGTCCAAGCGGTTGGGGCACCTCGAGGCGGAGGGGTTGGTGGTGGGCGAGCCCTATTCGCGTCGGCCCGTCCGCCACGCCTACCGGCTCACGGCGGCGGGGGCCGAGCTCGCCGGCGTGCTGCGCCTGCTGGCCCACTGGGAGAGCCACCGGTCCGGGGCGGCGCCGGGCGGCGGGGCGCCGCGGCACGCCGCCTGCGGGACCCCGGTCGAGGCCCGCTGGTACTGCCCGACGTGCGAGGCGGCCGTCGACGACGCGGAGGACGACGGGCTCCGCTGGCTGTGACACGGTCGTGGGCGGCACGCGTTCCGTTCAGCGGGCGCGGCGTCCGCCGGGGGACTACGGTGCCGCGCACAGCGCGGCCGCCGCCGCTCGGGTCGTGGTCGGTGGCCGTGTCATCACCCTCGGGAGCCGCGACCTGGGGCCATGCTGGCGCGCGCCCCTGCCGGGGGCGCTAGCTTCGGCCGCTCGGCGGAACAGACCGAATGAGGAGATGTTTTCGATGTCCCAGGTCAGTCCCGGCTGGTACCCGGATCCGTCCGGGCGCTTCGCCCAGCGCTACCACGACGGTGGCCGCTGGACGGAGCACGTGGCCGACGCCGGCGGCAACCGCAGCACCGACGCTCCCGCGGGACAACAGACGCCAGGCGCGACCGCCACCTCGCAGCAGTCCTACGAGACGCCGAGCAACCAGGGGTACGGCCAGCAGGGGTACGGCCAGCAGGGCCATGGCGGCACCCCCAGCGGCCAGGGCTACGGGCAGGCAGACCAGTACGGCCAGCAGCGGGGGTACGGCGGTACGCCAAGCCAGCAGGGCTATGGCGGCACCCCCAGCCAGCAGGGCCAAGAGGAGCCCCCGAGCGGCCATGGCTACGGCCAGGACCAGTACGGCCAGCAGCCGGGCTACGGCGGCACCCCGAGCCAGCCGAGCTACGGGCAGGCCGACCAGTACGGTCAGCAGCCGGGCTACGGCGGC
>DATFOS010000080.1:0-4104 GCA_035265325.1 Acidimicrobiales bacterium
GCTGCCGCTCGGCGTCGAGCCCGTGTGCATCGTCCCGCTGGGCTGGCCGCGGGGCCGCTACGGGCCCAAGCCGCGGCGTCCCGTGGCCGAGGTCCTCCATTGGGAGACGTACGGGGACGGGGAGTAGTACGGCCGCATGGACTCGCCCTCCCCGCTCTTCGACCCCGACGCCTGGGAGCCCGTGGCGGGCTTCGACCTCACCGACATCACCTACCACCGGGCGGTGGACACGGGCGTGGTGCGGGTGGCGTTCGACCGGCCGCCGCGCCTTGGGGCCGTAGCGGCCCCGGGGCCAGCCCAGCGGCACGATGCACACCGGCTCCACCGACAGCGGCAGCTTCAGGATCCGCCGGGCCGCCGTGTTGGACCACAGCGGCAGCGTGACCAGCGAGGCGCCCAGCCCGATCGCCCGCGCCGCCAGGAGCAGGTTCTGCACGCTGGGGTAGACGGAGCCGTAGTGCGAGCTGTTGGCGATCGGCGGCGCCGGCACGAACGGCCGCTTCGGGCCGCCCTTGAGGCACGCCACCACCACGACCGGGATCTCGTGGAAGTGCTCGACCTGCCACTCCACCGACTTGAGGATCCGCTGCGTCTGCTCGTCCCTGCGCGTCCGCTTGCCCAGCCCGCCGTAGAGCGCCCACGACCGCTTGTACTGGACCTGCAGGCGCATCTTGCGCTTCGGGTCGGTGACGACCACGAACTCCCAGTTCTGCCCGTTCGAGCCGGTCGGCGCCTCCAGCGCCAGCTCGATCAGGCGGGTGACGATGGCCGGCGCCACCGGGCCCGGCATGACCCGGCGCACCGCCCGCTGCGTGGTCAGCGCCTCCAGCAGCGGCATGGCCGCCAGCCGGTTCTCGACCTCGACCATGTCCTCCGTGGGCCCCAGCATCGGGTCCATCGCTACGACACCGCCGCGTCGATGCGGGCGACGAGGTCGTCCGTGAGGTTGCCCAGCACCGTGAGGGCACCCATGTTCTCCTCCACCTGCTCGACCCGGCTGGCGCCCGTGATGACCGTCGACACGCGGGGGTTGTGGGCACACCAGGCGATGGCCAGCTGGGCGAGCGAGCAGCCCAGCTCCTCGGCGATCGCGGCCAGGTTGCGGACCTTGGCGTTGGCCGCCGGGTTCGTCAGCTGGTCCCGCAACCAGCCGTAGCCGGGCAGCGTGGCGCGGCTGCCCTCGGGGACGCCGTCGAGGTACTTGCCGCTGAGCAGGCCCGAGGCGAGCGGGCTCCAGGTCGTGAGGCCGAGCCCGATGTCGTCGTAGAGCCTGCGGTACTCGCGCTCGACCTTGCGGCGGTCGAGGAGGTTGTACTGGGGCTGCTCGACGACCGGCTTGTGCAGGTTGCGCCTGTCGGCGACGTCCCAGGCGGCGCGGATCTCGTCCGCGCTCCACTCGGAGGTCCCCCAGTAGTGCGCCCGGCCCGACGACACGATGTCGGACATCGCCCACACCGTCTCCTCGATCGAGGTCTCGGGGTCCGGCCGGTGGCAGTAGACGAGGTCGAGGTGCTCGAGGCCGAGGCGCTCCAGCGAGGGGTCGATCGCCTCCATGAGGTACTTCCGGTTCAGCGTCGCCCGGGCGTTCACGTGGTCGGAGATGCCCCAGTAGAACTTCGAGCTGATCACGTACGACGAGCGGGGCCAGCTCAGCTCGGCGATGGCGGCGCCCATGATCCGCTCCGACTCGCCGCCCGAGTACACCTCGGCGTTGTCGAAGAAGTTCACCCCGGCGCGGTAGGCGGCGTCGAGGCAGTCGCGGGCCTTCCCGGTGTCGAGCTGTGGCCCGAACGACACCCACGACCCGAAGGACAGGACGCTCACCTTGATGCCCGAGCGGCCGAGACGGCGGTACTGCATGTCCATGGGGGCTCCTCTTCCTGGCGGGACGCCCGGAAACTACCCACGGGATCGTTGGCGAGCGGGGGAGTCGGTTCTGCCAGACTGACGCCCATGCGAGCGGTGGTGGTCTACGAGAGCTTCACCGGCAACACGGCCCGCGCCGCCCAGTTGGTCGCCGAGGCCGCCCGCGCCGACGGCGCCGAGGTGTCCGTGTACGACATCACCAACATCGGCCTGAAGGACCTGGCGGAGGCCGACCTCGTGTTCGTGGGGACCTGGGTCGACGGCCTGATCATCGCCGGTCACCGCCCCGGGCGGGTCGGCCGCCTCCGCGCCATGCCGGTCATCGACGGCAAGCGGGCGGCGTGCTTCATGACCTACGCCATCCACGCCGGCAAGGCCCTGTCCAAGCTCGAAAGGGTGGTCGAGGAGCGCGGCGGCACCGTCGTCGCCTCCACCCTCCTGCGGCGCGACCGGCTCGCCGTCGGCGTCGCCGATTTCGTGCACGACGCCCTGGCGACGGTTCCCGCCTGAGGCCGGGGTTCGCCGTGCTGGGGCTGGGGACGGGCGGTGAGCGCGCCGGGCGCGCCGTTGCGTTGGGGCTGGCGCTCGCGCTCGTGGTCGGGGCTTGCAGCGACGACTCCTCCTCCGACGACGGCGACGCCGCGCCGTCCGAGTCCTCCGGGACGGCCGACGGGGGTGCGATCGTCGCCGCGGGGCCGACCGTGCCGGGCGACATCGCGGAGGGATGCGGCCGCCAGGCCGTGACCGACCCCGAGGACCTGTCCGCCGGGCGGGTCGTCGCGCGCTGCGGCGCCGGCTCGCCCGCCGCGGCGCCGCTGCCCGCGGCGACGACCGTGCGGGTGGCGGTCCCCGAGGAGCCCGGGCCCGAGCTGGCCCCGCTGTTCGTGGCCGACGCCCTCGGCGAGTTCGAGGCCGAGAACCTGACGGTCGAGCTGGTCCCGCTGGACGACCGGTCGGCCATGGAGGCCGTCGACGCCGGTACGGTCGACGTGGCCGTGGGCGGCGTGGGTGGCGCCTACCTCGACGCCCTGTCCCGCGGCACCGAGGCCCGCCTCGTGCTCGGCGGCGTGCTGGCCAGCAACCCCAACGACCTGGGCCGTCCCCAGGCCGGGCTGTGGGTGCGCGACGACGCCTTGAGCGAGGATCCCGACCTCGGCGACCTCGAGCTGCAGCCGGTCGGCTCCCCGGCGGGCGTCCGCTCCGCCGCCAACTACCCGGCCGGGCTCGCCTTCTCACAGACCGACATCACGCTCAACGAGGTAGCGCTGAGGGAGTCGGACGGACCGGAGGCGGCGTCCGACCTGCTCGACGGCCGGCTCGCCGCCGCCTGGCTCGACGGCGCCGCCTGGGCCCGGGTCGCCGACCAGCCGGGCATCCGCCTCGTCGCCACGCTCCCGGCCAGCGAGTCGATCGACGGCACCGTGGTGTCGAGCGCGCTGCTCGGGCCCGAGCGCCGCGTCGGCCTGGCCTACGCCCGGGCGATCATCCGCACGATCAACACCCACCTCACCGGCGACTACCGCGAAGACGACGACGTCGTGGACGCCGTCGCGGAGGGGACGGGCGTGGCCGCCGACGAGCTGCGCGACCTGCCGCCGCTGCTGTTCGACTGGGAGCTGCGGGCCGGGACGATCGGACGGACCGAGGAGGAGCTCATCCTCATCGGCGGCGTGTCGTACGACGAGCCGCTGGCCCCCGACACCCACGTCGACCGCACGCTGGCGTCCGAGGCCGTCGGCGCGTCCTCCTAGCCGCTCCCGGGCCCGGCTCGGTCCGGGGCCGGGCGGGACCAGGTCCAGGCGTAGTCGGCGTCCTCGCACGCCCGCGCCGCCGCCGTCAGGGCGAGCGGGCGGAACGTGTCGACCATGACGGCCAGCTCGTCGGTCCAGGTGGCGCCGAGGCCGGCCTCGACGCTGCCGGGCTGGGGCCCGTGGACGAACCCGGCCGGGTGCAGGGTCAGCGAGCCCGCCCCGATGCCGGCCCCCTTGCGGCTCGTGAAGTCGCCGCCGCAGTAGTAGAGGACCTCGTCGGAGTCCACGTTGGCGTGGTTGTATGGCACCGGTACCGCCAGCGGGTGGTCGTCGAGCCGGCGGGGTACGAAGCTGCAGACCACGAAGCCTGGCCCGGCGAACGTCTGGTGGACCGGCGGCGGCTGGTGGACCCGCCCGGTGATCGGGGCGAAGTCGTGGATCGAGAACCGGTACGGGTACAGGCACCCGTCCCAGCCCACGACGTCGA
>DATFOS010000081.1:0-2604 GCA_035265325.1 Acidimicrobiales bacterium
CACGGCGGTCACCGCCGGGGCCAGGTGGCCGACGAAGCGGTACCGCACCGCCAGCCGCACGACCGAGCCGTCGACCTGGCGGTCGAGCACCTCGGGCCCGCCGAGCTTGCCGAGCCCGTCGAGCCTGGCGTAGAGCTCCGCCGTCGCGTAGGCCCGCGCCACGGCGTCGGGGGCGGCGGCGTACGTCTGCTCGATGGCGAAGTCCACGTGGCCGACCGCTCTAGCCGTCTGCGTCGGCCGCGGCGGTGGTCGACGGCTGGGCCAGCGCCGCGAGCAGGCTCTCGCCGATGCGCGCCGCGAGCAGCGGGCCCATGCCGGGCACAGCCGCCAGCTCGTCGGGCGACGCCGGGCGGCGGGCGGCGATGGTCTCGAGCAGGTGGTCGTCCACCAGCGCCGCGGGCTCGACCCGGGCTATCCGGGCGCGGTCGTCGCGCCAGACCATCAGGGCGTCGAGCGTGGACGACCTCGGCGCCGTGGCGCCTGCGAGCTGGGCCCGCTGATCGGCGAGCCGGCGGCGCCAGTCGGCGGGGAGCTCGGGCGCACGGTCGGCCCGTTCGCGCTGCCGCCCCGCGAGCCAGCTCAGCCACGGGCTCAGCCGACGTTCCGCCCCCCGGTCGCCGAACATCCGCTGGGCCGACCACGAGCACCGCAGCTCGTCCTCGGCCCGGGTCATCGCCACATAGAGCAGCCGTGCCTCCTCGGCCCGGTCGGCTGGCGTGCGGGCGTGCGCGATGGGCACGAACCCGTCCTCCAGCCCGGCCAGGTGCACGATCGGCCACTCGAGCCCCTTGGCGGCATGGAAGGTGGCGACGGTGATGCTGTCGCTGCGTCCCTCCGCCCCCTCGGCCTGGAGCGTGGCCACGAGCCAGGAGGCGAAGCCCGACGCCGACGCCCCCTGATCGAGGCGGAGGTGGTCGTGGGCGAGCTGGACCAGGGTGTCGAGGTGGGGATCGGGCTCGGTCGTGGGCCCGGGCGCGAGTGCGACGAGGTCGGGCAGGCAGGCGGCGAGACTGGCGCCCGAGCGCCGCATGAGGTCGAGGGCCTCCCGCACGATCCGCCGGTCGAGCAACGCATCGGCACCGCGCACCCGGTGGGGGATGCCAGACAACCGCAGGGCCTCGGTGATCAGCGGAATCTGGGCGTGGGTGCGCACGAGCACCGCCTGAGCCGACCAGGGCGCCCGCGGACCCCGACCGTCACGCACCGTCCGGGCGATCGCACGCGCCTCGTCACGGTCGGACGCGTGCCGTTCGAGCCGCACCGCCGCACCGTCCGGCCGGGTGGGTCGCACGCCCCGCCCTCCGGCATCCGAACCGACACTCGCTCGTCGCCCTGCGCCGGCGGACCGCAGCACCGCCGCGGCGGCGTCGAGGATCTGCGGCGTCGACCGGTAGTTGCCGTCGAGCTCGATGACCTCGGCCGGAGGGTAGAGCCGGCGAAAGCCCTGGAGGATGCCGACGTCGGCGCCGTTCCAGCCGTAGATCGCCTGATGGGGATCGCCCACCACGCACAGGTCGTAGCGCGGCCCCCGCCACGCCTCGAGCAGGCGGAGCTGGAGCGGGTTGACGTCCTGGAACTCGTCGACGAAGAGGTGCTGGTAGCGCCAGCGCTGCGTGGTCGCGAACACGGGGTCGGTCTCGATGAGGTGGCTGCAGAGGCGCAACAGGTCGTCGAAGTCGACCATGCGGGCCTGGCGCTTGGCGTCCTCGTAGCGCCGGTAGAGGTCCGCGATGCGGGAGGCGGGCGCCGGGGGGCGCCGACGGGCGGTCTCGGTGGCCTCGGCGTACTCGTCGGGACCGGCCAGCCGCGCCTTGGCCCACTCGATCTCGCCGGCGAGCTGGGCGACCGACAGCGGTCCGCCGGCCACGAGGTCGCCGAGCAGCGGGGCCTTCCGCGCCAGCAGCCCGGGTGCGGCGCGGCCCTCGTCGGCCCAGCGGGCGCGCAGCTGTGCGAAGGCGACGCCGTGGAACGTGCCGGATGCGACGCCGTGCCGCAGGCCCAGCCGCCGCAGCCGGTCGCGCAGCTCGTCGGCGGCCTTCCGGGTGAACGTGAGCGCCAGCACGTGGCTGGCGTCGGCGTCGCCGGTCTCCACCCGCCAGGCGATGCGGCGGGTGAGCACCCGGGTCTTGCCCGACCCGGCGGGCGCCAGGATCGCCAGGGGCCGGCCGGGGGCCGTGACGGCCCGGCGCTGCGCCGGGTCGAGGTCCGCCAGCAGGCGGTCGGCGGCGGCGTGGTCATCGTCGGCGTGCTCGGGGGCCACTGCCGCCGAGACTATTCGCCGCCCTAACCTCGGGAGATGATCGACGTTCCGGCCGGCCGGTTCGAGGAGCTGGTCGGCGACGCCCTCGACAGCATCCCCGCCGACCTCGCCCGGTTCATGGACAACGTGGCCGTGGTGGTCGAGGACGGGTCGGTGCACGGGGGACTCCTCGGTCGCTACGAGGGCGTGCCGCTCACCGAGCGCGGCGACTGGTACGGCGGGGGTGGGCTCACTATGCCCGACCGCGTGACGATCTTCCGGCTGCCCATCTGCGCTGGGTGCGCCGACGAGGACGAGGTGGTGGAGCAGGTGCGCATCACGGTCGTCCACGAGATCGCCCACCA
>DATFOS010000082.1:0-13916 GCA_035265325.1 Acidimicrobiales bacterium
GGTGAGCTCGGCGCCGAGGGACAGGGCGCTCGGGAGCTGCACCGGCGGCGCCGTCGTCGGCGTCGTGTCGCCCGTCGTGTCTGCGCTCGTGTCGGAGGTGGTCTCGCTCCCGGTGTCTTCGGGGTCGTCGCCGCCGGACAGGGCCACGGCGGCGGCAGCGCCGATCAGCCCGACGGCGGCGATGGCGCCCACGAGGGGGACCAGCCGGCGCTTGCGGGGACCGTCGTCGCCGGCGTAGCCGGACGCGTGGCCGGGGACGTACTCACCGGAGCCGGGCCCACCTGGGCCGCCGGGCGTGGCCTCGCGGCCGTAGCGGGGACGCGCGCCGAGGTCGGTGCCCGCGCTCGCCAGGGCCATCTCGCTCGGACCGCCGGCGGCGACACCCGCGGCCCCGGCGGCGGCCATGCCCGCGGCCGCCCCGGCGCCCACGCCGGGCCTCGACGGTCCCCCGTCGCGGGGCTCGTCGCCGCGGCCGGCGGGTGGTGGCGCCCACCGGTCACCGGACGGACCGTCACCGGGCCCGCCGGGGGCCGACGGCCGGACCAGCGTCCGGTCGGACTCGACCCGCGTGGGCTCGTCGCCCCCCTTGGCCGGCCACCGGTCGCCGGAGGGCTGGTCGTGGCGGGCGGTCGGCGCCGCCCAGGCATCGCCCATGTCGACGCGTGTCGGCTCGTCCCCGATCGGGCCGACGGAGCCGGCGGCCGGGATCGCGTCGCCGGAGGGAGCTGCGCCGGCGCGATCGGTCGGCGGTGCCCACTCGCCGGACGGCTCCCCCGCAGGGCCACCGGTGCGGCCGTTCGGCGGCGCCCACTCGCCGGACGGCCCGCCGGTGCCGGACGGCGGGGTGGCGGGGCGGGGCGGGAGGCTGCCGTCGGCGGTGGTGCGGGCGGCCGGCGCCGTGCCGGCGCCCGCCCCGCCCTCGGCGGGATCGCCGGAGAGCCACACCGGGGCGAACGGGGCCTCGCTCGGGTCGGATGTCGGGGCGCCGGCCTTCCCCGCCGCGGCGGGGCGCGGATCGGGCGTGGGCTCCGGCGTGAACGGCGCGGGCGGCGCCGTGATCGGCGCCCCCGAGGCGGCCGCTCCGGCTGCGGCGCCCGCCGCCAGGCCGGTGGCGATCGCCCCGGCACCCGCACCGCCGGGCGCTCCTGCGCCGGCGGGCGTGCCCGCCGCATCAGGGGCACCGGGGACGGCAGGGGTGCCCGCGCCGGGCGCGCCGGGCCTTGAGGGCGTGTCGCTGGCCGGGGTGGCGAGGCCGGCGGGGGTGGCGATGACCGGCTGGGCGGCGGTGGCGCCGATGGCGCGGGCGTCGGCGCCGCCGCCGCCGGCGACGAGGGCGGCCCCCAGGGCGACGGCATGCTTGGGGTGGGCGTCGAGCGCGACCGGACGGCCGAACGCCGAGGCGACGAGCTGTGCCACGAGCGGCACCCGGGACGACCCGCCCACGAGAAGGACCCGGTCGACCTGCGCCGCGGTCACGTCGGCCGAGGCGACCGCCCGCCGCAGCGAGGCGATGCTGTCGTCGAGGACCGGCCGGATCATCCCCTCGAGCTCGGACCGGGTGAGCCGGATCTCGGTCGCCAGACGCGGCAGCACGACCGGGATCGACACCTGCGTGTCGGAGGACAGGGCCTCCTTGGCGTCGATGCAGTCGTCGCGCAGGCGGGCGATGGCGCGGAGGGTGTTGGGGTCGTCCTCGGGGAGGGCCTCGATGGCGCCGTCGAGCGACCGGCGAACGTGCTCGAACACGGCGGCGTCGAAGTCGATGCCGCCCAGCCGCTCGATGCCCTCGGGCTCGCCGATGACCTCGAAGCGGTCGCCGGCGCGGCGCAGGAGCGTGGCGTCGAACGTGCCGCCGCCCAGGTCGTAGACGGCGACGACGGCGCCCGGCTCGACCCGCTCCTCGGCGGCGTAGGCGAGGGCGGCGGCCTCGGGCTCGGTGAGCACCGTGACGCCGCGGAGGTCGGCGAGGCGGATTGCCTGGTCGAACCGGTCCTGCTTGAAGGGGCCCCAGTTGGCGGGCCGGGTCAGCGCGATCGCGTCGGGGGCGCCGCCCTGCTGCTCGGCGACGGCGTCGACGACCGCCCGCAGGAGCCGGGCGGTGAGCTGCTCGGCCGAGAACGGGCTGCCGCCCACGATGAGCGGGACGCTGTCGCCGATGCGCCGCTTGAAGAAGCGCGCCAGCCGCTCCGGCTCGGAGCGGCCGCGCCGGAGCGCGGCGTCGCCGACCAGCGTGCCACCCTCCGCGTTGATGAGGACGGCGGAAGGCACGAGCGCCGACCGGTAGCCCAGCGCGACCATCTCGGCCCGGCCCTGGCGGTGCACCGCCGCGGCCGAGAACGTCGTACCTATGTCGACACCCAGGGCGTAGCTCATCGCTGCCCGCTCTCCCGTCCGCCCGTCACGCGGCGGATCGTAGTGCCGACACCCCTCATCGTTTCGGCTCCCCTTCGAAACACCACGAGCACCGTTCGCCACGGACGATCCGTCAGACGAGTCGTCGCGCCGCCCGCCAGATACCTACGGGCGCGGCGCTGCTCCCGGTTCGGAGGGCCGTTGGGCGCGCCGCAGGACGGCGGCGGACGGGAGGCCCTGGCGGTGGTGGCGTTCGGCGACGCCACCACCGCCCGGCGTCGGCGCCCGGGCAGGCCGCGGCGCATCGGCCGCGGCCCCGGGCGCGATCGGGGCCTCAGCCGGCCGTGATGGCCGCCACCAGCGCGTCGAGGCCGAGGTCGAGCTCGTCGTCGGTGATCGTGAGCGGCGGGACCAGGCGGACGACGTTCTCCTCGGGGCCGCAGGCCAGCGCCAGCACGCCGGCGTCGAGACAGTGGTCGCACACGGCCGTGGTCGTGGCCTTGTCGGCCAGCTCGACACCGACCATGAGCCCGCGCCCCCGGACGTCGCGGACGGACGGGTGACCGGCCAGGGCCTCGACCAGCCGGTCGAGAGCGCGTTGCCCCAACGTGGTCGCCCGGTCGAGCAGGCCCTCGTCGTCGATCACGTCGAGCGTGGCCAGGGCGGCGGCGCAGGCGACGGGGTTGCCGCCGAACGTCGAGCCGTGGGCGCCGGTCGGCCAGCGGTCGAACAGCGCCCGGCCGGCCAGCAGGCCGCCCAGCGGCATGCCGGAGGCGACGCCCTTGGCGAACAGCACCACGTCGGGCGCCACGCCGTAGCCCTCGGCCGCGAAATAGGTGCCGGTGCGCCCGGCGCCGCACTGGACCTCGTCGAACACGAGGAGGATCCCGTGCTCGTCGCAGCGCGCCCGGAGGCCCTCGAGCCAGGCCCGCTCGGCCGGCACGTAGCCGCCCTCGCCCAGCACCGGCTCGACGATCATCAACGCCACGTCGTCCGGTGGCGCCTCGAGCGTCAGCAGCCGGTCGAGCCCGTCCAGCGCGGCCTCGACGGCGGCCTCGGGGCTCGGGTGCTGGTGCGGCAGGCACCAGGGGGCGTGGTGGACGCCCGGGAGCAGCGGGGCGTAACCGGCCCGGTAGCGGCCCTTGGCGGTCGTCAGCGTGGTGGCGGCCAGCGTGCGGCCGTGGAAGGCGCGGCGGAAGGCGATGACGTCGGTGCGGCCGGTCACCTTGCGGGCCAGCTTGATGACGCCGTCGACGGCCTCGGCCCCGGAGTTGCAGAAGAACGCCTGCGGGTCGGCCAGGAACGGCGCCTGCTGCCCCAGCCGCTCGGCCAGCTCGACGTTGCGCCGGTGGTGCACGACGACCGACGTGTGGACGAGGGCGGCGGCCTGCTCGGCGATCGCAGCCACGACGCGGGGGTGGCCGTGGCCGGTCGCGTTGACCCCGATGCCCGCGCCGAGGTCGAGGTAGCGGCGGCCGTCGACGTCGATGACCCAGCTGCCCTCGCCCCGCTCGGCGACGATGTCGTAGTAGCGGGGCAGCACGCCCGCTAGGGCCCGGTCGTCGCGGGCCAGCCAGGCCGGGGTCGCCTCGCCCGGCGGGCCCGGCGGTACGAGCGTGGGCCTGTCGGTGACGGTCACTGGGCCTCCCTGCCGGGGGTGTCGATCTGCGCGCGCTGGAGGCGGCCGGAATAGTCGACGTAGACGGTCTTGACCTCGCTGAACTGCTCGATGCCGCGGGCGCCCGCCTCGCGGAAGCCGTTGCCCGTGTGCTTGGTGCCGCCGAACGGCAGCGGGATCTCGGCGCCGATCGTCGGGGCGTTGACGTAGACGATGCCGGTGTCGATGCGGTCGACCGCGTGGAGCGCGGCGTTGATGTCGGACGTGTAGACGGCGGCCGACAGGCCGTACTCGACCGAGTTGACGACGTCGATGGCCTCGTCGAGCCCGGCCACCTCGAGCACGGCCAGGACCGGCCCGAACGCCTCCTGCCGGGCGATCGTGGTCTCGGGCTTGACCCCGGTCAGCACGGTCGGGGCGACGAACGCACCGCCCGGGCAGTCGTCGACCACGACGGCCTCGCCGCCGCAGGCCAGCTCGGCGCCCTCGGAGGTCGCCGTGCGAACCATGCCGAGGATGCGCTCGGCCGAGTCGGCGGTGATGACCGGGCCGACGTCGGTGCCGGCGACAAGGGGGTCGCCCAGCGTCAGCTCGCCCGCCCGGGTCACGATGCGGTCGACCAGCTCGGTGGCCACGTCGGGGTGGACGATCAAGCGGGACGTCGACGTGCAGCGCTGGCCCGACGTGCCGAAGGCGCCGAAGATGGCACCGTCGACGACCAGGTCGAGGTCGGCGTCGGACCGCACGATCATGGCGTTCTTGCCGCCGAGCTCGAGCGACACGAGCCGCGGCCCCTCGGCCATGGCGGCGGCGGCCACCGCCCGCCCGGTGGCGACCGAGCCGGTGAAGCTGACCGCCCGCACGCCGGGATGGGTCGACAGCGCCCGGGCCGGCTCGGCGTAGCCGTGGACCACCTGGACCAGGCCCTCCGGCACACCGGCCTCGACGCACGCCGCCACGAAGGCTTCTGCGCAGGCCGGGGCGTGCTCGGACGGCTTCATCACCACGCCGTTGCCGGCCAGTAGCGCCGGGAAGATCTTCCAGGAGGGGATCGCCACCGGGAAGTTCCACGGGGTGATCAGGCCGACGACGCCGACGGGCTGGCGGGTGGTCCAGCACAGCTTGGCGCCCAGCTCGGACGGGACCGTCTGGCCCCACGGCCCCCGGCCCTGGCCGGCCACGTAGGCGGCCATGTCGACGGCCTCCTGCACGTCGCCGCCAGCCTCGACGAGGACCTTGCCGGCCTCGCGGCTGACCAGCTCGGTGAGCGCCTGCTTGTCCCGGGCGAGCACGGCGCCGGCGGCTGCGATGACGTCGGCCCGGGCGGGGATGGGCAGCCGGGCCCAGGACCTCTGCGCCTCGGCGGCGCGGGCGACCGCGGCGTCGACCGCCTCGGGGCCGTGGACCGGGTACGTGCCGACGACGTCGTCGGGCCGGGCGGGATTGCGGGAGGGGAACGTGTCCATGGCCACCTACGGGGTCGAAGGGAAGCGGGAGACGATGACCGTGCCGTCGGCACGCCGGGCGGAGGCGCCGATGCCGGGCCCGGGTCGAGCGCAGCGCTGAACCAGACGTTTCAGCGGGCCGTATGACCGTATCATCCGTTCCATGTCCGAGGTGGCCGATCGCATCACCCGTCGTCGCGACGAGCTCTCCCCCGCCGAACGGCAGGTGGCCGAGGTCGTCCTGCGGCATCCCGAGGGCATCGCTTTCGGCACCGTGGCCGAGGTGGCGGCGGTCGCCGACACGTCGAACGCCACGGTCGTCCGCCTGGCCGCCCGGCTCGGTTACCAGGGCTTCAGCGAGCTCCAGGCCTCGGTCCGGGCCGCCATCGGCCATCGACTGCGGCCGGCCGCCGAGCGCATCCGGCAGGTCCCCGGCAGCGACGCGCTGGGCCGCACGCTCCAGGCCGAGCTCGGCAACGTGCAGCGCACGCTGGAGGCGATCGACCCCGACATGTTCGCCAAGGCGGTCGACCTGCTGGCCGACCGGGGCCGGGCCGTGCGGGTGCTCGCCGGCGACGCCGAGGCCGGCATCGGGGCGATGCTCGCCGACGCCCTGGCCATGCTCCGCGACGACGTGGCGGTCGTCGCCGGCTCGCCGGTCGGCGTGGTCCGCCAGCTGGCGGCGCTGACGGCCGGCGACGCCGTCGTGATCGCCGTCGACCTGCGGCGGTACGAGCGCTGGGTCGTCGAGGCCGCGCAGCGGGCGGTTGCCGCCCGGGCCAAGGTGGTCGCCGTCACCGACAGCCCGCTGTCGCCGCTCGCCACGCTGGCCGACGTCACGTTCACCGTGTCGGCCGAGGGCGCCGGGCCCTTCGACAGCCACGTCGGCACGCTCGCCCTGGTCAACGCCCTCGCAACGGGCGTCGCCGCCCACCTCCGCGACTCGGCCACCGACCGCCTCGACCGGCTCGAGCGCGAGTGGCGCGACGCCGGCGCCCTCCTCGACCCGTGACACCCCGTCCGCCGGGCGGAGCGCGGCCCGCGGCCGCACCGAGCCGAGGCCTGGGGCCACGTACATTGCGGCCATGACGACGGACCCGTTCGGGACGGCGACGGTCCACGCCCCCATCGGCATGGTCGTGGCGGCCGACCACCTGGCCTCCTCCGCCGGGGTCGCCCTGCTGCGGGCCGGCGGCACGGCGGCCGACGCCGCCATCGGCGCCGGCGCGGTGCTGGCCGTGACCACCCAGCATCAGTGCGGGCTCGGCGGCGACCTGTTCGCCGTGGTCCGGCGGGCCGGGGAGGAGCCGGTGGCGCTCACCGCCGCCGGCCGGGCCGGGTCGGGCACCGACGTCATCCAGCTGCGGGCCGAGGGCTTCACGCGCATGCCCCGCTGGGGCGACATCCGCTCGGTCACGGTCCCCGGCTGCGTCGACGGCTGGATGGAGCTGCACCGCCGCTTCGGCCGGCTGTCGCTCGCCCAGGTCCTCGAGCCGGCCACCACCTACGCCGCCGCCGGCTTCCCCGCCTCGGCCGAGTTGGCCTGGGCGGCGACGGCGATCCTCCACCACGCCGGCGCCGACGACTACCGCGACCCGGCCATGGCCACCGGCGGGAAGCTCAAGGCCGGCGCCCTCGTCCGCCGGCCCGGGCTCGCCATGGCCCTGGAGGCGATCGGCACCGGGGGCCGCACCGGCTTCTACCAGGGCCCGTTCGGGGACGGACTGATCGAGCTGGGCAACGGGCTCTTCTCCCGGGCCGACCTGGCCCGCAACCAGGCCGAGTGGTCCACGCCGCTGCGGGTGCCCGCCTTCGGCCACGTGGTGTGGGCGCCGCCGCCGCCCTCGCAGGCCTACCTGGCCCTGGCGGGCGCCTGGGTCGCCGACCGCCTCGAGCTGCCGGAGGACCCCGGCGACCCCGCCTGGGCCCACCTCCTGTCCGAGGCCGCCCGCCAGGTCGGCGCCGACCGCCCGGCCGTGCTCCACGACCGCGCCGACGGCTGGGCCCTGCTCGCCGAAGAGCGCCTGCAGGCGCGGCTCGCCGCCGTCGACCCCGCCCACCGAGGCGACCGCGCCCCGGCCGGCGCCGCCGGCGACACCACGGCCATCTGCGCCGTCGACAGCGAGCGGACCGGCGTCACGCTCATCCAGTCCAACGCCTCCGGCTGGGGGTCGGGCATCGTCGAGCCGGGCACCGGTGTGTTCCTGCACGACCGCGGCCTCGGCTTCTCGCTGGAGGCTGGCCACCCCGCCGAGCTGGCGGCAGGCGCCCGGCCGCCCCACACGCTGGCGCCCACCCTGGTCACGACGTCCGAGGGCCGCCTGCGCATGTGCCTCGGCACGATGGGTGGCGACGCCCAGCCGCAGATCCTGCTGCAGCTGCTGGCCCGGGCACTCCACCACGGCCAGCCGCCGGGCCGGGCACTCGACGCCGGGCGCTGGTCGCTCGACGGCGGCGGCTTCACGATGTGGGAGGACGGCGGGCCGGGCACGACCTACGTCGAGTCCCACGCCAGCGCGGCGTGGGACGAGGGCCTGGTCGCCCGGGGCCACGCCGTCGAGCGCAGCACCAAGCCCGTCGACCTCGGCTTCGGCCAGGCACAGATGATCTCGGTGGACGCCGACGGCGTGCTCGACGGCGCCGCGGACCCGCGGGCCGCCGGCGGGGCGGCCGCCGGCTACTAGCCCCGGCCGGGCGATGCCGGCCCCGCATAGCCGACCCGGGCGGCGAGGTCAGTCCGGGTCGGTGAAGGAGGGCGCCCGCGTCTCGAAGAACGCCGACACCGCCTCGACCTGGTTCGGCGTGCCGATGAGGTGGCCGATCTCGTCGCGCTCGGCCTCGTACTGCTCGGCCAGCGTGCGCCCGGGCTGGCCGTCGTAGAGGCGCTTCGCCGCGCGAAGAGCGTGCGGGTTCTTCCCGGCCAGCTCGCGGGCCAGGTCGAGGGCGGCGGCGAGCGGGTCGTCGGCCACCCGGGTGCACAGGCCGAGCGACACGGCCTCGGTCCCGGACAGGGTGCGCCCGGTCCAGGTCAGCTCCTTGGCCACGTCCGACCCGACCAACCCCGGCAGCACGGCGGTGATCGTCATGTCGGGGGTGAGGCCCCAGCGCACCTCGAGGACCGAGAGCTTGGCGTCCGGGTGGACGATGCGGAGGTCGGCGCCGCAGGCGATCTGCAGGCCGCCCCCGAGGCAGTGCCCGTGCACCGCGGCGATGACCGGGACCGGCACCTCGCGCCACGTGTGGGCCGCCTGCTGGGCCAGATGGGTGATGCGCCCGTTGGTGGACCCGATCGTGGCGAGCCCGTCGCCCTGCCCGGACCCGGCCATGGCCAGGAACCCGGCGAAGTCGAGCCCGGCGCTGAACGCCCGGCCCTCCCCGGAGAGCACGACCGCCCGGACCGACGGGTCGGCGGCCAGCTTGGCGCCGGCGTCGACGAGGCCGACGAACGTCTCGGTGTCGAGGGCGTTGAGCTTCTCCGGCCGGTTCAGGCGGACGTCGGCGACACCGCCGTCGACCTCGATGCGCACTCGCTCGGACACCCGGGCCTCCCTCTGCCGCTGGAGCCCCGGTTTACCCTCGGTGGCGATGAGCCGCTACTTCGCCGTGACCGATGCGATCGTCGACTACGCCGCCGGCCGCGGCGCCTGGCCCGACCCGCCCGAGGTCGCGGACCTCCGGGCCGAGACGCAGGCGCTCGGCCCGGCGGCCGGCATGCAGGTCGGCGCCGACCAGGGCCAGCTGCTCACCCTCCTCACCCGCATCGCCGGCGCCCGGCGGGCGGTCGAGGTCGGGACGTTCACCGGCTACTCGTCGTACTGCATCGCACGGGGCCTGGCCGAGGGCGGCACCCTCCTGTGCTGCGACGTCAGCGAGGAGTGGACCGCGATCGCCCGCAAGGCGTGGGAGCGGCTCGGCGTCGCCGACCGCATCGAGCTGCGCCTGGCCCCGGCCGTCGAGACGCTCCGGGCCCTGCCCGCGGAGGAGCACATCGACCTCGTCTTCATCGACGCCGACAAGCCCGGGTACGCCAGCTACTGGGACGAGCTGGTCCCCCGCGTCCGGGCGGGCGGGCTGCTCCTGGCCGACAACGTGCTGTGGTCCGGCCTCGTGGTGGAGGAGTCGGCGGACGACGCCAACCGGCGGGCGCTGCAGGCCTTCAACGACAAGGTGGCCGCCGACGACCGGGTCGAGTCGGCGATGCTGACCGCCTTCGACGGCCTCACGATCGCCCGGAAGCGCTGACCGAACGACCCCGGGTCGGCGGCAAAGCGAACGCCGTTCAGGACAGTCCGGCCGCGCTCCGTGGGCGGTCCCCAGCCGCGTTGACAGGTGTCCAACGACGCCTCTACGGTGCCCGTCAACTTCTCGGGAGGGTGACACGAGTCACGCCTGGGATATCGCCCTGTTGGCCGCGCCGGAGCATCCGGTCGTCGGCTCGCCGGACATCGAAGAAGGGGGAAACGGGTGCCGCGCTCCTTCGTGCGCCCTGCACGCCGATGGTGGCTGCCGCTCGCCGCCGTCGCCATGCTCGCCAGCGCGTGTGCCAGCGTCACCAGCGCCGGGTCGACGCAGCCCTCCGGGGGTGACAACGACGACGCCGAGGTCGGGCCGCCGCAGTACGGCGGCCGCATGGTCTACGGGCTCGAGGCCGAGACGACCAACGGCTGGTGCCTCCAGGAGGGCCAGCTGGCCATCTCGGGCATCCAGGTCGCCCGCACGATCTACGACACGCTGACGGTCCCCGACGGCGACGGCGGCTTCCGGCCCTACCTCGCCGAGTCGGTCCAGCCGAACGCCGACTACACGCAGTGGACGATCCGGCTGCGCGACGGCGTGGTGTTCCATGACGGCAGCCCGCTGACCGCCGCGGTGGTGAAGAACAACCTCGACGCCTACCGGGGCCAGTACCCGACCCGCAGCTCGCTGCTGTTCGTCTTCGTCCTGCAGGACATCGCCTCGGTCGACGTGGTCGACGACCTCACGCTAACCATCAACACCAGGCGCCCGTGGGCCTCGCTGCCCGCCCACCTGTACTCGAGCGGCCGGCTCGGCATCACCGGCCAGGCCCAGCTCGACGACGAGGAGGACTGCGGCCGCACCATGATCGGCACCGGGCCGTACCGGCTGGACGAGTGGCGGGTCAACGACCACCTCACGGTCACCCGCAACGAGGACTACTGGCGATCCGACGCCGACGGGAACCAGCTGCCCTACCTCGACGAGATCGAGTTCCGGCCCATCACCGAGGGCCAGCAGCGGCTCAACGCCCTCAAGTCCGGCGAGATCGACGCCTACCAGATCTCCTCCAACACGGGCGCGCTGGACATCGACGAGCTGCGGGCGCTGGACGAGGCCCAGCAGGTCAACATGGCCGAGTCGGACGACTTCGCCGAGGTCGGCTTCCTGATGCTGAACACCACGCAGCCGCCGTTCGACAACCGGATCGCACGGCGGGCCGTGGCGCTGGCGCTCGAGCGCGGGCTGAGCAACGAGATCATGACCAAGGGCATCGCGTCCCTGGCCAACGGCCCCTTCGCCCCCGGCTCGATCGGCTACGTCGAGGACACCGGGTTCGAGACCGACAATCAGGAGGGGGCCGCCCGCCTCGTCGAGCAGTACGAGGAGGAGACGGGCGAGGAGTTCGCGTTCACCATCACCGCCGACCCCTCCCCCGAGCTGCAGCAGCTGGTGGCGCTCAACCGGCAGAGCCTCGAGCGGGTCGGCATCCGGGTGAGCACCCGCAACCTCGAGCAGTCGGCGCTGATCCAGTCGGCGATCGAGCGCAACTACCAGGCACTGACGTTCCGGAACTACCCCGGCCTCGACCCCGACAGCCTGTACGTCTGGTGGTACGGCGCCGGCAACCCCGTGAACTTCATGGGCTTCGACGACCCCGAGGTCAACGCCCTCCTCGACGCCGGACGCGAGACGGTCGACCCGGCCGTGCGCCAGCAGGTCTACGGCGACCTCAACCGTGAGCTCGCCGCCGAGGACTACATGATCTGGGCTTCCTGGACGATCTGGGCGATCCCCATGCAGCCCGAGTTCCACAACGTGGTCGGCGCCCAGGCGCCCGACTACTCGGCCTCGCCCTACACCGGCCTCGCCCTGGGGCACGACATGGCCCTCGTCTGGAAGGAGCAGTAGGCGTGAAGCTGGCACGTGAGCTGAGCAGGCGGGCGCTCCTGCTGCTCCTGGTGCTCTTCCTGGTGACGCTGTTCACCTCCGCGTTGCTGTCCCTCGTGCCCGGCGACCCCGTCGACACGCTGGTGCCGCTGGCGGACTCGCCCGAGACCGAGGAGATCAAGGCCGAGGTGCGCGAGAACCTCGGCCTCGACGAACCCTTCGCCGTCCGCTATTGGCACTGGGCGTCCGGCTTCTTCACCGGCGACTTCGGCGAGTACTACCGGGTCTCCGGCGCCGATCCCGTCGGCGAGACGATCGGCGACGCCCTGCCGGTGTCGATCCAGCTGGTCGTGTACTCGCAGGTCCTGGCGCTCGTGATCGCCATCCCGCTCGGCGTCGCCGCCGCCTACCGGGCGGGGACGCTGTTCGACAAGGGAGCGAACACCGCGATGTTCGCCCTGCTGGCGCTGCCAAACTTCGTACTCGGCCTGGCGCTCGCCTACTACCTCGGCGTCTGGCTGCAATGGCTCCCACCATCCGGCTACGTGCCGTTCGGCGAGGACGCCGGCGAGCACGTCCGCCGGATGATCCTGCCGGCCCTCACGCTCGCCGCCGGCCAGGTGGCCGTCTACATGCGCCTGCTCCGCAGCGACATGGTCCAGACCCTGCAGGAGGACTTCATCCAGATGGCCCGGTCGAAGGGCATCTCCGACCGGCGGGTCCTGTGGCGCCACGCCCTGCGACCATCGACGCTCACCCTGCTCACCGTCGCCGGCCTCAACGTCGGCACGCTGATCAGCGGCGCGGTCGTGGTCGAGGTGCTCTTCAGCATCCCGGGGATGGGCTACTTCCTCGGGCAGGCCATCTTCCAGCGCCAGTACGTGGCACTGCAGAGCTTCGTGGCGATCATCGCCATCGTCTACGTCATCGTGAACTTCGCGGTGGACGTCCTCTACACCGTCGTCGACCCACGGATCCGCCATGCCCGAGCCCGTTGAGCCCACTCCGGTGGCCCCGGCCGGGGACACCATGACCACGCCCGCGTGGGCGTCGCCACCCCCGTACGGGGCGCACGGCGCAGCCACCGCGACGGCCGCCGCCGGCGGGGTCGCGCCCGCCGCCCTGGTCGAGCCCGTCGACGCGGCCCCGGCCGTCGAGGTGGCCGGCACGCGCAAGCTCGGCCTCGTCGGCTGGCTGTCGCTGACCTGGATGACCGTGCTGTTGCTGGCGGTCATCCTCGCCCCCGCGCTGCCCCTGGACGACCCCGACGAGAGCTTCCTGGAGATCGTGCGCAAGGGGCCGATCCAGCCAGGGCACGTCTTCGGCGGCGACGGCAACGGCCGGGACATGTTGGCCCGGGTCATCTACGGGGCCCGCACGTCGCTGCTGATCAGCGTCTCGGCCGTCCTCATCGCTTTCGTGCTGGGCGGCATCCTCGGCCTGATCGCCGGTTACGCCCGGGGCAAGATCGACACCGTCCTGTCGACGGCGTTCAACGTGATCCTGTCGATCCCCTCGCTGGTGCTCGTGCTCTCCTTCGTGGCGGTGTTCGCCTCGAGCGACCAGGAGACGTCGAACGCCAAGCTCATGACCGTGCTGATCCTCGCGATCGCCCTGGTCAGCGTCCCACTCATCGCCCGGATAACCCGGGCGTCGACGATGGCGTGGTCCGAGCGCGAGTTCGTGCGGGCCGCCGAGGTCCTCGGCGGCCGCCACAGCCGGATCGTGTTCCGGGAGGTGCTGCCCAACGTCCTGCCGGCCATGGCGTCGATCGCCCTGCTCGGCATCGGCCTGGCCGTCGTCGCGGAGGGCGGCCTCGCCCTCCTCGGCGCCAGCGTCGTCGAGGTCCCGTCGTGGGGGAACATGATCGCGCTCGGCCGGCCCGACCTCGCCCGGGCGCCGCACATCGTGGCCATCCCGTCGATCGCCATCTTCTTCACGATCCTGTCGCTCAACGTTCTGGGTGACGTGGTCCGCGCCCGCTTCGACGTCCGGGAGTCCGTGCTGTGAGCGCCACCGCCACCCCGCCGCTGCCGCCGCCGGCCCCGGCCGGCACCCGGCGGGTGCTCCAGGCGACCGACATCCGCACGGCGTTCCGCACGCCGCGCGGGCTGGTCCGGGCCGTCGACGGCGTGTCGCTCGCGCTCGACCGCGGCCGGACGCTGGGCATCGTCGGCGAGTCCGGCTCGGGGAAGTCGGTGCTCAGCCGGTCGATCATGGGCCTGCTGCCCAAGCGCAACGTCGAGCGCAGCGGCTCGGTCCTCTACGACGGCCAGGAGCTCGTCGGCCTGCCGACCGACCGGCTCCGCGAGCTGTGGGGCACCGAGCTGGCCATGGTCTTCCAGGACCCGATGACCGCGCTCAACCCGGTGCTC
>DATFOS010000083.1:0-2329 GCA_035265325.1 Acidimicrobiales bacterium
GTAGTCGACGCTGCCCTGCTTGAACGCCGGGTTGCGCAGGTAGCACCACAACACGGTGAACAGGCCCAGCTCGTGGGCCCGGGCGAACGACTCGCTCACCTCCTGCAGCTGGCGCGTCGCCTCTTCGGATCCGAAGTAGATGGTGGCCCCGACAGCTGCGGCGCCGAGGTCGAACGCCTGGTCGACCGACCCGAACATCACCTGGTCGAACTTGTTGGGGTAGGTGATCAGCTCGTTGTGGTTCATCTTCACGATGAACGGGATCTTGTGCGCGTAGCGGCGTGACACCGCCCCGAGCACTCCGAAGGTGGAAGCCACGGCGTTGCAGCCCCCCTCGATCGCCAGCTCGACGATGTTGCGGGGGTCGAAATACTGGGGGTTGGGGGCGAAGCTGGCGGCCGCCGAGTGCTCGATGCCCTGGTCGACGGGCAGGATCGACACGTACCCCGTGCCGCCGAGGCGGCCGTGCCCCAACAGCGCCTGGAGGTTGCGGAGCACCTGGGGCGACCGGTCGGTCTGCGAGAAGACGCGATCGATGTAGTCGGCCCCCGGCAGGACGAGGTCGTCCTTCGGGATGCCCTTCGACTCGTGGTTGAGCAGGCTCTCGGCTTCGTCACCGAGCAGGCTCTGGATGTCCATGTCCCCAGGCTAGTGGCGGGCCCCTGCGACCAGTGCCGTGGCCATGAACGGCTCTAGCGCAGGGCCCGGAGGCGGGACTCGACGTCGACGAACTCGGCGTCGCTCGCCGCCACGCGCGTGAACAGCTCGCGGGCGCGGGGCAGGTCGCCGGCCCGTTCGTACAGGTCGGCCAGGGCATAGGCGATGCGCAGGTGGTGCACCCGCGGACGCTTCGTCGGCTTGGCCGCCGCCTCGAGCAGCCGGATGGCGTCGTCGAGCCGGCCCTGGTCGGCGAGCGCGCCCGCCGCCACGATGCGGCCCTCGGCCACCAGCTCGGCGCTGGGGCTGGCGGCGCGCAGCTCGTCCCAGAGCTCCTCCACCTCGGCGTACCGGCCGACGGCTCGGTAGCAGTCGGCCAGCACGGGATGCTGTTCGGTGCTGCCCGTCTGAGCCCGGAATGCCTCGAGCTCCCCGATCGCCGGGGCCCACCGGCCCAGGCGGTAGAGCGTCAGCCCGTAGAGCTCGCGCACCGCCGACACCCGGGGCGCCTGATCGGCGAGCGGGCGCAGGATGCGGCGCGCCTCCTCGTAGCGCTGGCGCTTGAACGACTCGCCCGCCTCGCGCAGGCGGGCCTCGAACCGCGGCAGCCGGTCGGGGGCGATCGCCTTGCGCGCCTCGTCAGACGGCGACGGCGCCCGGCGGCCTCGCTCCTGCTCTGGCGTCCCGCCCGCCTGACGCTGCGACCTGCCCTTCCCGGGACCGGGGCCAACACGGCGCCGGCGCGACCCCTGCTCTGAGGCGTCACGGCTGCGGCCGACCGCCTCGGTCGCCTCATCGCGCAGTTCGCCCTCGTCGATCCACTCTTCGGGCTGCCAGCGCAGTCCCGCCGGGCCGCCTGCGGCCTCACCGCTGCGCTCGTCGCCGGAGGCGGGGCGGACGGCGGCTCGCCAGGACTCGGACGCCGTGGGCGGCGACACCTGCCCCGCACCCCGCCGGGCGACGCCACCCCATCGTCGCGGTCCCGCGAGGCCGCCACGGCGCGTCCGCTCGCCGTCGGAACCGCCGTCCACACGACGCCGCCCCGATCCCCCGCGGGCACCCGGCCGCGGCGCACTGCCGCGCCCGCCAGACGACCGGCCGTCGCGCGGGGTCGCCCGCCGGTCGCCCGGCGCGTCGCGCTGGTCCCTGCCGGGCCGCCCGGCCCGTCCGGAGCCCCGCGACGGGGCGGCACGCCCACCGGCGCCGCCCGTGCCGCGCCCGCGACCGTCGCCGGAGCCCCGCCGCTCGTCCGACGGTCGACCTGGACGCCCGCGCCGGCGGTTGGGAGTTGCCATGTAGCAGAGCCTACTTCCGGTCCGCGGAGTACCAAGAGAGTGCGAAAACGCGAAGAGGACCGCCCTCTGGGCGGCCCTCTTCAAGGAGAAATCCGGCGGCGACCTACTCTCCCAGGCAGTCTCCTGCCAAGTACCATCGGCGCTGGAGGGCTTAACTTCCGTGTTCGGGATGGGAACGGGTGTGGCCCCTCCGCCATGGCCACCGAAATCTGTTGTCAACCCAGGTCGGCGCCACCAAGCGCCGGCTCCCTGAGGACTCCATAGCGAGCACGAACATCACAGTAAATCCAAGCCCTCGGCCGATTAGTACCGGTCGGCTTCACACGTTGCCGTGCTTCCACCTCCGGCCTATCAACGTGGTGATCTACCACGGGCCT
>DATFOS010000084.1:0-18025 GCA_035265325.1 Acidimicrobiales bacterium
CCGCCGTGTTCGAGTCCTTCCTCTACCTCATCTCCAACGGCGCGCTCGACTGGGGACCGATCAGACGGCTGCGGCACTCCGACATGGTCAACCCCGAGCGCACGGTCGCCACGACGGTCCGCAAGGTGGGCCTCGAGGGCCGCCTCGACGAGCCGGGGCAGCCGGGCCGGCCCTCGCCCGAGCCCACCGGGGAGCCCTCCGAGGAGCCCGCCAGGGAAGAGGTGCCGGCCTGATGGGTTGGGACGTCTCCAAGGGGCTCGAGGGCCTCGACCACAACGCCATCACTGGCCGGCTCGAGGACGTGGTCCGCTGGGCGCGGCGCCGGTCGTCGTGGCCGGCCACGTTCGGCCTGGCCTGCTGCGCCCTCGAGATGATGGGCGCCGGCGGCGCCCACTACGACCTGGCCCGCTTCGGCATGGAGGTCTTCCGGGCCTCGCCGCGCCAGGCCGACATCATGATCGTGGCCGGTCGCGTGTCGCAGAAGATGGCGCCGGTGCTGCGCCAGATCCACGACCAGATGATGGAACCCAAGTGGGTCATCTCCATGGGCGTCTGCGCCAGCAGCGGCGGCATGTTCAACAACTACGCGCTGGTCCAGGGCGTCGACCAGATCGTCCCCGTGGACGTCTACGCCCCCGGCTGCCCGCCGGGCCCCGAGACGCTGATCCACGCCATCAACACGCTGCACGAAGAGATCGCCTCGGGTGAGGTGCTGCGCCGCCGGCAGCAGACCGGCGCAGGCGCCGGCATCCACGTCGGGCAGCGTGACGGCCAGCCGGAACCCCAGGCTGTGTCGGTCGCAGGGAAACGCTGAGCATGCCCGACACCAGCAACGACGCTGGCCCCGACGCCGCCGAGGCCGACGGCGACGAGGCCGCCGCGCCCGAGCCCGAGCGCCGCTACGGCGTCCTCGTCAGCCACAGCCGCGGCCAGGCCGTGCTCCACCCGTCCCGCGACGAGCTGGTCACGCTCGTGCGCAACCTGCGCGACGACGAGGGCTTCCGGGTCTGCGTCGACGTGACCGCCGTCGACTACAAGGCCTACGGCTCCCCGCGCGACCTGCCGCCCGGCATCGAGCCCGAGCGCTTCGAGGTGGTCGTGGGCCTGCTGTCCCACGCCACCGCCGAGCGGCTGCGCATCCGGGTCCAGGTGCCCGAGTCCGACCCCACGTGCCCGTCGCTCTTCGACGTCCACCCGGGCGTCGAGGCGCTCGAGCGCGAGGTGTCCGACATGTTCGGCGTCGTCTTCGAGGACCATCCCGACCCGACCCGCATCCTCATGCCCGAGGACTGGGAGGGGCACCCGCTGCGCAAGGACCACCCCACGGGGGAGATCCCGGTGCAGTTCAAGGGCGTGCAGAACGCGAGGTGAACGCGATGTCGAACGTGCACGCGATGGGGACCGACGAGGGCACCCAGGAGATGGGCCCCCGCAGGGGGGCCGGCGCCCGCGAGCTCATGCGCGAGCTGGGCTGCGTGCTGCGCATGTCCGAGGCCGACGCCGCCGCCCTGGCGGACCAGGAGCCCGAGGAGGACGAGGAGACGACGATCCTCAACATGGGCCCCCAGCACCCGTCGACCCACGGCGTGCTGCGGCTGATGCTCGAGCTCGAGGGCGAGACGGTGCTTCGGTCCAAGCCGATCATCGGCTACCTGCACACCGGCATGGAGAAGACGGGCGAGAACCTCACCTACCTCCAGGGCCCCACCAACGTGACGCGGATGGACTACGCGGCGCCGCTCTTCAACGAGCTGGTGTTCTCGCTGTCCACCGAGACGCTGCTCGGCATCGACGAGGACATCCCGCCGCGCGCCCAGTGGATCCGCATGCTGCTGTGCGAGCTGAACCGCATGTCGTCGCACCTGCTGTTCCTCGCCACCAACGGCTTGGACCTCGGCGCCGTCTCGATGATGATCTTCGGCTGGCGCGAGCGCGAGGAGACGCTCCGGCTGCTCGAGATGATCACGGGCCTGCGGATGAACCACAACTTCATCCGCCCCGGCGGCGTGGCCGCCGACCTGCCCGACGGCTGGCGTGACGCCGTCCTGCGCGTCCTCGACCTCGTCGCCCCGCGCCTCGAGGAGTACGACGTCCTGATGACCGGCCAGCCGATCTGGCGGGAACGCCTGCAGGGCGTCGGCGTCATCACGCCCGACGAGGCGATCGCCCTCGGCGCGACCGGCCCGATCCTGCGCTCGACCGGCGTGGCGTGGGACCTGCGCAAGGCCGACCCGTACCTCTTCTACGACCAGCTCGACTTCGGCGTGGTCGTCGGCAGTTACGGCGACTGCTTCGACCGCTACGCGATCCGCCTCAACGAGGTGCGCGAGTCGATGGGGATCGTCCGCCAGATCCTCGACGCCATGCCGGCGGGCGACTACCGCATCCAGGACCGCAAGGTCACCCCGCCGCCCCGGGGCCGCATCGACGAGTCGATGGAGGCCCTGATCCACCACTTCAAGATCTTCACCGAGGGCTTCAAGGTGCCCGCCGGCGAGGTGTACCGCGCCGTCGAGAGCCCCCGTGGCGAGCTGGGCTGCTACATCGTCTCCGACGGCAGCTCGAAGCCGTACCGCATGCACATCCGGGGACCGTCCTTCGTGAACCTCCAGACCCTGCCCCACATGCTGCGCGGCGGCCTGATCGCCGACGCCGTGGCCGTCATCAGCTCCGCCGACCCGATCATGGGCGAGGTCGACAGATGAGCTCCGCTCATCCGGTCGCTACGCGTCGCGTGGTCACCCACGCCCACGCGGGGCACGTCTCGTGGGCCGGCCTTGGGCCGGTCGTTCATGCCGTTCCGACCGGGCAAGGGCTTCGCCCGCCCGGTCGGTGTCCCGACGGCTCGCTGCGCTCGCCCCGGGCCAGGACCCTCGCCGGTGATGGCTGGCAGGCTGTCGTGGGTCCCGGCGGGCGCCCTTGGGTTTTGGCCGGAGGCCGGAACGGAAAGGCTCATCCGTGGCGCGCCTGAGTCCCGAGAACGTGGCGATAGCCACGGACACGATCGCCCGCTACCCGCGGCGCCGGTCCGCCCTGATCCCGCTGTGCCACCTGGCGCAGGAGCAGGACGGCTACCTGACCGAGGACGCCATGGAGCACATCGCCGAGCTGGTGGGCATGACGCCCGCCGAGGTGCTCGGCACGGCGTCGTTCTACGAGATGTTCAAGCTCGACCCCGTCGGCGACTACGTCGTCAACGTCTGCACCAACATCTCGTGCCTGCTCATGGGCGGCGAGGAGCTGCTGCACGACCTCGAGCGCAAGCTTGGCATCAAGGCGGGCTCGACCACCCCCGACGGCAGGTTCACGCTGGAAGACGTCGAGTGCATCGCCGCCTGCACCGAGGCCCCGTGCCTACAGGTGAACTACCGCTACTTCCACAGGGTCACCCACGGCGAGGTGTCCCAGCTGATCGACGACCTGCGCGCCGGCAACCGCGACGACGTGCCGCGCCACGGCGTCCTCAGCCGCGTCCGCCAGGTCCTGCCGGAGAACCGGGCCGGCTCGGTCGCCCCCGAGGTCGGCGTCGAGCCCGTCTGGCTGTCCCGCAACCGCACCGAGGACGAGGAGGGCGCGGCCCGATGAGCGACGCCGACGGCCGCCGGGAGATCCCCCGCATCCTCAGCTCGCGGTGGGACCGGAAGGACGGCTACACCCTCGACGGCTACCGCGCCACGGGCGGCTACCAGGGGCTGCGTGCCGCACTGCGGATGACGCCGGCGAAGGTCGCAGAGGAGGTGACGACCGCCACTCTCCTCGGGCGCGGTGGCGCCGGTTTCCCGGCCGGCGTGAAGTGGGGCTTCTGCCCGCCGGGCGTGTTCCCGCGCTACGTCGTGGTGAACGGCGACGAGTCCGAGCCGGGCACCTACAAGGACCGCATCATCATGGAGAGCGATCCGCACCTGCTGATCGAGGGCACGCTGATCGCCTGCTACGCCATCGGCGCCAGTCAGGCCTTCCTCTACGTCCGGGGCGAGATGGCCCTGGCGCAGGAGCGCATCGCCCAGGCGCTCAACGATGCCTACGACGCCGGCTTCATCGGCCGGAACATCCTCGACTCCGACTTCTCGGTCGACGTGATCCTCCACTGGGGGGCCGGCGCCTACATCGTCGGCGAGGAGACCGCCCTCATCGAGTCGCTCGAGGGCAACCGCGGCATGCCACGGCTCAAGCCGCCGTACTTCCCGGCGGCCAAGGGGCTCTACATGCAGCCGACCGTCGTGAACAACGTCGAGACGCTGGCCAACCTGCCGTGGATCGTGTCCAACAGCGGGCAGGCCTTCGCCGACCTGGGCGCCGAGCGCAGCCGGGGCACCCGCCTGTTCGCGGTGTCCGGCCACGTCGAGAACCCGGGGGTCTTCGAGGTCGAGTTCGGGACCACGACGTTCCGCGAGCTGCTCTACTCCGACGCCTACGCCGGCGGTATCCGCCACGGCTACGACCTCAAGGCGTTCATCCCCGGCGGCGCCTCGGCCCCGTGGTTCTTCGAGGAGCACCTCGACCTGCCGCTCGAGACCAACGTGGTGGGCGCGGCCGGCTCGATGCTCGGCTCCGGCGCCATCGTCGTCATGGACGAGACCACCGACGCCGTGAAGGCGGCGTGGCGGATCGTCCGCTTCTTCGCCCGCGAGTCGTGCGGGAAGTGCACGCCGTGCCGCGAGGGCACGTCGTGGCTCGAGAAGATCCTGCGGCGGATGCTCGACGGTGCCGGCCGTCCCGAGGACCTCGACAAGCTCCTCGACATCTGCGACAACATCAGCCCCGCCATCACGTGGCCGCCGCGGCAGACGACGATCTGCCCGCTCGGCCCGTCCGCGGTGTCGCCCATCGCCTCGGCCATCGTCCGCTTCCAGGACGAGTTCCGCGCCTACTGCGGCGGCGGCGAGGTGACCGTCGCCATCGGCGGGAAGGCCTACGTCCCCGCCCCCACCGCCACCCCCACGGTCGGAGCCCCCACGTGACCGACACCTCCGAGACGACCGACGTGGTCAGCGTCACGGTCGACGGCCGCACCATCGAGGCCCGCAAGGGCGAGCTGCTCATCGACGCCGCCGAGCGGCACGGCACCTACATCCCGCGCTTCTGCTACCACCCGCGGATGAACCCGGTCGGCATGTGCCGCATGTGCATCGTCGAAGTCGACACCGGCCGCGGCCCGGCGCTCCAGCCGAGCTGCATGCTCGAGGTCGCCGACGGCATGACGGTCGCGACCGAGTCCCCGGTGACCAAGAAGGCGCAGGAGGGCGTGCTCGAGTTCCTCCTGATCAACCACCCGCTCGACTGCCCGGTCTGCGACGCCGGCGGCGAGTGCCCGCTCCAGGACCACACGATGGCCTACGGCCCGGGCGAGAGCCGGCTGGTCGAGGAGAAGCGGCACTTCGAGAAGCCGATCCCGGTCAGCGACCTCGTCCTGCTCGACCGTGAGCGCTGCATCCTCTGCGACCGCTGCACCCGGTTCGCCAAGGAGGTTGCGGGCGACCCGCTCATCCACTTCATCGACCGGGGCAGCCAGACGCAGGTCAACACGTTCCCCGGGCACCCGTTCGCCAGCTACTTCAGCGGGAACACGGTCCAGATCTGCCCGGTCGGGGCGCTGACCGCCACGCCGTACCGGTTCAAGGCCCGCCCGTGGGACCTCGACGAGGTCGAGTCCACGTGCACGAGCTGCGCGTTCGGCTGCCGGGTCGTGGTCCAGTCGAGCCGCAACAAGGTCCTGCGCTACCAGGGCGCCGACGCCGACCCCGTCAACTGGGGCTGGATGTGCGACAAGGGCCGCTTCGACTTCGAGGCCGTCAACTCCGAGGACAGGCTGGGCGCGCCGCTCGTGCGCGACGAGGGCCTGCTCCTCAAGGAGGGCACCTGGAACGAGGCGCTGCGCCGGGCGGCCGCGGCCGTCAAGGAGGGCCTCGACCGCAGGGGGCCGTCGGGTGTGGGCGTCATCGGCGGCGCCCGGCTCACCAACGAGTCGGCGTACGCCTGGACGAAGCTGGTCAAGGGCCTGATCGGGTCCGACAACGTCGACGCCCAGCTGGGTGACGGCCTGCCGGCCGAGACCGTGCTGGGCCTGCGCCGCGCCACGATCGACGAGGCCTGCGCCCCCGGTGGCACGGTGATCCTGCTGGGCAGCGACCCCAAGGACGAGCTGCCCGTCCTCTACCTGCGCCTGCGCCACGCCGTCGAGTACGACGGGGTGAAGGTGGTCCAGCTCACATCGGTCGCCAACGGCTCGACCGAGTTGGCCGCCCAGTCCCTGCTCTACCGCCCCGGCGGCCTGGTCGCCGTGGTCAAGGCCCTCCTGGCCGGCGATGTCGGGCGCCCGGTCGGCGACGTCCAGCCGGCCGACGTGCGGGCCGCGGCCGCCCTGCTGGCCGATCGGCCGGTCACGGTCGTGCTGGGCCGGTCCAACCTGGCCGAGTCCGCCACCGCCCTGGCCGACGCCGCCTCGGTCATCGTCGAGTGGCGGCCCGAGATGCGGTTCCTGTCGGGCCTGCGGCGCAGCAACGTCCACGGCGCCCTCGAGATGGGCATGGCCCCCGGCATCCTGCCGGGACGGGTCACGCTCGACGCCGGGCGCGACTGGTACAGCACCCACTGGGCCGGCGTGCCCGCCGAGCGCGGGCTCGACACCGGCGGCATCCTGCGGGCGGCCGCCGAGGGGCGCATCGACACGCTCGTCCTGCTGGGCGCCGACCCGATCGCCGATTTCCCCGACCGCGAGGTCGCGGAGCGGGGCCTCGCCGGCGCCCGCAACGTGATCGCCGTCGACCAGTTCCTGACCGACTCGGTGAAGCAGGCCGACGTGATCATGCCGGCGGCCGGCTACGCCGAGACGGCCGGCACGACGACCAACGTCGAGGGCCGCGTCAGCGTCCTCAACCGCAAGGTCACCGCGCCCGGCACCGCCCAGCCCGACTGGGTCATCGCCGCCGAGCTCGCCTTCCGCCTCGGCCTCGACCTGGGCCTCGAGTCGCCCGAGCAGATCTGGAAGGAGATCGAGGTCGTGGCGCCGGGTTTCACCGAGCTCACGTGGGACGGCGTCCACGACGTCGCCGCCCGCGACGGCGTGATCGTGCCGCTGCCGCGCTCGCGCAACGGCCGGACGATCGGCGAGGGCGACCCCGACAGCGCCGTCGAGGGCGTCGACCCCACGCTGGCCGGCGCCACCGAGGGTGTGACGCAGGCCGACCCCGCCGCCGCCCCCGGCGACCCGGGCGCGGCGACGCCGAGCGACGCCGAGGGCGCCTCCCCGGAGGACGCCGGGCCGAGCGGGCCGAGCGCGCCGACGCCGGGCATCCCGCTGCCGGCTCGCTCCGAGAGCGACCCGCTGCCGCTCGACAACTACGCGTTCCGCCTGGTCACGATCCGCAAGCTGTACGACCGGGGCACGCTGCTGCGGCACTCGCCCTCGCTCGCCGACATCGCCGAGCCGGCCACCCTGCGCCTCCACCCCAACGACTTCGCCACCCTCGGCGTCGCACCCGGGGCCGAGCTGCGGGTCACGTCCAGCCGCAGTCACGTCACGATGCCGGTCGCCCCCGACCCGGCCGTGCCCCGCCGCTTCGCCGCCCTCACGGTGAACGCGCCCGGCGCCAAGGCCAACTCGCTGGTGGACGCCGCCGCGCCGGTCACCGACATCCGTGTGGAGCGCCCCTGATGCTCGCCCTCGACCCGCTGCTCCAGGGCGACGTCGACCTCGCGGTCGTCCTCATCGTGCTGCTGAAGACGGTCATCGCGTTCACCCTGCTGCTCGTGGCCGTGATCCTCATGGTTTGGTTCGAGCGCAAGGTCATCGGCGACATGCAGAACCGGATCGGCCCCAACAAGGCCGGCCCCTGGGGCCTCCTGCAGACGCTGGCCGACGGCCTGAAGCTGATCCTCAAGGAGGACCTGGTCCCCGACGAGGCCGACCGGCGGGTGTTCAAGCTCGCCCCGTTCCTGTCGGTGGTGCCGGCGTTCGTCACGTTCGCGGTGGTCCCGCTGGGCGGCGCCTTCGACGGCGACGACCGCGGCGTCGTGTCGCTGTTCGGCCACGACACCTACCTCCAGCTGGCCGACCCCCCGATCGGCGTGCTGCTCGTGCTGGCGATGTCGTCGATCGCCGTCTACGGGATCCTGCTCGCCGGCTGGTCGTCCGGGTCGAAGTACCCCCTGCTCGGCGCGGTCCGTGGCTCGGCGCAGATGGTGTCCTACGAGGCCGCCCTGGCCCTCAGCGTGGTGACCGTCGTGATGCTGACCGGCTCGCTGTCGACCCACGAGATCGTCAGCCAGCAGGCCGGCGACGGCTACGACGTGCTCGGCGTGATCCCCGTGCCATCCTGGAACGTCCTGGCTACGGGCGTCATCCCGTTCATCGTCTTCTACATCGCCGCCACTGCCGAGTTGAACCGGCCGCCGTTCGACCTGGTCGAGGCCGAGCAGGAGCTGGTGGCCGGCTTCCAGACCGAGTACTCCTCGTTCCGGTTCGCGCTCTTCTACCTGGCCGAGTTCATGAACTCGATCGTCATGTCGGCCGTCATCGTGACGCTGTTCCTCGGCGGCCCCGCCGGGCCCGTGATCGTCGGGCCGGGCTGGCTCTGGGGCATCGTCTGGTTCTTCGCCAAGCTGATGGTCTTCCTGTTCACGCTGGTGTGGGTCCGTGCCACGCTGCCCCGCTTCCGCTACGACCACCTGATGAACATCGGGTGGAAGGTCCTGATCCCGCTGTCGCTCGGGTGGCTGCTCCTGCTCGGCGCCATCAACATCGGCCGCGACGAGGACTGGAACCTCGTCCTGGTCGGGGCGATCGGCGCCGCCATCCTGGTGGTCGCCTACATGGCCCTTACCGCCGCCGTGTCGGCGGCGCAACGGCGCCGGGCCGACGAGGAGCTGTACGCCTGATGGGATACCTCGACGGGTTCAAGGTCACGTTCCGCAAGCTCTTCGAGGAACGGCTGACCCGCGACTACACGAAGGACGAGGGCGGCAAGCGCCCGAAGCCGGTCCGCTTCCACGGCCGCCACGTGCTCAACCGCTACGAGGACGGCATGGAGAAGTGCATCGGCTGCGAGCTCTGCGCCGGTGTCTGCCCCGCCAAGTGCATCTACGTCCGCGGTGCCGACAACCCGCCCGACGACCCGGTCTCCCCGGGCGAGCGCTACGGCTACATCTACGAGATCAACTACCTGCGCTGCATCCACTGCGACCTGTGCGTGGAGGCGTGCCCGACCGAGGCGATCACCGAGTCGAAGCTGTTCGAGTTCAGCTTCACGAACCGGGCCGACGCCATCTACACCAAGGCCGAGCTGGTCGTCGGCGACGACGGGCGTCCCCGGCAGATGCCGTGGGAGGACTGGAGCGACGTCGAGGACGTCGTCCCCCACACCTCGGCGTGGATGCGGGCCACCTCGCCGTCCGGCGCGGCCGCCTACGAGAACCGTGTCGCCTGGTCCGGTGAGCTGGGCTTCGGTGTCCGCTCGCCCGAGTCCGGGCAGACGAGCGACGCCGACGCCGACGCCCAGGCCTCGTTCGCCGAGAACACGAAGCTCTTCGAGCACCGCAGGGTGCCGCACGGGCCCACCGCCGACAGCGACCACGCCCACGGCGAGGACGTGTCGCCCGCCGCCGTCGAGGCCCCCGCCCACGACACCCACGGCGGCCACTGATGGTCGAGCTCATCGTCTTCGTGATCGCGGGCGGGGCCTGCCTGGCCGGCGCCGTCGGCGTCGTGGCCAGCAAGAACCCCGTCCACTCGGCGCTCTCGTTGGTCGGCACGCTGTTCGGCATCGGCGTCCTGTTCATCGCCGAGGGCGCCAACTTCCTGGCCGCGGTGCAGGTCATCGTCTACGCCGGCGCCATCGTCGTCCTGTTCCTGTTCGTGATCATGCTGCTCGGCGTCGACGAGGCCGACGACCTGCGGGTCGAGCCGCTCGTCGGCCAGCGGACGGCCGCCGGGTTCATCGGCCTGGCGATCCTGGCGCTGCCGGTCCTCGCCATGGCGAGCACGGGCTTCGAGGCGACGGGCGTGCTCGGCGAGCGTGACCCCGAGGTCCCCGACATCGAACAGCTGGGCGAGCTGCTGTTCACCCGCTACCTGTACGCCTTCGAGATCACGTCGCTGCTGCTCGTGATCGCCGTCGTCGGCGCCGTGCTGCTGGCCCGGCGCCAGGGCCGGCGGGCCGACGAGGTCGTCGACGCCGGGCAGGAGGAGCGCGAAACCGAGCTGGCCGAGCGCCTCGAGGCCGGCGGCGACGAGCGCAGCGCCGAGGCCGTCCGCCCGCGTGGCCCCCGTGAGGAGGTGGGATCGTGATCGCCGTCGACGTGGTCGAACCCTCGTGGTACCTGATCCTGGGCGCGGCCCTGTTCGCCATCGGCTCCGGCGGCCTGCTGGTCCGCCGCAACCCGCTGGTGATGTTCATGTGCGTCGAGCTCATGCTCAACGCCGTCACGCTGACCTTCGTGACGTTCTCGCGCATGCTCGACGACGTCGGTGGTCAGGCGGCCGTCGTCTTCGTCCTGGTCGTCGCCGCCGCCGAGGTCGTGGTCGGCCTTGCCATCATCGTCGCCCTGCTGCGCAAGCGACCCGGCGCCACCGCCGACTCCGCCGCGCTGCTCGAGGGCTAGAGGAGTCCACACCGCATGCTCGACCTGGTCTGGCTCATCCCTGCCCTGCCGCTGGCGGGGTTCCTCGTGCTGGTGGTCCTCGGGCGCCGGCTCGGCGAGCCGCTCGCCGGCTGGCTGGCCACCGCCGCCTGCGGTGGCGCCTTCGTGGCGACGCTCATCGTGTTCGCCGGGCTCATCGGCGAGCACCACGAGGACCGGCACTTCACCCAGACGCTGTTCACGTGGCTGCCCGTCGGCGGGCTGTCGGTCGACCTGGGCTTCCTGGTCGACCCACTGTCGATCACGATGGCGCTCTTCATCACGGGCGTGGGGACGCTGATCCACCTCTACTCGATCGGCTACATGCACGGGGACGCGAACTACTCGAAGTTCTTCGTGTACATGAACCTTTTCGTTCTCTCGATGCTCATGCTGGTGCTCGGGGAGAACATGCTCGTCACCTTCCTGGGCTGGGAGGGCGTGGGCGCCTGCTCGTATTTCCTGATCGCGTTCTGGTTCACGAGCAAGGCCAACGCCACGGCCGGCAAGAAGGCCTTCGTCACCAATCGCATCGGTGACTGGGGCTTCATGCTGGCCATGTTCCTGGCCTTCGCCTCGGTGGGGACGCTCGACTGGCTCGAGCTGAACGAGGGCGTCGGGCAGATGGCGTCGGTCACGGCCACGGGCCTCGGCCTCCTCCTGTTCATCGGCGCCATCGGCAAGTCGGCCCAGCTGCCGCTGTACGTGTGGCTGCCCGACGCCATGGCCGGCCCGACGCCGGTCTCCGCGCTCATCCACGCCGCCACCATGGTCACGGGCGGCTTGTTCCTGATGACCCGGGCCAACCCGATCCTGGCCGCCGGCTTCGACTGGGTCCCGGACGTGATCGCCTGGACGGGGGCGATCACCGCCCTGGTCGCGGCGACGATCGCCGTGGCGCAGAACGACATCAAGAAGGTGCTCGCCTACTCGACGGTGAGCCAGCTCGGGTACATGTTCCTGGCCGTCGGGTCGGGCGGCTACGTGGCCGCCATCTTCCACATGGTCACTCACGCGTTCTTCAAGGCGCTGCTGTTCCTGGGCTCGGGCTCCGTGATCCACGGCATGCACGAGGAGCAGGACATGCGCCGCATGGGCGGCCTGCGCAAGTACATGGCGATCACTGCCGCCACGTTCATCATGGGCTGGCTCGCGATCGCCGGCGTGCCGCCGTTCGCCGGCTTCTGGTCCAAGGACGAAATCCTGCTCTTCGCCTGGGGCATGTCGCCGGTCCTGTGGGCGATCGGCCTGGTCACCGCCCTCCTGACGGCCTTCTACATGGGCCGCCAGGTGTTCATGGTGTTCTTCGGGGACGAGCGCTGGCGCCACGCGGCCGTCGCCGAGGGCGCGGGCACGGCCCACGACCCGGTGGGCGACGGGACGGCGGACGACGCCGGTGAGGCCGTCTCGGCCGGCGACCCGGCCACGGCCGCCGCCACCCATGCCGCCGGCGACCACGGGGACCAACCCGAGCCGCACGAGTCGCCATGGCTGATGACCGTCCCGCTGGTCGTGCTGGCCGTGCTGTCGCTGGTGGGCGGGGGCCTGAACCTTCCGCTGCTCGGCGACCTGCACTTCCTGGGCCACTGGCTCGAGCCGGTGGTCGGCGAGAACGAGGCCCACATCGACGTCAGCACCGCCGGCAAGGTGGCGCTGGCGACCATCGCCACGATCGGGTCCTTGATCGGCATCGCGGCCGCCTACACCGTCTACCTGCGGAGGCGGGTCAGCGCCGTCGAGCCCACCGTCCTCGCCCACGGCTACTACTACGACGAGGGCATCTCGGCGTTCGTCGCCGGACCGGGCATGGCCGGGTTCGAGGGTGTCGCCGCCTTCGACCGCGGGATCATCGACGGCGCCGTGAACGGCGTCGCGACGCTCGTCCGCGGGGTCGGCGGGGGCCTGCGGCGTGTCCAGACCGGCTTCGTCCGGTCCTACGCCCTCGGGGTGGCGGCCGGCGTGGTCGTCGTCCTGGGGTACTTCCTCACGAGGCTGAGCTTCTAGACGATGTCCGCTGCACTGTTCGCGCAAGAGGCCGCAAGCCACGCGCCCGACTTCCCCGTCCTCTCGGCGCTCGTGATCGTGCCGGCGGTCGGGGCCCTCGTCCTGGCGCTCCTCCCGAGGACCCGGAGCGAGCTGACCAAGCCGGTCGCGGTGCTGTTCACGGTCGCCACCGGGGCGCTCTCGCTGTACGTGCTCGCCGCCTTCGAGGCCAGCGAGAGCGGCTACCAGTTCGAGGTCAACCGCGGCTGGATCGCCGACTTCGGCATCTCCTGGCACCTCGGCGTCGACGGCATCTCGCTCTTCCTCGTGGTGCTGACCGGGATCATCTTCCCGATCGCCATCCTCGCCACCGACCCGCACCACGACGCGAAGCCCTATTACGCCTGGCTCCTCATGCTCGAGGCCGGGTGCCTGGGCGTGTTCGTCTCGCTCGACCTGTTCCTGTTCTTCGTGATGTTCGAGATCGTCCTGGTGCCGATGTACTTCCTCATCGGCGGCTGGGGCTACGGCCGGCGGGTCTACGCCGCCCTCAAGTTCTTCCTCTTCACGATGTTCGGCTCGGCGATGATGCTGGTCGCCATCGTGGCGTTGGCGTTCCTGCACCGCGACGCCCTCCAGGACGAGAACCGGGCCGAGGCCCAGGAGATCGTGGCCGAGGCCAACGCCGGCAGCGACGGCCCCACCCAGGAAGAGCAGGACCGGGTCGTCGAGCTGTCCGAGGACGTGCCGCTCGACTTCGACCTGGTCGAGATCGCGGAGTCCCGCACGGTCGTCGACGACTCGTCGTCCGGCAACCCGTTGGACTGGTCGGCCGCCCGCTGGCTGTTCCTCGCCTTCACCATCGCCTTCGCCGTGAAGGTGCCGCTGTTCCCACTCCACACCTGGCTACCGGATGCCCACACCGAGGCGCCCACCGCGGGCTCGGTGATCCTGGCCGCGGTCATGCTGAAGCTCGGCACCTACGGCCTGGTCCGGTTCGGGCTGTACCTCTTCCCGGACGCGGCGACGTTCTTCGCCCCCGGGCTCGTGACGCTCGGCGTCATCGGCATCATCTACGGCGCCGTCGTGGCGACGATGCAGAAGGACCTCAAGCGGCTCGTCGCCTACTCGTCCGTCGCCCACCTCGGCTTCATCGTGCTGGGTACGTTCGCCCTCACGACCCAGGGCCTCGAGGGCGGCCTCCTGCAGAACATCAACCACGGCATCTCGACGGGGGCGTTGTTCCTGCTCGTCGGCATGATCTCCGACCGCCGCCACACCCGCGAGATCGCCGCCCTGCGAGGCCTGCAGAAGGTGGCGCCGGTGTTCGCCGGCGTCTTCACCCTGGTGATGCTGTCGTCGATCGGCTTGCCCGGACTCAACGGCTTCGTCGGCGAGTTCCTGGTGCTGGTCGGGTCGTTCCCGACCCGCCGCTGGTGGACCGTCGTGGCCACCGCCGGCGTCATCCTCGCCGCCCTGTACCTGCTCTGGGCGTACCAGCGGGTGTTCCACGGCGAGCCCGACGAGGCCAACTCCGAGTTCACCGAGATGCGCTGGAAGGAAGGGCTGGTCCTGGCCCCGCTGCTCGGGCTGATCGTCTTCCTCGGCGTCTATCCCAAGCCCGTCCTCGACCGGATGGAGCCGTCCGTCGACGCCCTCATCCAGCACGTCGAGGACAACAGCGACTACACCGAACCGTCCATCGCCGCCGACGGGCCCGCCGAGGGCGAGGCCCCGGCCGACGGCGAGGTCGCCGAGACGGAGGCCTCCGGTTGATCGCCACCCTCGCCACCCTGGCGCAGCCGCTTCCGGTCGATCCCGACCCCATCGCCCGCCCGGACGTCGACTGGTGGGCGGTCGCCCCCGTCCTCGTGCTCAGCGCCGGCGCCCTGGTGCTCATGCTGGCCTCGGCGTTCGTGCGCTCCCGCACGGCGACGCTGGGCTACACGGTCATCACCGTCCTCGCCGGCATCGGCGCCATCGCCGCCGCCGTCCCGCTGTGGCGTGAGGTGCAGGACCCCGACCGCGGCGCCTTCTCGACCCTCGACGGTGCGGTGGGTGTCGACGGCTTCTCCACGTTCCTCACGGTGGTCATCGCCGCGTCGGTGGTGCTGTCCGCCCTCCTGATGGACGACTACCTGCGCCGTGAGGGCCTGCAGGGCGTCGAGGCCTACGTCCTCGTGCTCCTGTCGGCCACGGGCGGCGTGATCATGGCCCAGGCCAACGACCTGATCGTGCTGTTCCTCGGCCTCGAGATCCTCTCGATCGCCGTGTACGTGCTGGCTGCGATGCACGCCCGCCGGTTCACGTCGCAGGAGGCCGGCATGAAGTACCTCGTGCTCGGCGCCTTCTCCTCGGCGTTCTTCCTGTACGGCATCGCCATGATCTACGGCGCCACGGGCACGACCAACCTCGCCCGCATCGCCGAGCTGTTCTCGACGTCCGCGCTGACGGAGGACGGGCTGGTCCTCGCCGGCCTGGCCCTCATGCTGGTGGGCCTCGGCTTCAAGATCGCCGCCGTCCCGTTCCACTTCTGGACGCCCGACGTCTATCAGGGCGCCCCCTCGCCGATGGTCGCCTGGATGGCGTCGGGCGTGAAGGTCGCCGGCTTCGCCGGCCTGCTGCGCGTCTACGTGGTCGGGTTTTCCGCGTACCGCATCGACTGGCAGCCGATGATGTACGCCGTCGCCGTGGCCACGCTGGTGGTCGGCTCTGTCCTCGCCGTCGTGCAGACCGACGTCAAACGCATGATGGCGTACAGCTCGATCTCGCACGCCGGGTTCATCCTCGTGGGCGTGCAGGCGGCCACCGAGTCGGGCGTCGAGTCCGCCCTCTTCTACCTGGCCAGCTACGCCTTCATGATCGCCGGCACGTTCGGCATCATCACGCTGGTCGGCCGGCGGGGCGACTCCCATCACGCCCTCGCCGACTACCGGGGCCTCGGGCGCCGGCGGCCGGGCCTGGCGCTCGCGCTGGCGGTGTTCCTCTTCGCCCAGGCCGGCGTGCCCCTGACCTCGGGCTTCTTCGCCAAGTTCTCCGTGATCACGGCGGCGGTCGACGCCGGCTCGACCGGCCTGGCGCTCGTCGCCATGATCTCCTCGGTCGTCGCGGCGTTCCTCTACCTGCGCATCGTGGCCAGCATGTACATGACCGACGACGACGGCGAGGCCGCCGACGCTCCCCGCCCGAGGGTGCCGCTCGGCGCGGGCATCGCCATCGGCCTCTGCCTGCTCGTCACCATCGGCGCCGGCGTGTGGCCGGGGTCGATCACCGAGTTCGCGCGCGACGCCGTGCCGGTGCTGAGCGCGCTGGGCTGACCACGGAATTCGGTAAGGGATGGTCACGACCGTGCCCACCCGTGTGGTGGAATCGGTCATCTGCTGCCTGCTGTCCGCTGACCCCTCGGGGTTCCTGCCCGGCCCGTCCGGCGCCTCCTTTTCTCTCGTATGCCGATCCACCGCCTGAGCGACTCCCGCCTGGTGCGCCGGTCCCAGCAAGGGGACCGCGACGCCTTCATGGTCCTCCTGCAGCGCTACGACCACCGCCTGCGGGGGCTGGCGTACGCGCTGGTGACCGGCGAGGCGGCGATGGACCGTGTGCTGCGCACCGCCTACCTGCGCGCCTGGCGCGAGGTGGTGCGGGCCGAGATCGCCGACGACGCCGGGTCCTGGCTCTACCGGATGGTCTACAACGCCTGCATCGACGAGCTGCGCCGCGAGCGCAGCCGGCTCGACCGCCTCGACGCGACGGGGTCGGTCCCGGGCGAGGCCGCTCACGTGGCGGCCGGCCTCACGTCGGGCGCGCACGCCGCCGTGGCCGACGTCGACGACCCGCTGGCGATGGCGCTGGCGGCGCTCACGCCGGAGGAGCGCCTGGCGGTGGTCATGGTCGACCGCGAGGGCTTCACCCCGTCGGGCGCCGCCCGCATCGTCGGCGTCCCGCAGGACCTGTTCGACGAGCGCCTGGTCTCGGGCCGCGCCCACCTCACGGCCGCGCTCCCCACCATCGCCCCCCGCCGCCGCAACCCCCCACCCCCCACCCGCCGCCGACGCCCCCGGCCGACCCCGCCCCCGCCTGCGTCGGCCGCGGCCTCCCCAGCGGCGTCGCCACCGGCCTCCGCCTCGGCTCCGGCTTCCCCAGCGGCGTCGCCACCGGCCTCTGCCTCTGCTCCGGCCGCGGTTGACGCCTCGCCGGAGGCTCCCGCGGCCTCGCCGGACGCTCTCACGTCGCCGAAGACGTCTCCGGCCCCGGCGCCGGCGTCCGCCCCGGCCGGCGCCACCGGGTCGCCGTCCGGTCCTGCGGAGTCACCCACCCCCGCCGACGCTCCGATGCCGCCAGCGGTCCCTGCGTCGTCGCTCGCGGCCGGGGGCTCGACGTCCTCGGACGCGCCCGAGTCGCCCGCCGCTCGGTCCGGCGGCACCGACCGCCGGCAGGCCCCGGTCGAGCCGCCCGAATCGGCGGGTGGAGCCGCTGAGTCGCCGTCTGGCAGTGCCGAGGCACCTGCCCCGGCCGACGCATCGACGTCGCCAGGGTCACCTGCCTCGCCGCCTCCGGCCGCGGGGTCGCCCGCCGACGCCGCCGGCGCGCCGACCTCGGTGGAGGCCGCCGCGTCGCCGGACGGGACTGCGGCGCCGGAGGCCGCCGCGTCGCCGGACGGAATTGCGGCGCCGGAGGCCTCGTCGTCCCCGGCGCCGGTCAGCGACGTCCTGGCATCGGCCCCGCCGGCCCCACCTCCGTTCGTCTCGCAGCCGCCCGCCCCGGCACCTGAGCCCGTCGGCCCGTCGACGCCCGGGCCGCCCGCCCCGACCGACACGCCGGCGACGCCGCCGACGGCCGCCACCGTGACGCCGCCGACGGCCGTCACGCCAACGCCGCCTGCGGCGACCCCAGGGAAGCCGACGCCCGACACGACGAGCGACGCCGGGCCTGACGATGAGGTGCCGGGACCCGCCGCATCCGCCCCGCCCGCCCCGACGGTCTCGGCCTCGGAGACCGGCACGGCCGCCCCCGCGCCGCCTCCGCCTCCGCCCCCGCCGGCTCCGCTGGCCCCGGTGGCCGGTGTCACCGCGGTGCCGGTGCCGCAGCCGGCCGCTGACGACCCGGCGGCAACAGCCGAGCCGGGCGACGAGTCGCCCGCGAGCGGCCCTGCGACGGCCGCCTCGCCGCCGTCGCCCGCCGGGTCGGTCGGGGCGCCCGGGTCGAACGGGCGGGCGAAGCCGCCGTTCTCGCCGCCGACCGCCGAGGGGCCCGCGCCGCCCCCGCCGGCGCCGCCGACCCCCGCCCCCGCTGAGCCGCACCCCAACGGGGGCGAGGCGCCGGAGCACCTGCCACACGACCTCGCGGACACGGATGCCGACGACGGCGACGAGCCGCTGAACGGCTCCCATACGCCGCACCCGGCCGTCGAGGAGTCCCGGAGCGCGAC
>DATFOS010000085.1:0-14320 GCA_035265325.1 Acidimicrobiales bacterium
GGACGGCGCCAGGTTGACCGTCACCCGCTGGGATGGCCACCGGAGGCCGCTCGACAGCAGGGCGGCCCGCACCCGGTCACGGGCGTCGCGACAGGTCGTGTCGGGCAGCCCGACGATCGTGAAGCCGGGCAGGCCCGTCGACGAGTGGACCTCGACGCGGACCGGACGGCCGTCGACGCCGAAGAGCGTCGCCGAGGGGACGGAAACGTGCACGGGGCAGGCCCTCTCACCGGAACGGCATGTCACGGTGACGCCGTCAGGCGGCATCAGAGCCGGCCACCGGCAACGCCGGTGAGCACGTGCCGGACAGACTAGGCGCCCGGTGTGACACTCAACGACGGCGGGCGGGACCCACCGGACGGGCCTCCGGCGTCTCGCTCCCGGAAGGCCTCGCACAGGCCCGGGCTGGACGGGCAAGCACGAGCCCCGGCTGTGGGCGCAAGGGCGAGGCCAGGGGTCGTCATACTGGCGGGGTGGGTTTGAACCCGTTCCGCCAGCACCGCCGCTCGCCGGCCGACTACCTCATGGTTGCGGGCGCCGTCGTGGTCTGCCTGGCGCTGGTGCTCTGGGCCTTCTTCGGCTGACCCCCGCCGGCACACTCGGAATGCCAGCGGACGCCGACGACCACGACGACGTCGAGGTCCGCCGTCTGCAGCCCTACCAGGCCACGAAGACCTACATCTGCCCGGGCTGCAACCAGGACATCCCGCGGGGGACCGGGCACGTGGTCGTGATCCCCCACGCCGCGCCGGACCTGCGGCGCCACTGGCACCACGCCTGCTGGGCCAACCGCCACCGGCGCCGGCCCGGACGGGCCACGCCCCGCCGGCCTCCCCGCTGACGGCGGCCCCGCGGGGTCCGTCCGGCGCCCGGGCGCCTACGGCTAGAAGGCCGCCTCGATCACCTGGACGCGGCCGCCCATGACGGCGGCGACGTCGAAGCGGAGCGTGAGTCCCCGGCCGTCCGCCCAGTCGGGCGAGGCGAGGAACAGGCCGGCGAGCTGGCGCAGGCGGCGCTGCTTGGCCGGGGTGACCGCCTCGGCGGGAAGGCCGAAGCGGTCGGAGCTGCGCGACTTCACCTCGCAGAAGACCAGCTCGCCGTCGCGGCGGACGACGAGGTCCAGCTCGCCTTGCCGGCAGCGCCAGTTCCGCACCACCACCTGGTAACCCCGGGAGGTGTACCAGTCGGCGGCGAGTTGCTCGCCCCGGGCGCCCAAGCGTTGGTTGTGGCGCCGGGGCGCAGGGGGCGGGGTGGGCGCCGCGCCCGTCAGGCCTCGTCCTTCGGCAACTTCTCGACGTTGACGTCCTTGAACGTCACGATGCGCACGGACTGGACGAAGCGGCTGGTGCGGTACATGTCCCACACCCAGGCGTCCTCGAGCGTCAGCTCGATGAACGTGCGGCCACCTTCCTGGCGAACCTCCTGCCTGACCGTGTTGGCCAGGTAGAACCGACGCTCCGTCTCGACCACGTAGGAGAACATCGGACAGACGTCCTTGTACTCCTTGTAGAGCTGGAGCTCGATGTCGGCCTCGTAGCGCTCGAGGTCCTCGCTGGTCATGGACGCACCCTAGTGGTGCACACATTCACCCCACGGTCCGTTCATCTCGAACACATAGGGTGACGTGGACTCGACGCTCAGCGCTCGCGCTTCTCCTTGACCTTGGCGGCCTTACCGATGCGGTCGCGCAGGTAGTAGAGCTTGGCCCGGCGCACGTCACCACGGGTGACGACCTCGATCTTGGCGATCGTCGGCGCGTGGAGCGGGAACGTGCGCTCGACGCCCACGCCGTAGCTCACCTTGCGGACGGTGAACGTCTCGCGGATGCCCGAGCCCGAGCGAGCGATGACCACGCCCTGGAAGACCTGGACTCGCTGCTTCTGACCCTCGACGACGCGCACGTGGACCTTGAGGGTGTCGCCCGGCGCGAAATCAGGGATGTCGCTGCGCAGGCTGGTCTGGTCGATGAGATCGGTGGAGTGCATGGCACGTCGCTCCGGTAGGCGTCGTTGGAGGCGGACGAGAGATGCTACCTGCCCGCAGAATGAACACACAAAGCCCAGGTCAGTGGGCGTGCCCGGCGTCGCTTTCCTGCTGGGGACCGCCGCCGCCGCCCTCGACTCCGTCGTCGAGCCCGTGCTCGGCCAACAGCTTACGCTCCGTAGCGGACAGTCCGCCGCGCCGGGCGATCAGGTCGGGCCGGTGGATCAGCGTACGGTGCAGCGCCTGCGCTTTCCGCCAGCGGGCCACGCGGCCGTGGTCGCCGCTGCGCAGCACGTCGGGGACCTCCCAGCCGCGCAGCTCGGCGGGCCGGGTGTAGTGGGGGTACTCGAGGAGGCCGTCGGCGAAGGACTCGTCGTCCGCCGACGCCATGTTGCCCATGACACCGGGCACGAGGCGCCCGACGGCCTCGAGGACGACCATGGCCGCCACCTCCCCGCCGGACAGCACGACGTCGCCGACCGACAGCTCGCCGTCGCACAGGTGCTCGCGCACCCGCTCGTCGACGCCCTCGTAGCGCCCGCAGAGCAGGCTGAAGCCGTCGAGGGCGGCGAGCTCGCGGGCGATGGCCTGGTCGAGGCGGCGGCCGGCGGGGCTCAGGTAGAGGAGCGGCCGCGGCGGGGCCACGGCCTCGACGGCGGCGAAGATCGGCTCGGGCATGAGGACCATGCCAGCGCCCCCGCCGAACGGCGAATCGTCGACCGAGCGGTGCGGGTCGGTGGCGCAGGACCGCAGGTCATGGACGCGCACGTCGAACCTCCCGGCCCGCCGGGCCTTGCCGAGCAGGCTCTGGTCGGCGAAGTGCTCGACCATGCCGGGGAAGATCGTGAAGACGTCGACGCGCATGACGGGAACGACCGTAGAGCCGACCGGACGAAGCCCGGCGCGGGTATCAGAGGTCGAACAGCCCCTCGGGCGGGTCGATCGTGATGCGCCCGGCCTGGCGGTCGACGACGAACACGACGGGCACGAGGGCGCCGCCGTCCAATTCGATCAGGTCGGACGCGGGGTTGGCCACGACGGACACGCAGCGGCCGACGGACTCGCCGGCCACCGTCACGACGTCGGCGCCCACCAGGTCGTGGACCCACATCTCCTCGGGGTCGTCGAGTGGCTCGGCGAGCAGCACGGTGCCCTGGAGCGCCTCGGCGGCCTCCCGGCCCGAGACGCCGGCGAAGTCGACGATCCAGCGGTCCTGATGGGGGCGCGAGGCCCGGACCACCAGCTCACGGCCGTCCGCGCCACCGCCGGCGCGCCCACCGGCGGCGCCGCTGCGCGTGCCGCGGTGAAGGACGGCCCCGGGCGCCAAGCGCTCGGTGCGGTCGGTCGTCAGGCGGACGACGACCTCGCCGCGCAGCCCGTGGGGGCGGGCGACGTAGCCGACGTCCAGCAGGCGACCCGAGCTTGTCGGGCCCGGGTGGCCGTCACCGGACGTGCTCAATCCTCGAACTCGACCTCGACGTCGGTGCCGTCGCGCACGGCGGCAGCCCGGGTCACGGTGCGGATCGCCTGGGCGACGCGGCCCCGCTTGCCGATGACGCGGCCCATGTCGGTCGGGCCGACGCGCACGGTCAGGCGGGGCAGGTAACGGCCTTCACCGACGTGGACGCGCACGGCGTCGGGGTCGTCGACCAGGGAGGACACCAGGTGGACGAGCACGGCGTGCGCCGTGGGGACCTGGCCCTCGGTGGGCTCGTCGGCGGCGTCGGTCGTCTCGACGTCGGTGGAGGGGTCGGCCGGGGCGTCGTCGACGGGATCGTCGAACGAGGCGCCGGTGTCGGTGGTGTCGGTCACTCGGCCTTGGCCGCCGCGGGAGCGGTGGTGCCGGTGGGCCGGGTCGGGGGCTTGCCCGTGAACTCTTCCCAGGCGCCCGAGATCTCGAGGAGCTTCTGCACCGGCTCGGTGGGCTGGGCGCCCTGCTTGAGCCAGCCGACGGCCTTCTCGTTGTCGATGCGGATGGCCGACGGCTCACGGCGCGGGTCGTAGACGCCCACGATCTCGATGAACCGGCCGTCGCGGGGCGACCGCGAGTCGGCGGCGACCACGCGGTAGGTCGGCTGCTTCTTCTTACCCACGCGCATCAGGCGGAGCTTGACGGCCACTGTGTCTTCCTTCGTTGCTCACTTGCGAATGTCGAGCGCGCCGGACGCGCGCGAGAGAACCCGGACAGGCTAGTCAGTTGAGGCCCGGGAGCGTGAATGGCTGCTTCGGCGACGTCGGCCCGGTGCCACGCGGGGTGACGCGACCGCCGCTCTTCTTGCCCTTCTTGCCGCCCTTCTTGTTGCCCCGGCGACCGGGGCCGCCGGCCATGGCCGGCATGCGCTTCATCAGCTTCTGCATCTCACGGAACTGCTTGATGAGCTGGGACACGTCCGTGGGCTGCGTGCCGCTGCCCCGGGCGATGCGCTGGCGGCGGGACCCGTCGATGACGGTCGGGTCGATGCGCTCGGCCGGCGTCATGGAGCGGATGATGGCCTCGACCCGCCCGAGCTGGCGCTCGTCGATCTCGGCGTTGCGCAGCTCCTTGGGCATGCCGGGCATCATGCCCATGAGGTTCTGCAGCGGGCCCATCTTCTTGACCTGCTGGAGCTGGTCGAGGAAGTCGTGGAGCGTGAAGCGGCCCTCGACCAACTTGGCCGCCGCGGCCTCGGCCTCGTCCTTCTCGTAGACCTGCTCGGCCTTCTCGATCAGCGTGAGCACGTCACCCATGCCGAGGATGCGGCTGGCCAGCCGGTCGGGGTGGAAGAGGTCGAACTCGTCGACCTTCTCGCCCGTGGACGCGAAGGCGATGGGCTTGCCCACCACCTCCTTCACCGAGAGGGCCGCACCGCCGCGGGCGTCGCCGTCGAGCTTGGTGAGGATGACGCCGTCGAGGGCCAGGGTGGCGTCGAACGACTCGGCCACCGTGACGGCGTCCTGGCCGGTCATGGCGTCGACGACGAGGAACGTGTAGTCGGGCTGCGTCGCCTCGGAGATGCGCCGGACCTGGTCCATCATCTCGGCGTCGATGGCGAGGCGGCCGGCGGTGTCGACGATGCAGACGTCCCGGCCGAGCCGGCGGGCCTCGTCGACGCCCGCCTTGGCCGTCGTGACCGGGTCGCCGGGCTGGCTGAAGACCGGGACGCCGATGCGCTCGCCCAGCATGCGAAGCTGCTCGACGGCGGCGGGCCGCTGCAGGTCGGCACCCACCATGAGCGGGTTGCGGCCCTGCTGGCGGAACCAGCGGCCGAGCTTGGCCGTATTGGTCGTCTTGCCCGAGCCCTGGAGGCCGGCCATGAGGATGACCGTCGGCGGGTGCGATGCGTAGGCGATCCGCATCGTCTCGCCGCCCAGCGCCTCCACCAGGGAGTCGTTGACGAGCTTGATGACCTGTTGGGCCGGGTTCAGCGCCTCGTGGATGCGCTCGCCGACGGCCCGCTCGCGGATGCGGGCGAGGATCGCCTTGACGACGACGAAGTTGACGTCGGCCTCGAGCAGGGCGAGGCGGATCTCGCGCAGGATCTCGTCGACGTCGGACTCGCGCAGCACACCCTTGCTGCGCAGCCGGCTGAAGATGCCCTCGAAGCGTTCGGACAGGGACTCGAACATGAAGCTCCGATCCTATCGGCCCGGTGACGCCCGCCCCGCTGGTCGGACGGGCGGTTCCGGGCACTCGCTCAGGAGTCGGACGCCGCCGGGGGCTCCTTCGGCACGCCGTCGAGCGGGAGGTCCTCGGAGGGCAGGCCCTCGGCCGGGAGGGCGTCGCCGGAGGGCTCGGGGACCGCATCCGGCGTGGTCGCCGGGGTGACCGGAGGCAGCGGCTCGGGCTCGACGGCCGCGGCGACGACCTCGCTGACGACCTCGTCCTCGACGGCCATGGTGACCACGCCAACCTCGATGCGGCTGTCGACGGCCACCACGCCCTCGACCGTGCGGACGGCGTCCTCGAGGTCGGCCTTGGCCGTGGCGTGCGGGGCGGTGCCGGTGAGCACGGCGGTGCCGGCCACGACATCGATCTCGGGCTGAGGCAGGTGCCAGGTCCGTGGCGACTGCGACAGCTTCTGCCGGGCCCGCTCGGCCACGGCCTCGTCGCCGTCGCCGCCGGCCGACCGCTCGGCCAGCTTCTGCTTGATCGACTCGCGCAAGTCCTGCCCGGACGAGGGAGCCAGCAGCAGGCCGAGGGCGACGCCCGTGCCGAGCGTGGCCATGCGCCGGTACCCGAGCAGGCTGCCGGCCTTGTACGTGCCCACGACCGAGGCCCGGCCGGCTCTGTACCCACCCTTGGCGGACAACTTGCCGACACCGAGGGCGAGGCGGACGGGGAAGAGCACCGTGCGGACGATCATGGGGCCTCCATTCGGGCGGGCGGCGACATCGACCGTACGTCGACGGCACCGGACGCCGACGACGGCGGCGGCGTCGAGAACGCAGGCTACGCCGGGGCGAAGAGCGCTTCGACGAACTCGTCGGGGTCGAACTCCACCAGGTCGCCGACCGTCTCGCCGAGGCCCACCAGCTTGATCGGGATGCCCAGCGTGGTCTGGATGGCGAGGGCGATGCCGCCCTTGGCGGAGCCGTCCAGCTTGGCGAGCACGACGCCGGTGAGGTCGACCGCCTCGGCGAACTGCTTGGCCTGCTGGAGGCCGTTCTGGCCGGTGGTCGCGTCGAGGACGAGCAGCACCTCGGTGACGTTGCCGGGGTCGCGGTCGGCGACCCGGCGCACCTTGCGCAGCTCCTCCATCAGGTTGGTCTTGGTGTGGAGGCGCCCGGCCGTGTCGGCCAGCACCAGGTCGTGGCCCCGAGCGGCGGCCCGCTGCACGGCGTCGAACACGACCGACGACGGGTCGCCGCCCTCGCTGCCCCGGACCAGCTCCGACTCTGTCCGCTCGGCCCACGTCCCCAACTGCTCGGCAGCGGCGGCCCGGAACGTGTCGCCGGCGGCCATCACGACGGAGCGGCCCAGCGCCCGCTGCTGGTGGGCGACCTTGCCGATCGTCGTGGTCTTGCCCACGCCGTTCACGCCGACGAACAGCCACACGGCCGGACGGGCGCCCTCGGTGTCGGGCCTGTCGAGGTGCAGGGCCCGGTCCCCCGGGGCAAGCGCCGCCTTGAGCTGCGCCTTGAGCCGCTCGAGCAGGTCGTCGGGCTCGGTCACCTTGTCGGCCTCGGCCTCGGCCCGCAGGTCGGTGATGATCTGCTGGGTGGCGGCCACGCCGACGTCGGCGAGGATCAGCGCCTCCTCGATCTCGTGCCAGGTCTCGGCGTCGACCTTGCGGGACCGGATGGCGGTGAAGTAGCCGCTGGCCGTCCCCCGCGCCTTGGACAGCCGGTCCCGGAACGTCGGCCGGACGACCTCGGGCGCCGGCGCCACGACATCCTCGACCGGCACGTCGGTGCCGGACGGGGCGGGCGCCCGGGTCGTGGCCGTGGCGCCCGGCCCGACCTCGTCGACGGGCGGCGGGGGCTCGAGCTCCACCCCCCGATCGCGTCGGCTCAGGGCGACGGCACCCGCCGTCACCCCCAGCACGACGACGGCGAGCAACGCGACGACGAGGACGATCTCCATCGGGCGGCGAGCCTACCGGCCACCCTGCGGCGCCCCGATGCCATCCGCCGAGCCTCAGCGGGCGCTCAGGGCTGAGCCGCGGCCGAGGCCGATGACCCCGTACCCTCGACATCCGTGACCGACGCGCGCCCGACGACCGACGACGCCACGCTCCTGGAGCAAGCCCTTTTCGAGGTCAAGAAGGTCATCGTCGGGCAGGACCACCTGGTCGAGCGGCTACTGGTGGCCGCCCTGGCCGGCGGCCACGTCCTGTTGGAGGGCCTGCCGGGCCTAGCCAAAACCCTCGCCGCCGAGACGCTGGCCACGGTGGTGGGCGGGTCGTTCACACGGATCCAGTTCACGCCCGACCTGCTTCCGGCCGACATCACCGGCACGCGGATCTACCGGGCGTCTACCGAGCAGTTCGACGTCGAGCTGGGGCCGGTGTTCGTGAACTTCCTGCTGGCGGACGAGATCAACCGGGCGCCGGCCAAGGTCCAGTCCGCCCTGCTCGAGGTCATGGGCGAACACCACGTGTCGATCGGCGGGACGACCTACGCGGTCCCCGAGCCGTTCATGGTGGTGGCGACGCAGAACCCCATCGAGTCCGAGGGCGTGTACCCGCTGCCCGAGGCGCAGCGCGACCGTTTCCTCATGAAGGTCGTGGTCGACCACCCGTCGCGCACCGAGGAGATCGAGATCGTCCGGCGCATGGGCGTCGACCCGCCCGTCGCCGAGGAGCGCATGTCGCTCGACGACCTGGCCCGGGTCCAGGAGGCGGCCCGCACCGCGGTCTACGTCGACCGGGGCGTGCAGGAGTACGCCGTCGACCTGGTCATGGCCACCCGCGACCCGAACCGCTACGGGATGCCCGACCTCGTGCCGCTGCTCACCTACGGGGCCTCGCCCCGGGCCAGCCTCGGCCTGTTGGCGTCGGCCCGGGCGCTCGCCCTGCTGCGGCGCCGGTCCTACGCCCTCCCGCAGGACGTGTTCGACGTGGCGCCCGACGTGCTCGGCCATCGGCTGGTCCTGTCCTACGAGGCGCTGGCGCAGGACGTCGACATCGACCACGTCCTCGACCGCCTGCTCGCCACCGTGACGGCGCCCCGCATCACGCCGACGCAGGACGTGACGGCGAAACCGGTCCCGCCCGCCCCCGTGGGCGGCAGGCGCACGGCGTGATGCCGTGATCCCCAAGGTTCCCCGGGCCGGCGCGATGGCGCCCGAGGACGTGCTCCGCCGCCTCGAGCTGGCCGTCACCCACCGCCTGGACGGCCTGCTCCAGGGCGACTACCGCGGCCTGGTCGCCGGCCACGGCAGCGAGAGCGGCGAGACGCGGCGCTACGTGGCCGGCGACGACGTCCGGCGCATCGACTGGAACGTCACGGCACGCATGCAGCAGCCCCATATCCGCGAGACGATCGCCGATCGCGAGCTGGAGACGTGGCTGCTCGTGGACCTCTCCCCCAGCCTCGACTTCGGCACCGCGCTGTGCACGAAGCGCGACCTGGCCGTGGCGGCGGCGGGGGCGGTGGCGTTCCTGGCCGGCCGGTCGGGCAACCGCGTCGGCCTCCACCTGGTCACCGGCGAGGGCGTGGCGACCGTCCCGGCGCGCAGCGGCCAGCTCCACGTCCGGGCGCTGATGCACCGGCTGCTCACCGCCCCGCGGCGCGACGGCGGCGGCCCCGAGCAGCTGGCCTCGGGCATGGCCCGGCTGGCCGGCCCGTCCTCCCGCCGGGGGCTGGCCGTGGTGATCTCCGACTTCCTCGGCGACCAGGCGTGGGAGCCCGCCCTCCGCATAGTGGCCTCCCGCCACGAGACCCTCGCGATCGAGGTCCTCGACCCGCGCGAACTCGACCTGCCGGACGTCGGCCTGCTCGCCGTGGTCGACCCCGAGACCGGCGCGACGCGGCGGGTCCGCACCAGTGACGCCGGCCTGCGGCGCCGCTACGCCGAGGCCGCTCGGGCGCAGCGGGCCGACGTGGCGGCCGGGCTGCGGCGGGCGCGTGCCGACCACCTCGTGCTGCGGACGGACCGCGACTGGCTGCTCGACCTCGTACGGTTCGTGGCGCTGCGCCGCCGCCGGATCGACCACATGCGCCGCGCGACCGCCGGGGCGGGCCAGTGACGTTCACGATCGCCTGGCGGCTGGTCTTCCTGCTGGCGGTGCTCGCCCTGCTGGCGGCCTACCTGGTCGCACTGCGGCGCCGTCCCAAGGACGTCGTCCGCTTCACCAACGTCGCCCTGCTCGACGTCGTGGCGCCCCAGCGACCCGACTGGCGGCGCCACGTGCCGCCCGCGCTGTTCCTCGCGGCCCTCACCGTGCTGGTCCTCGGCTTCGCCCGGCCGGTGCGCGCCACCCAGGTGCCCGACGAGCGGGCCACGCTGGTGCTCGCCATCGACACCTCGCTGTCGATGGAGGCCGACGACGTCGAGCCCGACCGGCTCGCCGTGGCGCGGGCGGCGGCGCTCGACTTCGTCGACGAGCTGCCCCAGGAGGTCAACCTCGGCCTCGTCACCTTCAACGGGGTGGCCCGGGTGGCGGTCTCGCCGGGGGACGATCGGGCCGCCGTGACCTCGGCCATCGACCAGATGGAGCTGGGCCGCGCCACCGCCATCGGCGAGGCGATCTTCACGGCCCTCGACGCCATCGAGTCGGCGCCCGGCGCGGCCGGGGGCGAGCCGGCGCCGGCGCGGATCGTGCTCATGTCCGACGGCGAGACGACCGTGGGCCGGCCCGACGCCGACGCCGCTGCCGCGGCCGCCGAGCAGGGCGTGACCATCTACACGATCGCCTTCGGGACCTCGGCCGGCACGATCGACCTGCCCGACGGCGGCCAGCAGGCCGTCCCCGTGCTGCCCGGGCCGCTGCGCGACATCGCCACGGCCACGAACGGGCGGTCCTACGAGGCCGCCTCGCTGCCCGAGCTGAGCGAGGTGTACGGCGACATCGGCAGCGTGGTCGGCTATCGCGACGTCGACCGCGACATCAGCGGCTGGTTCATCGGCCTCGGCCTCGTGTTCCTCGCCGCCGCCGCGGCCGGCTCCCTCGCCTGGAGCCAACGCCTGCCCTGACGCGCCCGGGGCCGGACCGGACGGGCCCCGGCCAGCGGGCCGCCGACCTCAGCCCCGGGGGGCGGGGAAGTCGAGGTCGAGGACCACGAGGGTCGAGCGCCGGGCCTTGGTGCCGGCCTTCGGGTCCTGCCCCACGACCGTCGCCTGGATGGGCGGCGGCTTGACCACGTCGGTCCGGGTGCGGATGCGGAGCCCGAGGCGCCCCAGCACGTGGCAGGCCTCGGACACCGGGTGGCCGACCAGGTCGGGCACCGTCACCCGCCGGAAGCGGCCCTTGGGGCGCACGACATCGTCGAGGACGCCGACGAACATCTCGTAGCGCTCCCCGCTGGACGACACGAACTCAACTGTAGGTCCGCGCCCGGTCCTGCGAGGTGGCACCCCGGCGGGGGTCCGACCGGCCGTCCAGACCCGCACGGCGCGCAGGCCGACCACCTCCTCGGACGCCTGCCGCAGCGCCACCCGGTCGGTCGGGCGGGTGGCCTGGGCATGCGGGTGGGCCGGGCCCAGCCCCTCGAACCACGCGCCGGCCACGCCGGCCACGTCGTCGCCCACGGCCAGGCGCACGGTGGCGTCCCCAGCTCGGCCAGGCGGGTCGCCACACCCCGGCCGAGGCCGTCGGTGGCACCCGTGACCAGCAGGACGCGGTCGTCGAGGGACCCATGGGCGGGCCTCGGGGTGGTGGACCGCGGGCAGCGTCAGCCGGCGGCGACCGCGTCCTTCTTGGAGGCGATGCGGCGCAGCGGCGGCAGCGTGGGCGGCGGCTGCTTGCGGTCGGGGAGGCCGTCGAGCAGCTCGGTGGTGGCTGCGGTGATGATGCCGACCGCCTTCTCGAACGCCGCCTCGGTCTTGGCGGACGTCGACTGCACGCCGCTGACCTTGCGGACGTACTGCCGGGCTGCCGCCTCGACCTCCTCCGGCGTCGCCGCCGGCTCGAGCCCCCGCAGGGTGGTGATGTTGCGGCACATGGCACGGCCTCCATCGGTCGGTGTCGCAGTGGGTCAACGCAGCATGGCGCGGAACTCGCCGCGATGCGCCTCGGCCCACAACAGTTTCGGGCGGACACACTCCACGGTCACTCCACCGGGATTTCGGCGTGGACGTGGCCGCCCGGGCGCTCGGTGAGGACGGCGCCGTTGCGCCGGAGCATGGCCAGGGCGCCGGCGTTGTCCGCCGTCGTCTCGGCGGTGACGGTCGTCGCCCCGAGCCGGCCCGCCTCGGCCACGAGCAGGGGGACGAGCGCCGTGCCGACGCCGTGGGCCCGGGCGGGCCGGCCCAGCCAGACGCCCATCTCGAGCCGGGCGGGGCCGACGCGGTGGAGCCTTGCGGAGCCCACGACCGCGCCGTCGGCCCGGACCGCGTAGGTCACCTCGGCGTGCGGCCCCGACAGCCCGGGGCGCCGGCTGCGGTGGTGGGCGGCGAACGCGGCCCGGGCCGTCTCGGTCCATCCCGGTGGGCCCTCGATCGGCGGCATCGCGTCGGTCGGGTCGGCGTCGGCCACGGCGACGCCCAGGAGGGTGGCGAGGACGTCCTCGTCGACGGGGACGACGTCGACCGCAGGGATGCCCGGTCGCGGCGGCACGCTGGCGGTCCGGTCCATGGCGGCATGGTCCCAGAGGCCGCCGGCGGACCGGACGGATTTACCGGCCGGCGCCGACCTTCTCGCTGACCACCTTGGACGAGCCGCCCGGCTGCATGGTGACGCCCAAGAGCACGTCGGCGGCCTCCATCGTGCGCTTCTGGTGGCTCACGACGATGAGCTGCGCCTCCTGCCGGAACTCGGCGATCAGCTCGAGGAAGCGGTGGAGGTTCACGTCGTCGAGCGCGGCCTCGACCTCGTCCATCACGTAGAACGGCGAGGGCCGGCTGCGGAACACCGCGAACAGGTAGGCCAGTGCGGTCAGCGACCGCTCGCCGCCAGACAGCAACGACAGCTTCTTCACGTTCTTGCCCGACGGCTTGGCCTCGACCTCGACGCCACAGCTGAGCAGGTCGTCGGGGTCGGTCAGGCGCAGTCGCCCGCGGCCGCCGGGGAACAGCGTCTCGAACAGCCGCTCGAAGTTCTCGCTCACGTCGGCGAAGGCGGCGGCGAACACCCGCACGATCTCCTCGTCGATGGCCCGGATGACCTTGGCCAGCTCGCGCCGGCCCGCCTTGACGTCGTCGAGCTGTTCCTGGAGGAACTCGTGGCGCTCCTGCAGCGCCTGGAACTCCTCCAGCGCCAGCGGGTTCACCGGGCCCATGAGCCGCAGCTCGCGCTCCAACTCGGCGACCCGCACGGTCGGCGTCATGCCGTCGGGCAGGTCGGGCGGCCCGGCGGCGACGGCGGCCTCCGGCTCCATGTCGAGCTGGCTGCGGCAGGTGGCGACGGCCTGCTCCAGCCGCATGCGGACCTCGGCCTCGTCCAGCTCGGCCCGCCCCGCCTTCTCGCGCAGCTGCTCCAGCGTCCGCTCGGCGGCCATCCGCTCGCGGCGGAGGCCGTCCAGCTCGGTCGCCAGCGCCCGCTGGGACTCGGTCTCGCGCCGGCGCCGTTCCTGCAGGCGGGCCAGGCGGGTCTCGAGCTCCCGCTGGCGGTCGCCGACGAAACCGGACAGGCGGTCGAGCGCCCGCTCCCTGACGTCCAGCTCGACGCGGCGGGCTTCGGCCTGGCGGCGCTGCTCGACCGAGCCGGCCAGGCGCTGCTCGACCTCGGCGAGGCGGCGGGCGAGGAAGGCGGAGCGGTCCTCGATGCCGGCCCGGCGGCGCTGCAGCTCGGTGCGCATCCCGCCGACCGCGCTGGCCCGCTCGTCGAGCCGGCGGCGGGCCTCGGCCATGGCGCGGGCCCGGCCGGCGAGGGCCTCGTCCTCGGCCTCCAGCTCGGGCAGCAGAGCATCGAGCTCGGCGATCCGGGCCCGGTCGCGGGCCAGGCGGTCGGCGGCGTCGCCCTGCTCTTCGGCGAGGGCCGCCAGCTCGGCGGTCGTGTCCTCGCGCTGGCTCGCGTTGCGCTCGGCGGCGGCGCGGGCGGCGGCCAGGGCCCGGTCGTTGTCGTCGACGGCCCGTCCGGCGGCTCCGGCGGTGCGGCGGGCGGCGTCGGCCGCCTCGCGGGCGGCCCGGTAGGCGGTGGCGGCGGCCTCGGCCGCGTCGGCCGCGTCGGCAGCGCGGGCCACGGCCTCGTCGAGCGCCGCGCCCGTCGCACCCGTGGTGGCGGTCACGACCCGCCAGCCGGTGAGGCCGAAGCGCCCGCCGGAGCGGGTCACGACCACGGCGTCGGGATGGGCGAGGGCGGCGTCGAGGGCCTGCTCCCATGGGCCGTCGACCGCCACGGCGCGCGCCAGCAGGGCGTCGAGCAGCGGGCCGACCTCGGGACTGTGGGGCCGCACGTGCGGCCGGACCGGCTCCCCGACCGGCGGCGGGGCTCCAGCAGGCCCGCCGGGCCCACCGGCGCCGGCCGCGGCGATCGCACCCGCGGCGCCCGACGGCGACCCCGCGCCCAGGGCCAGGACCGCACCCGCCACGTCACCCTCGGCCAGGACGGACAGGGCGTGGCGGCCGGCCGCGACCGAGTCGACCACGACGGCGGCCAGGGCCTCGCCGCAGGCGGCCTCGGCGGCGGCCTCCCAGCCGGGGTCGATGTCCACCAGCTCGAGCAACGTGCCCCGGACGCCGTCGACGCCCGCCAGGCGCTCGGCGCCCGCCCGCGACCGCGCCTCGTCCAGCGCCAACGTCAGCGCTTCGACCCGG
>DATFOS010000086.1:0-26952 GCA_035265325.1 Acidimicrobiales bacterium
CTCGCCACCGACTTCTGGCGGTTCCAGCCGCACCCGGAGGTCTGGTTCCTCGTGGGCGGCGTGGCGGTGCTCTCCGCCTATGCGTTGACGGTCGTCGGCCCCAAGGTCGTCGAGCCGGGCGAGCCGGTGATCCGGCGCCGCCAGCTCGTCTGCCTGGTGCTGGGCATCGCGCTGCTGTGGCTGGCCTCCGACTGGCCGGTACACGACATCGCCGAGGAGTACCTGTTCTCGGTGCACATGGGCCAGCACATGCTGCTGACCTACGCGGTCCCGCCGCTGTTCCTGCTGGCGACCCCCGAGTGGCTGGCCCGGCTGGTGCTGGGCCGGGGCCTGTTCAAGCGGGCGTTCTACGCCCTGGCCCGGCCGATCCCGGCCGCGGTGCTGTTCAACGGCCTCACGCTGCTCACCCACTGGACCGGCGTGGTCAACGCCTCGGTCGGCAACGCCCTGCTGCACTACACGATCCACGCCGCGCTGGTCACCAGCTCGTTCCTGCTGTGGACGTGCGTGTGCGGCCCGCTGCCCGAGCTGCGCATCTCGTACCCGGGCCAGATGCTCTACCTGTTCGTGACGTCGATCATCCCGACCGTGCCGGCCGGGTGGCTGACGTTCGCCGAGGGCACCGTGTACTCCGCCTACGACGTCGCCGAGCGGATGGGCGGGCTGAGCGTCGCCAGCGATCAGCAGATGGCCGGGCTGCTCATGAAGCTGGTCGCCGGCGGGTTCCTGTGGGTCGTGATCGCTGTGCGCTTCTTCCAGTGGGCCAAGCACTTCGAGGACGGGGACCGGGCCGTCGACCAGGTCGCCCCGCCCCACGAACTCACGTGGGAGACGGTCGAGGCCGAGTTCGAGAAGCACCCGGCGCCGGCCGAGCCGGTGGAGCCGTGAGCCCGGCGTAGGTCACGCCGGTCAGCTCCTCGGACAGCTCCCACAGCCGCCGGGCCGCCGCCTCGCCGCAGGCCGTCCGGGCGGCGCCCGTGCGGGTCGGCCCACCCCGGGCGCCGAACGGCCCGTCCGGCCCCCAGAAGTCGCCCGGGCCCACGTCGGGCATCGTGGCGGCGTAGAGCTGGGGCAGCGCGCCCTGGGCGTCGCTCTGGGCGAACAGATGGGTCACGCGGGTCGACAGCGACGGGCGGGACGCCTCGCGGCGGCCCTCGCCCGCCGGCGCCGTGGTGCCCGTCGCCGCCTCGGTCCGGGCGGGCACGAGGTTGGTGGCGGCGAGGCCGGGGTGGGCGGCCACGGCCACCAGCTTCGTGGCGGCCGCCCGGCGGGCGAGCTCGAACGTGAACTGCAGGTTGGCCAGCTTGGAGGACCCGTACGCGGCCCACGGCCGGTAGCGGGACTCCTCGAAGTTGGGGTCGTCCCACCGGGCCCGGCCCATGCGGTGCATGACCGAGCTGACGGTCACGACCCGGGGCGCGGGCGCCCGCAGCAGCGCCGGCAGCAACAGGCCCGTGAGGGCGAAGTGGCCCAGGTGGTTCGTGGCGAACTGCGACTCGAAGCCCTCGGCCGTCCGGGCCAGGGGCGGCGCCATGATCCCGGCGTTGTTCACGAGGACGTCGAGGTGACGCAGCGACGAGGTGAGCGTGACCGCGGAGGTGCGGACCGAGCCGAGGTCGGTCAGGTCGAGCCGGACCAGCGCCGGCGCCGGGCCGGTCGCCACCTCGGCCACCTGCGCCCGGGCCCGCTCGCCCCGGGGCATCGACCGGCAGCCGAGCAGGACGGCCGCGCCCCGGGCCGCCAGCGCCTCGGCCGTCCGCAGGCCGAGGCCGGAGCTGGCCCCGGTGACGAGGATCGTCCGCCCGCTCTGGTCGGGGACGTCGGCGGCGGTCCAGGCGCTCATGACGCCAGCCTGTCAGCCCTGGCGGGCGCGCCGGTAGTGGCGGGCCGCCTTGGCCCGGTTCCCGCACGAGGCCATGGAGCACCACCGACGCGTGCCGTTCCGGGAGGTGTCCAGGAACCACAGGACGCAGCGCTCGTGCTCGCACTGGCGGATGCGGTCGGGACGGGCGGCGAGGAGGTCCAGCAGGTCGTGGGCGGCCCGGACGGCGGGACCACGGGCGGGGTCGTCCGGGACGACTTCTTGCCGGACCCGGCCGTCCCCGTCCAGCCGGCGGTGCACGTGGCCGTGGGCCAGGACGGCGTCGAGGGCGGCCCGCTCGTCGTCGTCCGGCGGGCGCCCGGCGGCGACGGCCTCGGCGACCGCCCGGATGGCCGTGCGAGCGGCGGTCAGCCCGGCGGCGGCGTCCTCGTGGTCGGCGCCCGCGGCGTGGTGGAGCCATGCCCGCCGCGTGTCGCGGCCCGCCAGCAGGTCGACCGGGCCCCCGTCGAGGAGCAGCTCGGTGTTCAGCAGGTCCAGCGCCAGCGGCTCGCGGGGCAGCGGGCGGGGGTCGATCGGCGCCATGGCCCAAGCCTAACTGTCCTAAGGGCCTTGACCGGTTAGTCCCTAACCGCCAAAGTGTCCGTCGATGGTTACTCCCCCGATCTTGGTCCCGCATGTGACGCATACGACGGTCGACGTCGACGGCGTCGAGGTGTTCGTCCGCCAGGCGGGCCCGCCCGACGCCCCCACGCTGCTGCTCCTGCACGGCTTCCCGACCGCCTCCCACCAGTTCCGCCGCCTGCTCGACGTGCTCGGCACCCGGTACCGGCTGGTGGCGCCCGACTACCCGGGGTTCGGCCACAGCGCCACGCCCGTGCCCGCCACCCTGGGCGGGCCGTTCGCCTACACGTTCGACCACCTGGCGGAGGTGACCGACGGGCTGCTCGACCGGCTCCGCCTCGACCGGTTCGTCCTCTACGCCTTCGACTACGGCGGCCCGGTGGGCTTCCGCCTCGCCACGCGCCGGCCCGAGCGCGTGGCGGGCCTCGTCGTCCAGAACGCCAACGCCTACGTGGAGGGCCTGTCGCCGGCCGCCCGCGCCTTCGTGGCGCTGACGCCCGCCACCCCGGGCGCGGAGGCCACGATCCGCGGCCTCTTCTCGCTCGACGGCATCCGCCAGCAGTACCTGGGCGGGGCCGGCGACCCGGCGGCGATCCCGCCCGACGGCTGGGTGCTCGACGCCCACCTCGTCGAGTCCCCGGAGCGGGCCCGGGCGCAGCTCGACCTGGCCTTCGACTACCACAGCAACGAGGCGCTCTACCCCGAGTGGCAGGCGTGGCTGCGGACGTGGCAACCGCCGACGCTGGTGGTGTGGGGCCGCCACGACCCGTTCTTCCTGCCGGCCGGGGCCGAGGCCTACCGGCGGGACGTGCCCGACGCCGTCGTCCACCTGCTCGACTCCGGCCACTTCGCGCTGGAGGACCAGCTGCAGGTCATCGCCCCGCTGGTCGCCGACCTCGTGGACCGGGCCTGGGCCGGTCCGGTCGCGCCGGCGCTCAGTCCGACGGCTCCCAACGGAACAGCCTGACCGCCAGCAGCGTGGCGGCGGCGGCCCACAGGGCGAGGACCGGCCACACGCGTCCCGGGACGGCCTCGCCGGCGGTCAGCGCGCCCTGGAGCGCCTCGGCCAGCGCCGTCGACGGGAGTGCCCGTACCACGGTCCGCAGGCCCGACGGCAGCTCGTCCAGCGGGAACACCATCCCCGACAGCAGGAGCCCGCCCACGAACAGGGCATTGGCGGCGGCCAGTGCCACGAGCGCCCGCAGGCGGCCGGCGATCACGAGCGCCATCCCGGTGAACGCCACGACGGCCAGGACCACGGCACCGACCAGCGGCAGCGGCTCGACCGACGGCCGCCAGCCCAGGGCGACGGCGGCGATCGCCAGCACGACGACCTGGACCGCCAGCACGGCGAGGACGGTCAGGACCTTGGCGGCCAGCAGCCGTGGCCGTCCCAGCGGCGTGGCGCCGAGCCGCTTGAGGACGCCGTAGCCGCGCTCGAAGCCGGTGGCGATGGCGAGGTTGGCGAAGGCGGTGGCGAACGTGGCCAGCGCCAGGGTCCCCGGGGCCAGGAAGTCGACGGCGTCGCCCTCGATGGGCAGCACGTCGACCACCGAGAAGAAGACGAGCACCGCCACCGGGATCCCGAGCGTCAGCAGCAGCGACTCGCTGTTGCGGAACGTCAGCGCCAGCTCCAGCCGGACGTGGGCGAGCAGCGCCTTCACGCCCCGTCCTTCGTCGTTCCCGCCGCCCCGGTGCCGGGCGCCGACCTGCCGGCCGCCGTGGTGCCCGGCGCCGACGTGAGCTGCAGGAACACGTCCTCCAGGCGCTGGCGGCCGGCCTGCAGGTCGGCGAGGGGGAGGTCATGCTCGGCCAGCCAGGCGGTGACGGCGGCGACGGCGGCGGGCGTCGGGGCGGCCGCCACCTCGTAGCGGCCCGGGGCCGGCTCCGTGACCGGCGTCCCGGCCAGGTGGGCGGCGAGCGACGCCGTGTCGAGCCCGGGCGGGGCGGAGAACCGCAGGACCTCGCCGGTCCCCGGCCCGCCCACCAGCTCGGCGAGCGTGCCGCGGGCGACGACGCGACCCCGGTCGAGGACGACGACGTCGTCGGCCACCCGCTCGGCCTCGTCGAGGTCGTGGGTCGTGAGCAGGACGGCGACGCCGGCGTCGCGCAGCTCGGCGACCACCTCCCGGATCACCGCCCGCCCGGCGGGGTCGACGCCGGCGGTCGGCTCGTCCAGGAACGCCACTTCGGGCCGTCCGACCAGGGCCAGCGCCAGCGCGAGCCGGCGCTGCTCGCCGCCGGACAGCTGCCGCCAGGCCCGTTTCTCCAGCCCGGTGAGCCCGAGCCGGTCGAGCAGCGCCACCGGGTCGTCGGCGCGCGGGTACAGGGCGGCGGCGTGGCGCAGCGCCTGCAGCGGGCGGACCGCCGGGTAGGCCCCGCCCTCCTGCAGCATCACGCCGATGCGCGGCGTCAGGGCGGCGTGGTCGGCGTGCGGGTCGAGCCCGAGGACCGCCAGGCGCCCGCCGGACGGCCGTCGCAGGCCCTCGAGGCACTCGACGGTCGACGTCTTCCCGGCCCCGTTCGGGCCGAGGACGCAGGTGACGCGCCCGGCCGCCGCGGTGAAGGAGACGCCGTCGGCCGCGGTCACGTCCCCGTAGCGGACGGTGAGCGACTCGACCTCGACGGCGGCCATGGCGCGTCGACGCTACCCGGCCCCGCGGACGGTGGAGCAATCGCTGCGGGCCCGCCGCCACCAGGCCGGTAACCTCGTCCGCCATGCTCGACCTCCGACGCATCCGCACCGAGACAGAGGCCGTCAAGGCCGCACTCGACCGGCGGGGCGCGGGGACGTCCGCCGCCGTCGACCGCATCGTCGATCTCGACGCCGAGCAGCGGCGGCTGAGCGCCGAGCGCGACGAGGTCCGCCAGAAGGTCAAGGCGCTCTCGAAGCAGGTGGGCCGGCTGCACGGCCAGGGCCAGGCCGATGAGGCCGAGAGCCTCATGGCCGAGAGCCGCGAGCTGCGTGAGCGCGAGAAGGCGCTCGACGCCGAGGTCGAGCGGCTGGCGGCCCAGGTCCGCACCGAGCTGCTCGGCATCCCCAACACGCCCGCCGCGGACGCCCCCGACGGGGCCGGCGAGGCCGAGAACGTGGTCCTCCGCACCGAGGGCTACGACGCCGACGCCTACGGCGAGCACCAGCGGGTCCCGCACTGGGAGATCGGCAGCGCGCTCGGCATCCTCGACGGCGAGCGGGCCACCAAGGTGTCGGGCTCGATGTTCAGCATGTACCGGGGCTGGGGCGCCCGGCTGCTCCGCGCCATGGTGGCGCTGAGCCTCGACCGCAACGCCGACGCCTACGAAGAGGTGCGGGTCCCCACGCTGGTGCTGAGCGACACGCTCCAAGCCAGCGGCCAGCTGCCCAAGTTCGCCGACGACGCCTACCACATCGAGCGCGACGACCTCTGGGCCATCCCGACGGCCGAGGTGCCGCTCACCTCGATGCACCGCGACGAGGTGCTGGCCGAGACCGAGCTGCCCAGGCGCTATACGGCCTACACCTCGTGCTACCGGCGCGAGGCCGGCTCGGCGGGCAAGGACACGCGGGGCCTGCTGCGCAACCACGAGTTCGACAAGGTCGAGTTGCTGGCCGTGGCCGCGAGCGAGGCCCAGGCCCGGGCCTGCCAGGAGCACGTGCTGGCACGCAGCGAGTCGCTGCTGGCCGACCTCGGCCTCGCCTACCGCATCCTCGACCTCTGCGCCGGCGACCTGGGTTTCTCGGCCGCCCGCACGTGGGACCTCGAGGCCTACGCCCCCGGCGTCGACATGTGGCTCGAGGTCTCGTCGGTGTCGTGGTTCGGCGACTACCAGGCCCGTCGCGCCAACATCCGGCACCGCCCGACCGAGGGGAAGGGCACGGTGATGTGCCACACGGTCAACGGCTCGGCGCTCGGGTGGGCCCGCACGGTGGCCGCCTACCTCGAGACCCACCGGCAGCCGGATGGCTCGGTGGCGATCGTCGACGTGCTACGCGGCTACGTCGGCGGCGCGCATCGCATCCCGGCACCGGGCTGAGCTGGGACGTCACGTTATGTGAGGCCGTTGGACGGCCAACTGATTACCCTCCGGCAGCAATGCGACGCGTATGGGCATGGATGGCCCTGAACTTCGGGAAGCACGCCGGCATCGTCGGCGTGGTGGGGCTGGCCGTGACCCTCCTGCTGGGCCTCGGCATCACCCGGCTGGAGTTCGCCACCGGTCAGGACTCGTACCTGAACAAGGACGACCAGGTCTACAAGGACAGCGTCGCCTACCAGGACCTCTTCGGCGGACAGGCCATGGTCAGCCTGTTCACGATGGACGAGGGCTCCGACGTCGTCGACCTGTTCTCGCCCGAGAACCTCGAGCGCATGCAGCGGGTCGACGAGGAGCTGCGCCAAACCGAGGGCGTCGTCGCCGTCGTGAGCCCGCTGACGGCCCTGCAGTTCACGCAGAACTTGGTGTCCAGCGACACCGGCGACGTCACGCAGAGCGTCGCGGGCCAGGCGCTGCTGTCCGCCCGCGAACGGGACCCCGACCCGGCGTCACAGGCCCGGCGGCTCGACGACGCCGCCACGACGCTCGCCCGCATCAGCGCCTTCACGCCCGAGCAGCAGACGTTCGCCAACCCCGAGTGGGTCCGCTTCCTGCTCTACGACAACAGGGACGAGATCCGGAAGTCGCTGCGGCCCTTCTTCCCGGACGCGGGCCACGCCCAGACGGTCACCCGGCTGGTCGGCAACGCCGACCTCGAGGACGAGGGCGTGGCGAGCGAACGTGTCATGGAGGTCGTCGGCGCCGAGGACTGGGACGACACGCAGGTCACGACGACCGGTGCGCCCGTCCTGCTCAAGGACCTCAACGACTACCTGCGCGGAGGCATGCTGACCCTCGGCGCCATCGCCGTCGTGATCATGACGCTGATCCTTCTGCTGCTGTTCCGCGTGCGGTGGCGACTGCTGCCCCTGGGAGTCATCCTCGTCGGCGTCGTGTGGGCGTTCGGCCTGGCCGGCTACCTGGGCATCCCGCTGTCCGTCGTGACCATCGCCGGCCTGCCGGTGATGCTCGGGGTGGGCATCGACTACGCCATCCAGATGCACTCCCGGATCGAGGAGGAGGTGCTGGTCGACCGGTCGCCGCACCCGATCCAGGAGGCGTCGATGGGCCTCGGCCCGGCGCTGCTGGTCGTCACGTTCGACGCCGTGTTCGCCTTCCTGGCCCTGCTCTTCGCCCGGGTGCCGATGATCCGGGCCTTCGGCGTGCTGCTGGCCGTCGGCATCGCCGCCATCTGCGTGTGCTCGATCGTCCTTCCGCTGGCCACGCTCGGCATCCGGGAGTACCGCTCGCCGACGGTCGGTCGCGACTACCGGGGCGGCGTCCTCGCCCGCCTCGTCGTGTGGCTCGGCAGCCTGCCCACCGGGGCGGCCGTGCCGCTCGCCGTGGCGAGCCTGGTCATCTTCGTGGGCGGCGTGCTGGTCGAGGACGACCTCACGCTCGAGTCCGACCCCGAGCGCTGGGTCAACCAGGACTCGCAGGTCATCGCCGACATCAACACGCTCAGGCGCGAGACCGGCTCGTCCGCCGAGCTGGGCATCTTCGTCGAGTCGGACGACGTGTTCTCGGACGAGTCGGTCGGCTTCGTCCACGACTTCGCCACCGAGCAGCTAGCCGAGCGGCCGGACGACCTGCTCACGGCCTCGTCGATCGTGACCACGGTCAGCTTCCTGCTGGAGGTGCCGGACACGACCGTCCTGCCGCCCACCGGCGCGGACGTGCGCCGAGCGTGGGAGGTGGCACCGGCCGACATCCAGCGCTCGACCGTGTCGGCCGACGCCTCGGCGCTCAACCTCATCTTCCGGACCGGCCCGGGGTCGCTGGAGGAGCGCGCCGTCTACACCGGCGCCATCCGCGACCAGCTGGAGGAGCGCCCGGCGTCCGCCGACGCCTCGGGCGAGTCGATCGACGTCGCCGCCGGCGGGGCCGTCGTCCCGCCGGAGGGGGTGCGCGCCACGCCGTCGGGCCTGGCCGTCGTGGGCGTCGGCCTGCTGGAGAACCTCGAGGCGAACCGCATCCTGCTGATCTACCTGTCGGCCGGCTTCGTGTTCCTGTTCCTCGTCGTGCGGCTGCGGTCGGTCGTGCGGGCGCTGCTGTCGATGGTGCCCGTGTTCATCGCCGTGGGCGCCGCATCGCTCGTCGCATGGGTGTTCGCCCTGCGGCTGAGCCCGATGACGGCCGTCGGCGGGCCGCTGGTGATCGCGGCCTGCACCGAGTTCACCTCCCTGATCCTGCTGCGATTCATCGAGGAGCGGCAGCGCGGCCTCGGGCCGCGCGAGGCCGTCGAAGCCACCGCCGAGCGAACCGGCCGGGCCTTCATCGTCTCGGCCCTCACCGCCATCGCCGGCGTGGCCGTCATCGCCTTCTCGACGCTGCCCCTGCTGCGCGACTTCGGCATCGTCGTGGCCATGAACGTGGCCGTCGCTCTGCTCTCCGCCCTCGTCGTACTGCCCCCGATGCTGGTGTGGGCCGAGGAGCGCGGCTGGGTCACCCGGGGCCTGCTCGACCGCGGTGGGCGCATCGAGGCGACCGCGGACAGCAAGGAATCCCCGGACGTTGTCACACCGCGCCGATAGGGTGACCGCCGATCGCCACCGTGAGGTGGCCAACGCTTGACCCAGTGGGTCGCCTCCGAGCGACCCGAACGGCTCGCCCGGGGCCGCTGACCGCGGGGAGGGGACCGTGCACCACGACGCGTCGAACGACAACGCCCTGCTACGGCCATGACCTCCACCGATACGGAGGAGGTACCCGCGCCGGCGGGCTCGTCCGGCGCGCCCGCCCCCGCCGAGGCCGCCATCCGGCTCGAGGCCCTGACCAAGACCTACCCCGGCGCCGACCGGCCGGCAGTCGATCACCTCGACCTGGCGATCCCCACCGGTGAGCTGGTGGCGCTGGTCGGGCCGTCGGGCTGCGGCAAGACGACCACGCTCAAAATGATCAACCGGCTCATCGAGCCGACGTCCGGCACGGTGTGGCTGGGCGGCACCGACGCCCGCACGCTGCCGGCCCACGAGCTGCGCCGGGGCATCGGCTACGTCATCCAGCAGGCCGGGCTGTTCCCGCACCGCAAGGTGCGCGACAACATCGCCACCGTCCCCCGCCTGCTGGGGTGGGACAAGCACCTCGTCAACGACCGGGTCGACGAGCTGGCCGACCTCCTCGGCCTCGATCGCGACCTGCTGGGCCGCTACCCGTCCGCCCTCAGCGGCGGGCAGCAACAGCGGGTCGGCGTGGCCCGGGCCCTGGCGGCCGACCCGCCCGTCCTGCTGATGGACGAGCCCTACTCGGCCGTCGACCCGATCGTGCGCGCCCGCCTGCAGGACGAGCTGCTCGACCTCCAGCACCGGGTCCAGAAGACGATCGTGCTGGTCACCCACGACATCGACGAGGCCATCAAGCTGGCCGACCGCATCGTCCTGCTGCGGATCGGCGGCGTCGTGGCCCAGGTGGGCACGCCGGCCGAGCTGCTGCGGTCCCCGGCCGACGACTTCGTGGCCGACTTCCTGGGCCACGACCGGGGCATCAAGCGGCTGTCCCTGGTGATGGTCGACGAGGTCGCGCTGCGCCAGGGGCCGGTCGTCCCGCGGGCCACGTCGCCGTCCGACGCCCGGGCGATCGCGGCCCGGCACGCCGTCGACTGGGTCGGCGTGGTCGACGACGACGAGGTCCTGACCGGCTGGGCCTACCTGGCCGACCTGCCGGGCGACGGTGCGTCCCTCGACGGCGTCGAGCTGCGGCCGTTCCGCTCGGTCGTCCGGGGCGGCACGACGCTCAAGGCGGCGCTCGACCTCATCGTCACCTCGCAGACCCGGGTGGCCGCCGTCCTCGACGACGACGACCACTACAAGGGCATGGTCACGGTCGACGAGCTGGCGGAGGGCCTGGCGTGACGCTCGGGGTCGCCGGGTCGCTCCCCACCGCCGGCGGCGGGGCCGGCGTGCTGGGCCAGTCCGGCGAGCCGCTCGTCGACTGGGACTGGGTCGCCCGCCACACCGACGACGTGTGGGAGGCCTTCACCGAGCACATCCAGCTCACGGCGATCGCCGTGGGCCTCGGCTTCGCGCTGGCCGCGGCGATGGCGCTCGTGGCCCGCCGCTGGCGCTGGACGTACGGCCCGCTCGCCGGCCTGTGCGGCATCCTCTACTCGATCCCCAGCCTGGCGCTGTTCGGCCTGCTCGTCCCGGCACTGGGCCTCGGGCTGGTCACCGCCGAGGTGGCGCTGGTCAGCTACACGCTGCTCATCCTCCTGCGGAACATCGTGGCGGGCCTCGACGGGGTCGACGCCACAGTGCGCGAGGCCGCCGACGCCATGGGCTACGAGCCCCGCCGCCGGCTGGCGCTGGTCGAGCTGCCGCTGGCGGCGCCGGCCATCCTCGCCGGCCTCCGCATCGCCACGGTCACGACCGTCGGCCTGGTCACGGTGACGGCCCTCGTCGGCGAGGGCGGCTTCGGCAGCCTGATCGACAACGGCCTGTCCCGCGACTTCCCCACGCCGATCATGGTGGGCACCGTCCTGTCGGTGGCCCTGGCGGTGACGCTCGACCTGGCCTTCGTGCTCCTCGAACGAGCCGTGACGCCATGGGCCCGGGCGGGGAGGGGCCGTCGTGGGTGACGCCTGGTCCGACATGCTCGACTACCTGGGCAGCGACGCCGCCTGGTCGGGCCGCAACGGCCTGCCGGCGCTGCTCTGGGCGCACGTGCGGCTGTCGCTGCTGGCGATCCTCGTCGCCATCCTCGTGGCGGTCCCGCCCGCCGTCGTCCTCGGCCACCTCAAGCGGGGCGGCGTGGCGGCGGTGTGGGTCGTCAACGTGGGCCGGGCCATCCCGTCCTTCGCCATCGTTGCCCTCGTCCTGCCGTTCTCCCTGCGGTGGGGCTTCGGCCTCGGGTTCTGGCCGACCATGGTGGCGCTGGTCCTGCTGGCGGTCCCGCCGATCTTCACCAACACCTACACCGGCGTGCGCGACGTGCCCGCCGAGGCGGTCGAGGCCGCCCGGGGCATGGGGATGCGCTCCGGCGAGCTCGTCCGCAAGGTCGAGCTGCCGGTGGCCCTGCCGCTCATCCTCACGGGCCTGCGGGTCTCCGCCGTGCAGGTGGTGGCCACGGCGACGCTGGGCGCCCTCGTCGGCTACCGCAACCTCGGCACGCTGATCGTCACCGGCTTCCAGCGCAGCAACAAGGGCCCGTTGCTGGCGTCGGCCATCACCGTCGCCGCCCTCGCCCTGCTGGTCGACGGCGTGTTCGCCCTCGCCCAACGCCGGGCCGTCCCGTGGCGCCGCACGCCGGGCCGCCAGGCCGACGCCACCGTGGCGGCCGACCCCATGGCTCCGATCGACCCCGTCCTCCCGACGACGGCCCCCGGCGTGAGCGTCCGCTGATGCCGGGGGCCACCTCCTCCCGATCCAACCCCTAGGAGAAACGAACCGACCATGAGACGACACACGAGGGCGATGTTGGCCCTCCTCGCCGCCACGGCACTCGTGGCCGGCGCCTGCGGCGGTGACGACGACGACACCGCCACCGACGACGCCAGCGCGGACGACGGCAGCGGCGCCACCACCGCCGAGCCGCCCCCCGACGGCCCGCCCATCAGCATCGGTGCACAAGACTTCGGCGAGTCGGCGATCCTCGCCGAGATCTACCGGCAGGCGCTCGACGGCGCCGGCTTCGAGGCCGACATCGCCGAGGTCGGCGGCTTCCGCGACCTCCTCTTCGGCGCTTTCGAGTCGGGCGACGTGAACCTGGCGCCCGATTACGTGGCGTCCGAGCTCGAGTTCCTCAACGATTTCGCCGGCGAGGCGACGAGCGACGTCGACGAGACGTTCGAGATGCTCCAACCCCTGCTCGAGGAGAGGGGCCTGGTCGGCTTCCCGCCGTCCGAGGCCGTCGACACCAATGCCTTCGTCGTCACCGAGGAGACATCGGAGGAGCTCGGCATCACCACGCTGTCCGACCTTGCCGAGAATGGTTCCGACCTCGTGCTCGGGGGCTTCGCCGACTGCGAGGAGAACGCCTTCTGCCTGCCTGGCCTCGAAGAGGTCTACGGCGCCGACCTGTCGGGCAGCTTCACGCCGCTCGACGCCGCCGTCGTGGGCGACGCGCTCGACTCGGGCGAAATCGACGTCGGCGTGATCACGTCGACCGACGGCCGCATCGAGGAGAACAACTGGGTCCTGCTCGAGGACGACCAGCAGATGCTCGCCGCGGACAACGTGTTCCCCGTGGCCACGCAGGAGGTCGCCGACGCGTACGGCGACTCGCTGAGCACCGTGCTCGACGACGTCTCGGCCGCCCTCACCACCGATGGCCTGACCGAGCTCAACCGGCGCTACGACGTCGACCGCGAGGACGCCGACGCGATCGCCACCGACTGGCTCGAGGAGAACGACCTCTCCTGACCGGTCTTGTCGGGAGGTCCGCGGCCTGGGGTAGACCCGGGCCGTGGACCTCGACGACCTCGCCGGACTGCGGCACGAGTACCAGGACGCCGGCCTCGACGAGGTCGACGCCGCCGACGACCCGATCGCCCAGTTCACGGCCTGGTTCGCCGCCTGGCGGGAGGTCGGGGTCGGCGAGGCCAACGCCATGGTCGTCGCCACGGCCACGCCCGACGGCCGTCCCTCGGCCCGCACGGTCCTGCTCAAGGGCCTCGGCCCGGAGGGCTTCGTCTTCTACACGAACTACGAGAGCCGCAAGGGCCGCGAGCTTGCCGCCAACCCCTACGCCACGTTGCTGTTCTCGTGGCACCCGGTCAGCCGCCAGGTCATCGTCGAGGGCCCGGTGACCCGCGTGTCCGACGAGATGAGCGACGCCTACTGGGCGTCGCGCCCCCGCGGCAGCCGCCTCGGCGCCGCCGCCTCGCCCCAGTCCCAGCCGGTCCCGGGCCGCGCGGACCTCGACGCCCGGTGGGCGGCCCTCGACGCCCGGTACGCCGACACGGAGATCCCGCGCCCCCCGAACTGGGGCGGGTTCCGGGTGCGGCCCGACCTCGTGGAGTTCTGGCAGGGCCGCACCAACCGCCTCCACGACCGCCTCGTCTACACCCGCACCGACACGACCCCGCCCACGTGGTCCCTCTCCCGCCTCGCCCCCTGACCGGCCGCCCAAGCGGGCCGGTGGGGGTGAGTAGGCGTGGAGGACGCCCTCGGCCCCGATGTAGAGGGTGCCGTGGGCAATGGCGGGGGAGCCGAGGGGGCGGCCGCCGATGTCCAGCCGGGTGACCCACGAGCAGCTGGCGCCCCCTCCCCAGGCCACAAGGCCTTACCACTCGTTCAGCCGCCGTGCCCGCGATGATGGGCGCGATGGACCTGTGCGACGCACTCGATATCGCCGTCGACGGCTTCCGGGTGCGCCTTGCGCAGGCAGGCGCCGACGCCTGGGGCCGGCCGACGCCCTGCGAGGAGTGGGACGTGCGTTTCCTCGTCGCCCACGTCGTCGGCGGCAACCGGTTCGGGGCGCTGATCCTCGACGGGGCACAGGCCGACGACGCCCTCGCCGCAGTCCTGGCGACGCGGCACGTGGGCGACGACCCGGTCGCCGACCTCGACGACTCGTACGCCGAGCTGCGGCCCCGGTTCCGCCGTCCGGGCGCGCTGGACGGCACGGTCCACCACGTGTCCGGCGACGTCCCTGCCGGCCGGTTCCTCGAGATGCGCGTCTATGACGTCGCCCTCCACACGTGGGACCTGGCCCGCGCCCTCGCCATCGACGACAGGCTCGACGCCGGCCTCGCCGCCACCGTGCTCGGTGTCGTCACCGGCTGGGCCGGTGAGCCGGAGGGCCCGGGCGCCTCGGCCGAGGCGACGCGGCGCCGGCTGCTGGAGGTGACCGGGAGGCGCGCGGACTGGGCGGCGCCCGGTCGGCAATGACCGCCCCGGCGCCCCGGTGGCCCCGGTGGTTCGCCTGGAGGCGGCGACCGCCCTGCGGACGCTCGCCGAGCGCATGCCCGCCGCGCCCCGGCGACCCGGCCCGGGGCCTCCTTGCGTCCCCGCCTGGTGTTCCGCAGGCGGGCCAGCGTACCGGTCACCCTCCGGGCGTGCGGTTTCTCCTCACCCGGCCGGGGTAGACGCCGGGTGAAGGAGGTAGCCATGCCGACGAAGTCGTCGAAGACGAAGAAGGAAGACCTCCCCGGCACGCTGAAGCGCTCGCCCGCCAAGGCCCAGCGCACGTTCACCGAGACGCTGGACGCCGCCCACGAGCAGTACGACAGCGAGGAGCGGGCCCACCGCACCGCCCTCGCCGCCGTGAAGCACAGCTTCGAGAAGGTCGGCGACCACTGGGAGCCCAAGAAGAAGAAGGGCCCCTCCGACAGCCACGCCAAGGGCGGTCGGGACGGCGGCGAGACCGCCGGCGGGGTCGACGTCGAGGGCCACACCAAGGACGAGCTGATGGCGCGGGCCAAGAAGCTCGGCATCCGGGGCCGCTCGTCGATGACCAAGCACGAACTGGGCCAGGCCATATCCCGCAAGCAGGACTGACCCGGCGGACCGACCCTGTCACCGACCTCTGGGGACCACGACCCCGTCGCGGGCCGGCCCGGGACGGACCGGCCCGACGGGGCCCACGGGCGCGCGTCCGACGGGCGCGTGTCCGTCGTCATCGCCACCCGCGACCGCCGCGACGAGCTGCTCCACACGCTGGACCGCCTCGCCGACCTGCCCGAGCGCCCGCCCGTGATCGTGGTCGACAACGGGTCGACGGACGGGGGGCCCGAGGCGGTGCGCGCCGAGCATCCCGAGGTGACGGTCCTCGCCCTCGGGACCAACCACGGCGCGCCGGCCCGCAACCGGGGGGTCGCCGCCGCCACCACGCCCTACGTCGCGTTCGCCGACGACGACTCCTGGTGGGCGCCGGGGGCGCTGGCGCGGGCGGCCGACGCCTTCGACACCCATCCCCGCCTCGCCGTGGTGGCGGCCCGCACGCTGGTCGGCCCGGACGAGCGGCTGGACCCCGTGAGCGCGGAGATGGCCCGGAGCCCGCTGCCCCCGCCGGCGGCCAACGGCGACGGCGCCCCGCTGCCCGGCCCGCCGGTCCTCGGGTTCGTGGCGTGCGCCGCCGTGGTCCGCCGGGACGCGTTCCTGGCGGCCGGCGGCTTCAGCGACGTCGTCTTCTTCATGGGCGAGGAGCAGATGCTCGCCCTCGACCTGGCCAGCGCCGGCTGGCACCTGGCCTACCTGGACGACGTCGTGGCGCACCACCACCCGTCGTCATCCGCCCGGGCCCCGGAGGCCCGGCGGGCGCTCATCGCCCGGAACGACCTGCTGACGACCTGGATGCGCCGCCCGCTCGGCGTCGTGGCGAGCCGGACGGCGGCCATGGCGCGCGCCGCGCTGACCGACCCCGTGCAGCGGAGCGCCCTGCGCCAGGCGGCCGGACGGATCCCGCGGGCCGTGCGCGAGCGGAGGGCCATCCCCGCCGCCGTCGAGCGGCAGGTGCGCCTGCTGGGCGGCTGACCTGACGAGCCCGGCCGGCGGCGCCGGCGCCGCCCCGGTCAGGACGGGGGCAGCCGGACGACCGAGATGAAGAAGTCGTCGATCTGCCGGATGACCTCGACGAAGCGGTCGAAGTCGACCGGCTTGGTCACGTAGGCGTTGGCGTGGAGGTCGTAGCTGCGGAGCACGTCCTCGTCGGCGGCCGACGTGGTCAGCACGATCACCGGGATGCGGCGCAGGCTGTCGTCGGCCTTGACCTCCTCCAGCACCTGGCGCCCGTCCTTCTTGGGCAGGTTGAGGTCGAGGAGGATCAGGTCGGGGCGGGAGGCCTCGGCGTACTTGCCGTTGCGGCGCAGGTACTCGAGGACCTCGACGCCGTCGTTGACGACGTTGAGCCGGTTGATGACCTTGCCCTCCGCCAGCGCCTCGCGGGTCATGAGCACGTCACCCTCGTCGTCCTCGACGAGCAGCACCTCGATCGGCCGGACGGGGGTGGTCTCGGTCAGCGTCATCACACGCTCGTTTCGGTGGTGATGTCGGCGTCCGGACTGTCGCCGGACGGCCGGTGGGGGAGGGAGAACCGGAAGGTGGCGCCCGGCGACCGGCTGGCGTCGAGCCAGATCCGGCCACCGTGGAATTCTACGACCTTCTTGGCGAGGGCCAGCCCGATGCCGGTGCCCTCGTAATCGGTCTTCACGTGCAGTCGCTTGAAGATCGTGAAGATCTGGTCGGCGTACTCGGGGGCGATCCCGATGCCGTTGTCGGCCACGGTGATCGTGTACATGCCGTCCTCGTCGGTGCAGGACACGTCGACCTCGGGCGGCTCCTCGGGGCGCCGGAACTTCAGGGCGTTGCCGACGAGGTTCTGCATCACCTGGCCGAGGAGGCGCCGGTCGCCCCGCACGGTGGGCAGGGGACCGACGTTCACGGTGGCGTCCTCGGCCTCGACCCGGTCGGCGAACACGGCGAGGACCTCCTCGGTGACCGCGGCGAGGTCGACGTCCTCGAAGGCCTCCGTCGTCCGCCCGACCCGGGAGAACGCCAGCAGGTCGTTGATCAGGTCCTGCATCCGGCGGGCGCCGTCGTTGGCGTACCAGATGTACTCCTTGGCCCGGTCGTCGAGGCCGGCGCCGTAGCGCCGTTCGAGCAGCTGGGTGAAGCCGGACACCTTGCGCAGCGGCTCCTGCAGGTCGTGCGACGCCACGTAGGCGAACTGCTCGAGGTCGTCGTTGGACCGCACCAGCTCGGCCGTCTGCTGCTCGAGCGCCGCCCGGGCCTCGCTGAGCTGCGCGAGCTCCTCCACGATACGGGCGCGCATCGCCTCGACGTCCTCGCCCAGGCGGACCAGCTCGGGGGCACCCCGGCCGACCACGTGGTGGTCGATCCGGCCCTCGGCGACCTGCCGGGCGTCGTCGCCGAGGCGGGCCAGCGGCTGGACCACCTGGCGCGTCAGTGCCACGAAGATCATCACGCCCAGGACGATCAGGCCCGCGACCTGGAGGAGCACGACGACCACGACCAAGGTGAACGACCGGTCGAGCTGGTCGAGGTCCGCTCGGCGCTCGTCGTCGACCGCGTCTTCCAGCACGTCGAGGGCGGCGCGCAGGTCGTCGAACCGCGCCCGCCCGGCCGTGAGCGCGGCGGTGCTCGTCGCCGCCTCTGCGGTGGCGGGGTCGAGGGTGGGCTCGACGACCGCCTCGCGCCACTCGAGCAGCAGGCGTGCGACGTCGCCGACCTCGTCCCGGAGCGACGGGGTGTCGTCGAGCAGCGACCGCAGCTCGGCCAGTGCGGCGTCGGCGTCGGCCTCGCCCCGCTCGTTGGGCTCGAGGAAGGACTCCTCGCCGGTGAGGGCGTAGCCCCGGATGCCCGTCTCCTGGTCGAGGGCGGCGGTCCGCAGGTCGCCCACGGCCTGGGTGGCGGGGTCGAGATTGAAGATGAGGTGGTCGCGTGCGTCGGCCAGCCGGTTCTGGAAGAACAGCTGGAGGGCCAGCATGACGGCGATGTACGCCGCCACGATCCCGAGCAGGATCGACAGGCGCGACCGGAGCGACAGCGCCCTGCGGTTGTCACGTGTCCCGGTGGGCCGGGGTGCCGGGCGGGCGGCGGGGGGCGCCACGGCGTTGTTGTCGGCGAGGGGGTCAGGCCCCACGGCGACCGATCTGGACGAGGCAGAGGGCGACGTCGTCGGTGAGCGGGCCACCGTTGCGGCGCTGGGCCTCGGCCAACAGGCCGTCGAGCAGGCCGTCGGGGGTGGTGCCCAGCCGGTGGAAGTCGTCGATGATCGGCAGGAGCGCGGGGACCCCCAACCGGGTGCGAGCCTCGGGAGCCGCCCAGCCCTCGATGAGCCCGTCCGTGTAGAGCAACAGCGAGGCGTTCGGGTCGAGGGCGACCTGCACCGGCGTCCACTTGGGCTCGGGCAGCACGCCCAGCAGGGACCCGTACTGGTCGTCGCCCACCACCCGGCTGCGGTCGGCGACGGCGATGGGCGGCGGGTGCCCGGCGAGGACCAGCGACGCCGTGGTCCGGTCGGCCGCCACCACCAGCGAGCACACGGTGGCGAACGTGATGGTGTCCCACTCCGTCCGGATGAAGCGGTCGAGCGTGTCGACCACGTCGAGCTGGGAGAGGCCGGCGAGCGTGAGGGCACGCCAGGCGCCACGCAAGCGGACCGCCAGCGCAGCCTCGTCGGGGCCGTGGCCCGCCACGTCGCCGATGAGCACGTGGAGGGCGCCGTCGGCGTCCTCGACCGCGTCGAGGAAGTCGCCGCCCAGCTCCGAGCCCTCGCGTCGGGCCAGGTAGCGGATCGCCACGGTGACGTCGTCTGACCGGATGACCGGGGTCGGCGCCAGCGCCCGCTCCACCCGCGTGTTCTCGGCCCGGCGCCGCTCGGCGTCGAACAGCTCGCGGCTGAGCAGGGCGGCCCGCTGGCGCTCGATGGCGTAGCGGACGGACCGGGCCAGGAGCTGGTCGTCGACGCGGCCCTTGATCAGGTAGTCCTGCGCCCCGGCCATGACCGCGCCCACGCCGAGGCGCTCGCTGTCGGCGCCGGTGAGCACCACGACGGCCGTGTGGGGCGCGGCGGCGGTGATCTCCTCGACGCCGCGGGTGCCGTGGGCATCCGGCAGGCCGATGTCGAGCAGCACGCACTCGACGTCGCCGGCCCGGGCGACGGCGTCGGCCAGCGTGGCCACCCGCTCGATCACGGCACCGGGCAGGCCGTCGGCGAGGAGCTCCCGCACGAGGAGGGCGTCGCCGTCGTCGTCCTCGACGAGGAGCAGGCGCCAGCCGGTAGTCCGTTCGATGGGCGGGATGATCGCGTCGTAGTCGGGTACCTGGCCGGCACCGGGCCGGCTGGTGCCGTCGAGCGGCCCGCCGGACGGCCCGGGGCCCGACCACGGCCCGGGGGCGGACGCCCGGCCGGGCGGCGGGACGGCGGGTGCCGCCGGCCGCGAGGGCACGGGTGTCGGCGCGTCGACGTCCGAGGTCATCGGCTGTCTCCCGCCGACGAGGGGCAGGACGGGCCGGTGCACCGGGACGGGCACGTTGTCGTCGTCAGCAGGGTGGCGGGCATGATGGGTGACGGGCACGCGCCGGGGCGTGCGCGGTCATGGCGTCGGCGGCGCCGGAGCCGGCGATGATCTTGGCACGAGCATTGTGCAGAGGGACATACCCCATCTGACGTACTGCGAACTGCTCCTCGTGTGCCCCGTTCTACCGGCTCCCCAGGGCGGGTAGGCACGGGAGCACCGAGGCGACGAGTGAGGGAGCAGCGCGGGATGTCCGACCGGCCGGTCAAGGTCGTGCTGGCCAACGATGACTCGATCATCGTGGAAGGACTGCGCGCCCTGCTGGCTCCGTTCAAGGAGCGGGTGGTCGTGGTCGGTACCGCCACGGGCGAGCCGGAGATCGAGTTGGCGGTCGACTCCGAGGCGCCCGCCGACGTCATGCTCATCGACGCCTTCTCCCGCATGGCGGGTGGCATCGACGCCGCTGTGAAGGTCCTGGCGCAGGACCCGCCGTTCGTCGTGGCGGTGTTCACCGACGCCCACGACCTGCGCCTCATGCTGCAGGCCCTGCGGGTCGGCGTGCGGGGCTACATCCTCAAGTCGTCGAACGCCGAGCAGCTCGTCGACGCCATCTGCCGGCTCCACGACGGCGAGATCGTGCTCGACCCCCGCCTCGCCACCGACGCCGCCCTGCTGGCCGCCCGGGCCATCGACGTGGGGGAGTGGCCGGGGGCGCACCTGGGCCTCACGCGGCGCGAGGCCGAGCTGCTGTCGCTGCTGGGCGAGGGCCTGCCGCCCCGGGACGCCGCCCTGCGCATGGGCCTGTCGCCCGAGACCGTGCGCACCCATACCCGCAACCTCTATCGGAAGCTGGGCGTCAACGACAGGGCCGCCGCCGTCGCCATCGCCTGGCGCGAGGGCCTCGTCCGCTAGCCCGGCCATCCGGCCAGGACCCGGCGCGTGCCCCGCGCCACCTCGACGTCCTCGCGGGCGGCCACCACGAACGTCCGTACGGCGGCCCCGTCGGCCGTGACCTCGGCGTCCGGCTCGGCCGCGGCGTCGGTGTCCGGGTCGACCGCCAGGCCGAGGAAGCCGAGCCCGGCGGCGGTGCGGGTGCGGACGGCCGGGGCGCGTTCGCCCACGCCGCCCGTGAACACGAGCACGTCGAGGCCGCCCATCGCCGCCGCCATCGCCGCGATCGAGGCCCGCAGCCGGTGGACGGTCACGTCCAGCGCCAGCGCGGCGTCGGCGTCGCCGTCCTCGGCCCGGGCCACGACCTCCGCCATGTCGGCCGTCCCGGCCAGGGCGGACAGGCCGGAGCGGTGCTCGAGTGCGTCGGCCACGGCGGCGGCGTCGAGCCCCGCCTCCGTGACGAGCCAGGTGATCGCCCCCGGGTCGACCGTGCCCGAGCGGGTGGCCATGACCAGTCCCTCCAGCGGCGTGAACCCCATGGTGGTGTCGACGGAACGACCGCCGGCCACCGCCGTCAGCGACGCCCCGGCGCCCAGGTGACAGGACACGACCCGCAGCGGCGGCCCGCCGTCCGGCCGGGGGGCCGGGCCCGCCAGCTCGGCCGCCCGGCGGGCGGCGTAGGCGTGGGACAGGCCGTGGAAGCCGTAGCGGCGCACGCCGAGGCGGTCCCGCCAGTCGGCCGGCACGGCGTAGGTGGACGCCGCCGGCGGCAGCGTGGCGTGGAAGGCGGTGTCGAAGCAGGCCACGGCCGGCACGTCCGGCGCCAGCGAGCGGACGAGGTCGATCCCGCGCAGGCCCCCCGGCTGGTGGAGGGGCGCCAGGGCCCGCAGCCCGGCGATCCGGTCCCGCACCTCGTCGTCGATCACGACGGGCTCACGGAAGTCCGTCCCGCCGTGGACGACCCGGTGCCCGACGGCGTCGAACGCGCCGAGCCCCGATAGGGCGGCGCCCAACTCGTCGGTCCCCAGCTCGTCCGGGGCGCCCAGGTCGGCGGTGGCCACCACGCGGTCGGACGGGTCGAGCAGCCGGAGCTTCAGGCTGCTGGACCCGGCGTTGACGACGAGGACCCTCACGGTGGCGGGGTCAGCCCGGCCAGGACCAGTCCCGCACCTCCGGGATGTCCTCGCCGTGGTCGCGGGTGTACAGGCGAGCGGCGTGGCGGGCCTCGATCATCGCCTGGCGGGCGCCGGCCGCCCGCGCCGCCAGCCCCGGCACGCGGTCGATCACGTCGATGACCAGCCCGTAGCGGTCGAGGTCGTTGAGCATGACCATGTCGAACGGCGTCGTGGTCGTGCCCTCCTCCTTGTAGCCGCGCACGTGGATGTTCCGGTGGTTCGTGCGCCGGTACGTGAGCTCGTGGATGAGCGACGGGTAGCCGTGCCACGCGAACACGACCGGCGTGTCGGTCGTGAACAGGGCGTCGAAGTCGCGGTTGGCCAGGCCGTGCGGGTGTTCGATCTCGGGCTGCAGCCGCATGAGGTCGACCACGTTGACCAGCCGGATGCGGAGGTCGGGCACGTGCTGGCGCAGCATCGACACCGCCGCCAGCGCTTCGAGCGTGGGGATGTCGCCCGAGCACGCCATCACGACGTCCGGCTCGGAGGAATCGTCGTTCGAAGCGAAGGCCCACCGTCCGATGCCCGCCGCGCAGTGCGCCACGGCGGCGTCGATCGGCAGCCAGTTCGGCGCCTCGTTCTTCCCGGCGACCACCACGTTCACGTAGTCGCGGCTGCGGAGGCAGTGGTCGTAGGTCGACAGCAGGCAGTTGGCGTCCGGCGGGAGGTAGATGCGGACCACCTCGGCCTTCTTGTTGGCCACGTGGTCGAGGAAGCCCGGGTCCTGGTGCGAGAAGCCGTTGTGGTCCTGCCGCCAGACGTGGCTGGAGAGCAGGTAGTTGAGGGACGGGACGGGCGTGCGCCAGGCGAGCTTGCGGGTCACCTTCAGCCACTTGGCGTGCTGAGACACCATCGAGTCGACGATGTGGACGAACGCCTCGTAGCAGTTGAACAGGCCGTGGCGGCCAGTGAGCGTGTACCCCTCCAGCCAGCCCTGGCACAGGTGCTCGGACAGGATCTCCATAACCCGGCCCCCGGGGGCGAGGTGGTCGTCGCCGTCCGACGTCTCGGCCTGCCACGCCCGGTCGGTCACCTCGAACACGGCCCCCAGCCGGTTGGACTGGGTCTCGTCGGGCCCCATGATCCGGAACGTCGTGGGGTTGCGGACGATCACGTCGCGCAGCCAGGCGCCGAGCACGCGCGTCGCCTCGGAACGGGTGGCGTCCGGCGCCGGCACGTCCTGGGCGTAGTCCCGGAAGTCGGGGAGGTCGAGCTCGCTGCGCAGCCGCCCACCGTTGGCCTGCGGGTTGGCGCCCATCCGGCGGTCGCCGGCCGGCGACAGGCGGGCCACCTCGGGACGGAGGCGCCCGTCGTCGTCGAACAGCTCCTCCGGCCGGTAGCTCCGCATCCACTCCTCGAGGAGGCGCAGGTGCTCCGGGTTGTCGGCCAGGCCCGCCAGCGGGACCTGGTGCGAGCGCCACGTGCCCTCGACCAGGTTGCCGTCGACCTCGTGGGGGCCCGTCCATCCCTTGGGCGTGCGCAGGACGATCATCGGCCAGCGGGGCCGGCTCCGGTCGCCGTCGACCCGGGCGGCCCGCTGGATGCCGTCGATGTCGTCGAGGACCGTGTCGAGCGTGGCGGCCATCTGGCGGTGCACGTCGGCCGGGTCGTCGCCGGACACGAGGTGCATGGCGTAGCCGTAGCCCTCGACCAGCGAGCGCAGCTCGGACTCGGGGATCCGCGCCAGCACGGTCGGGTTGGCGATCTTGTACCCGTTGAGGTGCAGGATCGGCAGGACGGCACCGTCGACGACCGGGTCCAGCAGCTTGTTGGAGTGCCAGCTGGTGGCGAGGGCGCCGGTCTCGGCCTCGCCGTCGCCGATGACGCACGCCGCCACCAGGCCCGGATTGTCGAGGACGGCGCCGAAGGCGTGGGCGAGGGCGTAGCCCAGCTCGCCGCCCTCGTTGATCGACCCCGGCGTCTCCGGGGCGGCGTGGCTGGGGATGCCGCCGGGGAACGAGAACTGGCGGAACAGCGCGCCGATGCCGGCGGCGTCCTGCGCGATGCCGGGGTAGATCTCGCTGTAGCTGCCCTCGAGGTACGTGTTGGCCACCATCGCCGGCCCGCCGTGGCCCGGCCCGCACACGAACAGCACGTCGAGGTCGCGGGCCGTGATGACCCGGTTGAGGTGGGCGTAGAGCAGGTTGAGGCCCGGCGTCGTCCCCCAGTGCCCGAGCAGGCGCGGCTTCACGTGCTCGACCTGGAGCGGATCGCGCAGCAGGGGGTTGCCCAGCAGGTAGATCTGACCGACCGACAGGTAGTTCGCCGCCCGCCACCAGGCGTCCACGAGGGCCAGTTCGTCGTCGGTCAACGCGCTCACGGATTCCGTGTCGACGGCCATAGGACAGGTCCTTCCCTCGTCAGGTGACGATGAACCGATCGACCAGGCGAACGACCGGGGTGCGCGCTTGGTCACGGGGCCGCAGCCACGAGCCCGACGGGTCGGCGGCGTCGGGGTCGGGCACCCAATGCCGCCGCGGCACGGCGCGGTCGATGCCGAGGACGTGCACCTCCAGGGCGCCCTCGGGCGTCAGGTGCATACGGAGCAGGTTGCGGTGCCGGTCGAGCCGGGCGGCGGCGAACGTGAGGTTGGCGTTGGCCCGCAGCCCCGGCACGGCGTTCGTCGCCGCCAGGAACCCGCCCATCAGCAGCGAACCGACCACCCCGCCGGCGAGCGCCTCGGCGGCGGCGACGGCGGGGACGAACCCGCGCGTGCCGTGGAGCCGGGTTCGGCGTAGGCCGGCGACGGTGGCCATGCCCACACCGAGGGCGGCGGCGACGTGGGCGGCGGTGTGGGCGGTGCCGAGGCCGAACTTCCAGGCCAGGCGGGACGCCGGGCGCCGCGCCTGCGGCGGGGCCTCGGTGGCCAGGCCGAGGGCGACGACGAGGCCGCCCACGCCGAGCCCGGCGGTCGGGTTGCGGGCGAGCCCGGTGGCCAGCCGGCGCCACCCGGAGCGGTCCAGCGAGGCGGCCGTGCCCCGGTCGTCCCCGGGCGCCAGCGCCCGGAGGCCGAAGCGGGCGGTCCACAGCAGCGACGAGTACACGGCGGCCGGGGCGACGAGGAATGTGGGGTTGCGCAGGGGCAGGCCCACGGCCGCCAGCGCCAGCAGCCGGGAACGGCGCCGGTCGGGGTAGGTGGGGCCGGTCAGCACGAAGCGGTCGGGGACGGCCTCTGTGTCGGGGTCGGCGACGACGTCGAGGGTCGGGGGCAGTGTGTGGGTGGGGTGGAGGAACGCCCCGCCGCCGCCGGCCGTGACCAGGTGGCGCGGGGCGTCGCTGCCGGCCGGCGTGCCGGTGTAACGGGCGTAGTGGTGCTGGTCGCCGGCCAGCAGCAGGCGCAGATCGATGCCACAGGGACGCAGGATGGTGCGCTCGATGTACCCCAGGTTGCGGTAGGCCGCCGGGTCCCCCTCGGCCTCGACCCACGACGGCTGGGGCACGGCCACGACGAGCCGGTCGCCCGGCTCCATCTCCTCCTCGGCCACCCGCCGGAAGTACGCCAGCTGCGGCGCGTCGAGGTAGGTGTCGTTACGCATGTCGACGCCCCACAGCCACCAGCGGCCCGGCAGGCGGACGGCGAAGTAGCTGCGCCGCTGCACGGTGGCCCAGCCACCGATCCAGCCGCCCTGGCCGAACGCGCGCAGGAACCCCGTGAGCCCGTCGAACCAGTCGTGGTTCCCGGGCAGGGCGACCAGCACGGGGTGGGGCGGCTGCGTCCACGGGAGGGCGGCGCGGTACGGGCCCTCCATGCGGTCCTCGTAGGCGGTGGCCGTGGCGGCGGGATAGCACTCGTCACCGCCGAGGACGAGGAGCCGGCCCCGGGGCAGCGTGACGGTCCCGTCGTCGGGCGTGGTCGCCTCGATCGCGGGCTGGGCCACGGTCCACGCCACGGTGTAGGTCCCGGCGAAGCCGTCACCCGTGTCCGCCACGTAGTCGAACCACAGGTCGTCGTCGGTGCCGTCGGCGGCGGGCGGTACGGCGTGGGCGCCCTCGCCGCCGGCCTGTGCCTGCAGCTCACGCTTGTCGAGGAACGACCCGAACGCGGCGGTGATGGCCGACCGGGCCAGCGAGCCCAGCAGCACGGCCGGGTCGTACCAACGCACCGCCCGGCGGGGACGGAAGCGCAGCGACCGCGGCGTCAGGTCACGGGGTCGCCGGGGCGGCGGGTCGACCGCACCCTCGGGAGGGACCGCCGGGCCGCCCCCCGCCGTCCGGCTGTTGCGACCGCCGCCGGGCTGCGTCGTCGGTTGCCCGTCGCTCACGCTCATGTTCGATCCGCCTCGGGCGCGGCGCGCCCCTCGTGCCGATGCCGATGACCTCGCCGCGGGGCCCGCCGTGGCCCGTCCCTCCGCCGTGGTCACTGTACGGGGCGCGAGCCCGGCCCGCGGGCCAACCACGGTCGGCTCAGCGTCGACGCGGATGGCGCCAGAGCCACACGCCGAGCGTCCCGGCGGCGACGGCCGTGACCGCGATCGTGCCCGCCCGCCCCCGGCGCCGGCGGGAGGGGGGCGTGACGTCGGCGGGCCGCCCGGGCACGTGGACCGGGGCGTCGGTCGGGGCCGGGGCGGGGGCCTCGGGGGCGTCGGGGCGGCCGACGACCTGGACCTCCTCGAGCCGGCCGGGCGTGTCGAGCCGCGTCACCCACGAGGCGGCCGGCTCGGGGCGGGCGTGGCGCTCGCCGATGTCGACCGTGTACCAGTCGGCCCGGACCCGCTCGGCGTCGACGTCGAGGATCACGAACCCGCGATGCTCCAGCTCGAACCAGCGGGCCTCGGCCAGCTCGCCGGCCAGCTCGCCGGCCAGCTTGCGCCAGCCCCGGGGCAGCTGGGCGCCCATCGGCGTCGACGTCACGCAGGGCGCCACGAACTCGACCGCCACCGGCTCGCCCTCGTCGTCGCACGGCCCCTCGAACGCCCAGGCCGAGTGGACGTCGCCCGACAGGACGACGGTCCCCGCCCCCGCCCGGCGGCGGTCGCCCAGGGCGGCGACGAGCCGGGCGCGCTCGGCGGGGTAGCCGTCCCACTCGTCGGTGCAGATGGCCGCGTCGTCGACGATGGCGTACCCGCTCGGCATGAGCTCGTTGACCGTCTCGCCCACGGGGATAGGCAGCTGCATGCGGTTGAGCACGACGGCGGTCACCATTAGTGACCAGGGACGGCTCGTGTCGCGCACCCGCTCGTGCGCCCAACGCCGCTGGTCGTCGCCGAGCATGGCCCGCTCGGCGGCGTCGAGCCCGGGGGATCCCTCCTGGTCGGCGTGCTCGTCGCGCCCGTCGATGCGCGTGTCGAGCAGCACGATCTCGGCCAAGTCGCCCACGGGGAAGGAGCGCCAGATGGCCAGTGGGTCATCGGGCGCCACCGGCCCGTCGGCGGCGACACGGGCGAGCCCGGGGCGCTGGGACGGGACCCACTCGTGCCAGGCCCGCGCGGCGGCGGCGAGGCGGTCCTCCCACG